>CAYQDR010000007.1:0-69599 GCA_964416315.1 uncultured bacterium
GGCGAGCACAATGATCCCGAGCAGAGTGCTGTCAGAAACCGTGAGCCCGAACACCAGACGAGCTGAGGAGGCCACAGTCATGACGACGCTACTAGCGCCGCAGGTCGGATGGGAAGAGAGGAACGACCGCGGCGAAGTTGTGTTCGCGGTGGCCACGGTCAGGCTCGCTAACCCTATCGGGGGATGGTTGCTCTGGGGTAGTCAGGATCGTCCAGTGCCGGCGGCGCAGGACCGCGCCGAACCATCGGACTACCGCCCCTTGGATGTATCAGTCACGCTCAAGCAGCAGCGAGAGCGTCAAGAGATTGAGGCGTTTGAGCGGGAGCACACCGCGTTTCTGACGCTCTTGCCCGACCTGGAGTCCAAGTTCCGCGGGCTGTTCGTTGCGGTCCACCGCGGTTCCGTTGTGGATTCTGACGTGAGCCGGGACAACCTCGTGAAGAGGTTTTTTGCTCGGTTCGGCGATGTTCCGGTCTACATCGGCTACGTCGGACAGTCTGCTGTCGCCTATCAGGTGACGCCCTTCCAAATCTAGAGTGCCTGCATACACTGCCCCCCTCGGGGGACCGATCCCTGGACCCTGGGTGGTTGTCATCTTTCACTGGAGTGGTGCGAGCGAAAGTGTGCAGGGAATTCTGGGATACGGGAGCCGATTACACCCAGGTTCCCGAAACGGTCGCGCGGAACCTACGCCTGCGGCCAACGGGTCATCGAACGTTCACCAATGCAGACGGCACTCGGACAACAAGCCGGCTGTACGTGGCCAATGTGGAATTTGACGGACGTAGCTTCCCCAGCCTCGAGGTGACCGGCAGTCCGCTCCCGATTGCCCTGATCGGACGAGACGTCTTGAACACCCTGGTCAGCGAGTTCGATGGGCCGTCCCTGAGCTATTCGTTGCGCCCCTAAGGAGTTCCAGCAGGTTGTAACGGTACCAGGCCATGCCCGGCTGAAAAGTCACCGCTCCTCCGGCTGGACGGGGAAGCCCGCCCAGACGTTCGCGAGCCCCAGCACCTCCCGCGAGACGGTCAACGCGTCCCGGGTGCGACGCCACCAGCCATCCGGGTTGTAGCGGTCCTCGGGCGCGTAGCGCACGACCGCGCGCGGCACTTCGCCGACGACGGCGCGCCACGTCGCCCGGACACGCCGGCTGTGCGCCTTGGACGTCACGAGGATCACCCGGTCGCCGCCGACGCGCCGCGCCTCGCCGGCGATGAGCCGCACTTCATCCGCGGTGTTCCGCACCCGCGGGTGCAAGACCCGGATCGCGCCCGGCGGCACGCCCAGGCGCTCGAGGACCTCCCGGTTGTACGCGTCTTCGCCGACGATCTCGATGCCGAGGCGCTCGAGCGCCACCACCTCGTCGAGGACGACTCCGCGCGTGAGCCAGACTTCGCGGGCCCACCCTGCCTGGTAGAGCCGCGCCGCCTCCATCGCCCGGAAGGGCACGTGCCCCCCCAACACCACGATGGCCCGCGCGGACGCGAGCCCATCCGACGTGACCAGCCAGTGCCCGAGCCCGGCGACGAGCCATGCCAGGAGCCCCGCCAGGGCCGCCACGACCGCCAACAGGGCCAGTGCCCGCGGCGGCCGTCTCCGCCGCGACACCCGGGGATCGGGCCTCCGTCCTCCCTCCCGGAGCACTCACGACCCTCCTGCCCGGGGCATCTTCTCGACTTCAGTGATCCGCCCGTCCCGGTGAATGACATACGTCGCGCCCGCCCGCGGGGCCCTCACCACCACGCGCACGCCGGGGAACGGGTCCAGCTCGACCTGCCGGGTCTCCGCGCCGAGCGTGACGGCGCGCACCAGGCACCGGTCTGCCAGGCACAGTCCCGACCAGATCACGGGCTCGCGATCGATCGCCGGCACCGCGTAGGTCATCGGCCGTCCCCGGTCGAGGAACTCCCGGTGGGCCAGCAGCTCGTCGTAGACCGCGCGCGCGTCTTCCACGGACTCGAACGACTCCGCCGGGGTCACGGGGGAGCCCGGGTAGCCGAGGTTGAAGAGGTAGAGGCCGTCGCTCCCCCGCAGCAGGACGTGTCGGATCAGCTCCCGGTACACGGGCTGGCTCATCCCGAAGCGAACCCGCGGAGCCGGGTCGTCGGGCACGAAGCGGCTCACATACGGCACGCTCACCTTGCCGCGGGGCTTGTTGGCGTTGGCCGTGCTGACGGTGCGCAGCAGGAGGAAGAAATAGGTGCGATCGGCCCACTCCTGCGTCGGCCGCTGATCCGTGCCCGAGTGGCGGGCCAGGTGGATGGTGTTGGCGTAGGCGGACGGCATGAGGGCATCCAACCTGCCCAACGAGCGCGGCGGATAGACGTTCCCCCGCTCGTCCACGAACGGCACGGCGGCGCTCGACGCGAACTCGTAGTAGTTCCCGACCAGGGCGCCCGGGAACACCGCATGAACCGCGTCCGCCATCACCGCGCTCTGGAGCACCGTCCGCAGCTCGAGGACGTACCGCTGGAACGGGGTCCAGTCGGCGAGCGCGCCCGGCGGGTAGTGCCGGCGGCACGCGGCCGAGCCTACCTGGGCTTCGTACACGCCGTTCCACGGGTGAGGCAGGGCCTCGTCGTCGAACCAGACGCCGCTCACCGCGATGCCCGCGTCCTTGAACGGGAGGAGGAGGTCCCGCACCCGCGCGGCGCTCGGCCGCGGGTCGGCGAGCGGCAGACACGGCCAGAGTCGCTGGCGACCCCCGGCGGCGGCGTCGGGGCCGGCGATCCACACCGAGGTATCCCCGTAGGCGCCGCGTTCGATGAGCTGGGCGTCCGGGATCAGGAGGTAGACCGGCCGCCCCGCCTCCCGCAGCGTCTCGGCCATGGCCAGCGCCCCTTCCGGCGTCCACTCCCAGCCCATCTCGACCGTCGGCACGAAGCCCCGCTCCGCCATCTGCTCGATCGCGCGGCGCAGCGTGCCGTCCCGGCGCATCTTCACCAGCGCGGCGTCGCGGGGCAGCGGGACGTTCCACAGGAAGAGCGGCAGCCGTCCGCCCGGGTCATGCCGCATCGGATTGACCACCCGCACGAACGACGCCATGTCCCAGGCGATTGGCCCGGCGTCGGCGGCCGCGGACGTATCGTGCCCCGTGTACAGCAGCGACAACGCGCACACGATGCCCAGCACACGCGTCATGCCGCGCTCCCACCAGCGCAACGGGGCCGAACAGCCGACCGGCCCCGAGGCCGACCCTCCGGCGTTGCCGCGAGCCGCGGCAGCGCTCGCTTGACGACGCGGCCCACGTACCGGACCTCCACCTCGCCCCGGGGGAGTTCGAGCCGCCGCGCCCGCCACCGCCAGCGGCGCCAGCACCTTCTCCGCGATGACGGCCTTCAGCTCGCGAACCGAATCGAGCTCCCTCGGCCTGCGATCAGAACGTCCGTGCCGGCCACGATCACCGCCAGCGCTCACGAATGGCCCAGGCCGCGGCCCGCAGGGCTTCGGCGTGCTTTCCCCGAAGCGTGCCCCGGAGTGCGAGCGCTGCCTTCCGTCGCCCGGCCGCTTCCGCGACCCCCTTCAGGTACACGTCGAGCGCCTCGGCGATCAGCGCCGAGAACCCCTTTTCGCCACGCCGGGCTGCCAGCTCGAGAAGTGCCGCCCGGTGCTCGTCCGTCAGCTCGATCGTTGTCCTCATCTGCTGATCCTCCCGCGGCGGAGCGTACATTCACGTGCATGCATATGCAATCACCCAGGCTGGGCTCGGGCCGGCCGAGATGCTCGAGACCCACATCACGATGCCACGCGAGGACCAGGGCCCGGCGCCCGCCCCGCGACCGCGCCCGGGCGGCGAAAGAGGCTGCTTCGGCCCGACCAGCCCGGCGGTGCCCTGGAGCCGACGAAATGACAAGGCGGCGCTTCGGAACCACGCCCGTTAGCGCAGGCAGTCCGTGATCCGCGCTAGAAGAGCGGCGGGTCGGTTATGCCTCTGGAACCCAGGGATCTTCTCGTACGTGTACCTCATCTCACCGGGCGGGCGGCCAAGATCCACGTAGATCCTACGCCGACCAGAACGACAATGTGTCTCGATTCGCGCCACGAGCTCGTCGTCGAGATAGAGCCTGTCGAAATGGATATCAGGACGCACGAAGTGCACGAAATCGTTATTGGAGATTAGGGCTGCCCCAGCTTCGACGACCCGGTAGTGGTCCTCGATCATCCGCACATGACCCGGAAACGTGAGGTTGCCCTTCGCCAGCGCCCATGCCGGAAGCACCCCGACGTTCCAGGCCACAGAACACACGACGATCCCAAGCCACCACGCCTTTGCCTGCCTGAACGCCTGCGTGTTGAACTCGAGATAGCTCAGGACGGCGACCACGAACATCAGCGTGCTGGGTCCCAGGATCCGTTCGTCAAACATGTCGAACGCGAGAAACCATCGCAGCAGGACGATACTGCTCCAATACGCGCTTCCGACGAGTGCCCAAAAGGCCCATAGGTCCGCCCGCCCGTCTGTGCGTTTCGCACGAGGTCTGAGAACGCCTCGCAGCGCAACGAGGTAAAGCACCGCGCTAAGCATCCAGGCAAGACCCCAGACGGCTTTCGAGGCTGCCGTGTTGCCTACATAGTGCGTCACGAGATTGAGCTCAGAGAGCTGCGCTTTGAAAAGGCCCATCGCAAGCTCGACACTGGTCTCCCGCACCGGACCACGTGGCTGCCCGGTCACGTGCCCCGTCAGGGCGATGTTGACCGCCAGATATCCCGCATACGATGCGGCAACGCCCGAAGCGACTCCCAGCATCCTAATGCATGCACGATACGCCCGGCTCGTGAACCACACGAGCGCGAGAATGCTGATGGGCATCAGGGCAAGCAGCCCGTGATACCGGAGGAGAAAGAGGCCAAGCGCGAAAACGCCCACCGCGACGAACCAGCGCGTCCCGCCACCAGCCCAGCAACGCCACAAAGCAAGGCCGAAAAGCAACAGACCGGCCATGAAAGGGGCCTCCGAGAGGGTTGAGGCACTCAGCGTGAGCATCGAGCCTGTGAGGAACGCGGCTCCGTACAGATACCCGCTAGGACCTATGAGCAGGCGCATGGCGCAACAGCAGCCTGCGATCGCGATCAGATTCGCCAGCTTCGAAGCCCAGAAAACATCAAGTCTCAGCGCGAACGCCGCGGCGGCGATGAGCGTCGGGTAACCGATCGGCCAGGTGGAGAAATACTCCCCCTCGATGCCCCCCAGCTCGCGACCGACATAGTACCCGTGGCCGCTCAGCAGGTTCGCCGCAAGTCTCAAATAGTAGGCGGAATCGTGCGACATCTTCCCGCTCGCATCCACGTAAGGAAGAACCAACACGCTCGAGCCGAGGCCCATGAGCAGGACGATGCCACGCCACTCCGCCCATACGTGCGCCATGGAATTGTGGCCTACCTGGCGGCGTAACCGTTCATAGCCAGCTCAGGCCCTCAGCACCCACCCCTAGCCTCCACTTCCCCCAGGCGCCCCGCCCGACGTATAGTGGTGGGCGAACCGATCCTCCGCGGGATGCATGAGTCCATGCGCGGCCGCGACCGTGGACGCCTGAGCAAGGCCCTGGCGAGCCTCGCCGCGTTGCTCATCGCAGCCCTCGTGGTCGCCGCCGCGTCATCCGAGCGGCTGCCGATCCCCCCGAGCCACGGCCGCCCGTTCCTCCTGCCGCCCCGCGAGCGCGCCCGGATCCTCGGCCTGGTCCGGACGGAGGCCTGGGCCCGGGCCGAGCTCGAGCGCGTCAGAGCGGCGGCGCAGAAGGGCGACGGCTACTGGTCGGCGTTCCTCTACGCGCTCGAGGGCGACGCCAGGTACCTCGCCGCGGCCCGGCGGTGGCTCCTCCAGTATGGGCACGCCGGCGGGGACCTCGGCCGGCGGGCGCTCGAGGCGGGGCCGGAGTTCTTCCGAGGCGGCCAGCCGTGGCTCGGTGACGTCTACTACCGCCTGGACATCGCGGCCCTGGTCGCCTACGACTGGGTGCACACGGGCCTGACCCCCGACGAGCGCCAGACCATCGAGGCGGGCATTCGCACGTCCGCCCGGTTTCGCATGCGGGCGATGGACCGCTGGACCCAGACCGCGAACCTCGTCTTCAAGCCGACGGTCATGGTCGCCACGGCCGGCCTCGTCACGGGAGACCCCGAGCTCCTCGCCTGGGGCTTCCATCGCCACCCGGGCTCCGTGCGCGGCGGCTACTTCCCCGTCCTCGAGACGATGCTCCGGGACGGCGGACCCTGGGCCGAGGCGCCGATCTACCCGATCGCCCACAAGAGCCTCCTGCTCATGCTCGCCACGTCGCGTCGCCTCCATCTCCTCGACGGCCGGGACTGGTTCAGCCGGCGCTCGCCCAGCGGCGGCAGCCCCAAGGGACTCCTCGAGTACTACCTCGACACCGCGTACCCCGCCGAGCGCACGGGATACGGCGCCGGCCAGATCCGGGTGGCCGCCTATGGGGACGGCGCGACGAGCGCCGAGGGCGACCTCTTCCTGGTCAACCCGGCGGGCCCCGGCCTCCACCTGCACGAGGAGCTGGCCGAGGCCTTCGCGGTCTCCGGGGACCCGCGCTACGCGGCGTTCCTCGCCATGGTCCCGGGGTACGCGCCGAACCTCGTGGACCGCCGCCCGCTGCTGCCGGACGTACGGCTCCCGGCGGCGCCATCCCGGATCTGGCCCGGCTACGGCCTCGCCATGCTGCGCTCCGACGAGTCGCCCGCCTACTGGACGAGCGGGAAGGCCCTCGCGATCTTCCAGGTGATGAGCCAGGGCTACGGCCACGACCACCGCGACAAGTTCGGCATCATGCTCCACGGGGCGGGCCGGCTCCTCTACCCCGACTACAACGCCGTGCAGTACGAGAATCCCGCGATCGGCTGGACCCGCAACACGGTCGCCCACAACACCCTCGTCGTGGACGAGGGCGAGACGCGGAACGCGACCCCGACCGGCGTCCGCCACGAGTTCACGCCGGCCGTGAAGTTCCTCGCGACGTCCGCCTCGGGGGTGTACGAAGGCGTGGCGCAGACCCGCGTCCTGCTGCTCACCCCGGAGTACCTCCTGGACCTCTTCCACGCCACGAGCCCGGTGCCGCACACCTATGACTACGTCCTCCACGCCCTCGGCGCCCCGCGCCCCGACGACCCCGGTCGCTTCCACCCGTCCGATGCGCTCGCGGCGCGGTACACCCTGCTCGAGGGCACGCGGGCGACGACGACGGGCGGGCAGTGGGCGCTGGAGTTCGTGCAGGACGCGCGTGCCGTGCGCGACAAGGAGGCGCACGACCGGCGGTGGCTGGAGGAGCGGAAGAAGACGGTCGCGCCGGCGCGCCACGGCCCGGAGTGGTACGCGCACACGGCGGCCGTGCGCGTGACCATGGCCGCCGCGCCCGACACGCTCGTGGCGCACGGCACCGATGTCCACCAGATCGGAATGCTCGTCGCCCGCCGCGCCGGCCACCGCGACACGCTTTTCGCCGCGACTCACGAGCCGTTCGCCAACGCCGAGCCGCCCGGCATCACCGGCGTGACGGTGCTCGCGCGGAGCCGGGACGCGGTCGTCGTCCGGGTGGACGCCCGGGACTACACGGACTACGCCGCGGCCAGCGTCGGTCCCCAGACCGGCCTGCCCGAGCACGCGCTCGCGCCGGCGGGAGACCCGGGGATGCGGTTCGCGTTCCGGAACTACGGCTACGTGCGGGTGGCGCGGGAGGGCAGGATCGCGGCGTGGGGCGGATGGACGGGCCTGAGGCTCCCCGCCGCCACGGGCTCAGTGACGCTGAACGGGCAGCCCGTGCCGGCCCGGCTCGCGGACGGCCACCTGACCGTGGGGCGCCTGCCGGCGGCGCTCGACCCGCCGCTCGCGACGCCGCGGGAGAGCCCGCTGGTCAGCGAGGTCTCGCCCGCCGTCGCCCGCGTCTTCGAACGGGACCGGCGAGCGCTCGTCCTGCGGATCACGAACGGCCTCGACCGGCCCGTCACGGGCTGGATCGAGTTCGAGCCCACGGGCGGCCTCCGGGTCGAGCCCTCGCGCCCGACCTTCGGGCCAGTCCCACCCGGGAAGGCCGCGGAGGTGGCCCTCACGGTCGTCGCGGCGGACGCCCGTCCCGGCCGCCACACCGTGACCTATCGCGTCCACCACGCGGGGCCGGGCTCCGGCCCGACCCTCGCCTCGGCGCCCCGGGCCCTGCCCGTGACCGTCGGGCCGGTGCTGGAGCCGGTCTACCGGCACCCCGCGCCCGCCGTCTACCGGATCCACGCGCCCCGGTTCACCGCCGAGTGCGAGATGTTCGCCGGCCTCTGCCGCTCCCTCGCCGCCGACGACGGCACCGTCCGCCTCGACGGCCCCCTCTTCACGTTCTCCGACGGCCAGCAGGAGCTGCTCTCGCCGGCCACGCGCCACGCCTTCACGTGGCCGACGGAGGTTCCCGCGCACCTAGTGGCCCATACCTACGACGTGGCCCGATACCATCTGCTCTTCCAGGGTGACCGCATCCTCGTCGGTATGAACCCAGACTGGACGCGCGCTCCGAAGGTCCACTTCACCATCCCGGGTCACTGGCGCTCACCCGAGCGGCCCCCGCACTGGGCCGAGATTGTCACGGCGAAACAGACCGGCGGCGACCCGCGCGTCGCCGCCGCCGAGCTCGCCTTCCCCGGCGCCCCGTGGCATCTCTGCTTCGAGTTCCTGCCACCCCAGCCCGTCACGCTCGCCGGCACCGGGCTCCAGTTCACCCTCGACCCCCTCGCCCGCGACCGCTGGACCGTCGGCTTCTGTCAGCCCGGCGACCTAGACACGTGGCGCTGGAAGCGATGGTGACGAGTTGGTCTCCCGGCGCTCAAGTCCCGACCCGGTGGAGCGACCAGCCCTGCCATCCACGACAACGCCCTGGTACGCGCGATTCGCAGCCCGCCCAATCTGGAAACCGCCCGCGTAACCAGGGCGAGCTCCGAACCAACACCCACGATACTCCAATCAGGCCGCCGTCCCATAAACGTGCTACCCTCCGCATCCATCCCACCCCACATTCTGCCCTGCAGTCACCGCCGTGCCACACGGAACGCCTCCTAAGAGAACGCAACCTCGTCTAAGGCTGTGATCCACTGACGAGCTACAGACCGCGCGTGGTAGCTGTCAATCTGCCTCCAGTTCTCACTGAAAGCCCGGACCAATTCTGATCGATGACAAACAATGTACTCAATACCGGCGCTGATAGACTGCGGGCTACTGATGTCACAATAGACCCCAATGCCAAGTGGCGCCAAAAGTTCCTTTACAACTCCATTCCTTGGCCCTACCACCAGCAAGGGTTTCCTAAACGCGAGATACTCAACAAACTTCGCTGGGACGTTGTCCGCGTGCCGAGGGCCGATTACTACGAGCAGAATGTCAGCCCGTTGCGCTTCACGGCGCGCGAGAGTGTACGGCAGCGGTCGATCGAACCGTACCGCATTGTGAGCGCCCAGCACCCTTAGTGCATGCCTTCGCGCCTTGTTAGTAACAAAACCGATACACTGAAGTACTGCTCGGACTTGCTGACGGTTGTTCCATATTCCGATCGCATCAACGAGGGTGTCGACAGGTCTCCACGGTCCCAGATCTCCAGTGTGGAGGATTCTGATTTCGTTCGGATCTTCCCCGTTTTCGACAACCCAATCTAACGGCACATCCTCGAATGAGCACGATATAAACCGCACGACTTTGCCGCGCATGTCGAACGCATCCTGATAGCGCGACATCGTCAGAGGCGAGGCGAACACAATTCCTCGCGCTTCCGCGATGAGGCGTCTTTGTAGCTCCACTGCCGTTGGTGTGAAGCCTTCAACCGTCCGCTGTCCAACTGGGTCACGGTAGTTGAGAATAAGTGGGAGATCCCGCCTGGTGGCGATTTCTGACGCGACTTCTGCGTACACCAAGTCCGGAATCGCACCAACGATTACATCGAAAGACACTTTCGAGGTCAATTGGAGCGCGCACCTAAGCAAGTCGTCACGCGTACGGTCGAGTATCCGGCCCAAACCAATGCGTTCCAAACCCATGCGCTCCAATGCTAAGAAGAGCGTACGTATTACGGTCCAGTAGGCCCAAGTCACGCCTCCGTGGCGGTTGCGCTCAACCGACGCGCGCCGCGCCAGCGGCACATATTCGGAAAAGTGAAGGCAGCCCTTCGGAATCCCATCCATTGGTGGTAGCACGCTATTCCTCAATGGATCTGGGCCCAGAAAGTGAATTCGCCAGTGACTAGGAGGTAGATGTCTCAAGACCAGTGAATACTGAATGCCCATCACCCGGTTTGTTGGAGGGGGCTGAACCGCGATGAACAGGGCACTTCTCAACATCCGCGTCGTCTCGTGATGCTGTACTGCGCCTTTGTCGAAGAGTACTATCCCAAACTACCCCAACAAAGCGCCGCTCGCCCGATCTGCCTTGTGTACGACCCGACAGCCGCGGCGCTGCCCTTTCGAACCAAGGTACTCTGAGGGACGCGCAGGCGCGCAGCGTAGCCGTGCCGGCCGAACAGCGCCTCCATCGCCAGCGCGCCTGCGAGGCATGTCGTCCCAGGCAGGGGCCTGCTCGCCGAGCCGACCGCCCAGGCGAAAGGGCAGGCGCCGCAGCGCCACGCCATTGGCAGCAACGAGGATCGCCGCCGTGAGCCAGGCGCGGCGCTCCGCCGATGGAAGGCCGAGGAGCTTGCCGAGCGGCCTCATCGCCAACCCGCCGCGGGAGCCACGGGGGGAGTCGTTTCGGTGAGGCGCGGGCCGGCCAGGGCGAAGCCCGCGGCCCAGCCGAGGATGAGGAGGACGAAGAGGTCGCCGTACACCTGTGACGCGACCAGGAAGGTCACGGCGTTGGCGGCGAGGAACCCGAGGAGCCCGTAGCCGAGCGGAGCCAGCTCGGGCTGGATCCGGGCGAGCTGCCTCGCCGAGCGCCAGAGCGCGCGCGCCAGCGCGACCGCGAGCCATGCGGACACGAGCAGCCCCGGGACGCCGAGCTCCGTGGCGACCTTCCCGAGGCCGCCTTCTGGCGCGCCGCCCACGAGAACCGCGCCTCCGCCAAAGTGCTGCGCTCCCTGGCTACCGGTGCCCGCCCCTGCCCCCAGCACCCCGTGCCGCTGAATCGCCCACTGGACGGAGCCGAAACCGAGCAGTGTGAAACGCTCCGGGGCAGCGGCGAACCCCGTCACGCCGTGCCGCACGTACGGGTCGAAGTTCGGGCCCGCCTCCTGCGGGTCCAGGATCTCGGCGGCCAGGGCCACGCCCACGATTCCCGCGGCCACCGCCACCACAGTGGCCTTCCTCGCGCCCACCCGCGCCCATGCCAGGAGGAGCCAGTACAGCAGGAGGAAGAGCACGATCTCCACCGGCACCTTGCGCCGGGCCGTGAGCAGCCCGGCTCCGAGCAGAAAGACGACGAGCAAGCCCATCCCGAGCCTGGTTCCCGCGCTCTTCGTCAGGGTGCCGAGGATGACGAGGAGGCAGATGGCGGCCGCCGCGTGCCAGCCGGCGACCTCCGGGCTCCGCATGAAGCCGGGGTACACCTCGAGGGGCACCCCCTCCTGGCTGAACACGACCAGTCCCTGGCCGACTTGCTCGAGGATCGTCCAGTCGTATCCCAGGAATCCAAGGTAGACGCCGCTCGCCGCCCCGGCAGTGAGGAGCGTGTAGAACGCCAGGAAGCGTCGGACCCGGGATGCGATCGTCGCGAAGGCGTAGGCGAGGGCAGCGGCCACGGCCGGGAGGAGATACGAGGCCACCCCGATCGCCACCAGCTCCAGGCTGTCATATTCCACCAGGGTCCGCGCCGCCTGCCCGAGCACCACGGCGACGCCCGCGAGCACGGGCAGGCGCAAGCCCGTGCGCCACTCCTCCGCCCCGGCGAACTGGAGCAGCTCACCCCTCAACGCGGCGCCGAGCAGGACGACGACCAGGAACGCCCCCACGAGGGCCGTCAGGTACACGGGCTCGTCCACCCACAGCTTCCGCAGGGGATCCTGGAGGAAACCCACCACGACGCAGACCAGCACGCCCTTCCGCCAGTCCATCAGCGTCCAGGCCGCCCCGAGGCCGAGGAGTCCCAGCGCCAGGGCGACGAGCGCGTCGGTCACCGCTCGCTCCAGTCGGGATAGCGCGGCCCCCGCAGCGCTAGGAGCGCCGCCCAGCCGAGGGCCAGCATCTCGGCCGTGAGCGTCACTGGGATCCACCAGGGACGCCGCAGGTGATGACGCGTCCTGACGGCAGCGATCGGCCGCGCGACCAGCCTCAGCAGGCGGCCGGGGAGCCACCAGCGCCGGAGCAGGTAGTAGTACTCCCCGACGGCGTGGCTCGGCATCACCGTCCTGAGATGGTTCCCGTACGCGCGTGTACCACCCTCTGCCGCCTTGAGGTGCCGGAGGCTTGCCGCAGGCTCGAAGAGGATCTGGCCCCCGGCGGCGCGGACGCGGTCGGCGAAGTCCGCCTCGAACCGATACGCCGCGTGGACGAAGTTCTCGTCGAAGCCACCGATCCGGAGCGCCACCGAGCGCTTGATCGAGAAGTTGCCCCCCATGAACTCGGTGGCCCACGCGCGCCTCTGCGAGGAGAACCGGAACCCGCCCTCGTCCTCGGCGGCACCGTCCGCCTCCCAGGGCTGGACCACCCGGCCCGCGACCACCGCGACCCCCGGCTCCTCGTGCGCCCGCGCGTGCGCGGCAACGAGGCCCTCGTCCGGGACCACGTCATCGTCCAGGAACAGGACGATCTCTTCCTTCGCCCGCGCCAGCCCGGTATTCATGGCGCGGGGAATCGACGGCCGGCCGAGGCGGACCCAGCGGATGCTTCCGTCCGCGTCGAGCTGCCCGAGCCGCCGCTCCGTCCCGACCGCGTGCCTCGGCGTCTGGTCCACGACGAGGATCTCGCTCGCCCTCGCGGCCGCCCGCAGCAGGTGTGCGATCGTGTCGAGCAGCACCTGGTCGCGGCGATAGGTCGGGATCACGACGCTGACGGGTGTCCGCTGCCCGAGGCTCATCCCGCCCTCAGTAGGCGGCACCACGCCTTCAGATGCAGGGGGTTCTCCCGAATGGCCTCCAGAAGGTACCGCATCGCTGCAGGGTCCCGCCGCCGCCCCAGGCAGGCGCCGATGAAATACAGGGCCCTCGACCGCGCCAGGCGGCCGGCCCGCGGCGGTCCCGATGGCCGGATGGCGGCGGCGCGCGCCAGGACATCCGCGTCGGATGCGCCGGCGCGGCGGCGCCGTGCCGACTCGGCGATCAGTCGCGTGAGCACGACCTGCTCCCGGCGGTAGGTGCCGCTGATCGAGCCCGGGGCCGCCACCGCCTGGTAGAGGATCTCCGGGAGCACCGCGTGATCACCGACCTCCGCCAGTCGCACCCAGAGATCCAGGTCCTGGGCGAAGTAGAATTCCGCGCGGTAGCCACCGACCTTCTCGTACGCCGCCCGCCGGAACATGACGGTGCCGTGGTGCGCGGGACCCCTCGGCCTGGCCGCGTCGAGGCTCCGCAGCGCCCGGGTGACTTCGCTCTCGTCCGAGAGCACGTCGTACAGGTGCTCGCCACCGGGTCCGACGACCCGCGTCCCGCAGGACACGAACACTGCCTCCGACCGACTCTCGAGGCACTCCCGCTGCTTCCTCAGGCGCCCCGGGAGCGACACGTCCCCGACGTCCTGCCGGGCCACGAACTCTCCGCGCGCCAGGGCACAGCCTCGGATCAAGGCTTGCGTCAGCCCGCGATTGTCCTCGTGCACTACCGTGACCCGGCCATCCGTCCGGGCATACCGGTCGACAAGATCCCCCGACCCATCTGTCGATCCATCGTCCACCACGATGACTTCCAGTCGCAGCCCTGCTTCGGACAGAACGCTGTCAAGGGTCCGCGACAGCGCCGAGGCACAGTCGTAGACGCCCATCACGACGGACACCTCGGGCCCGTCCGCGCCGCTGCCGGGAGCACCGGTCACAGAGGATCGCACTACCGGAACCGGTCGGCCAGACACGCGAGACGCCCGGCCCGCTCCCAGCCGACGGCTCGGGCGAGCGCGCGATAAGAGCGAAAGTCCCACCCGCGTCCCCGCTCGGGCCCCGAGGCGTGCCGCGCCAGCTCGAAGAGCATCTCGGCCTCCTGGCACAGGCCGGTCGCTCCGCACTGCCTTGCCAGCAAGAACAGCTCGCGGGCGAAATGCTGCATCTCCGGAACCTCGGGTCCGATCCCTGCACGCCTCGCGTGCGCGAAGATCAGGCGGTGGGCCGTTGCGCGATCACGCATCTTGCGCCGGGCGTCCAGGCCGTGGCGACTCAAGCGAACCGTCGCGGCTGCCCGCTGCTCCGATACAAACTCTTCGCAGTAGTGGAGTCGGATTCCCAGGGATGCCACGCGGCAGTCGTACTCCCAGTCCTCTTCCTGCCACAGGCTGGTCCACGGCCCCGCTCGGTCGGTCACCTCGCGCCGGTATAAAGGCGTCGACGTGTCCCACCAGCGCGACTGCAGGAATGCCGGGAACATCGTCGCGATCTTCTCGCCCGTCCGCTTCCAGGGTTGGCCCCCAGACGTGCTGTGGCGCGTCTTCCCGTAGGACGCGCCACACCCGGGGCAGGCGTTCAGCCCCAGTACCTGCAACTCGAACTTCCTCGGCAGCAGCACGTCGTCGCTGTCGAGGTACTGGATGTATTCGCCCCGGGCCACCAGCCGCCCGGCCTCGCGGGCGAGACCGGGGCCGCGATTCTCCTGGCTGATCACCCGGACCTTGGCGGAGTGCTCCCGTGCGAGCGCCTCAGCCACCCGCCGCGTATCGTCCGCGGACCCGTCGTCCACGATGATGATCTCAATGGGGCGGTAAGTCTGAGCGAGAACGCTCGCGACCGTTTCGCGGAGCAACCCCGCGCGATTATAGACAGGGATGATCGTGCTCACCAGGCCGTGAGAGGCATGGCGCGTCATCGCCCGTGCCTCGGCGACGGCGCGCCCGCCACGACAGTCGGCGCCGCCGAGAGCTCCGGGGCCGCGGTCCAGGCGGCGATGTCTACGGCCAGCCGCCGACGATGCTGCGCGATCTGCCCGAACGTGACTTCCTGAACGTCTCCCCACCGACCACCGAACGGCGGTCTCAACGCGGCGATGATGTCGAGCACGGTCCCCACGGTCACGCTCGCGTCCTGGGTCCACGCGATGGCCCGGGACGCCCCGGCCATCGTCCTGCGCAACGCCTCGTCTCCCGCCACCCGCGCGATCGCCTGCGCCAGCTCGACCGCCTCGCCACACCGGTAGATGATGGCGTTGACACCGGGACGCGCCGTATCCGTGGGGCCCACACAGCCGACCCGATCCGATACGACAACGGGGAGTCCGACGATCAGGGCCTCGCTGACGGCGAGGGGGTGCGGGTCGCGCTCCGAAATCACCGCCAGGAGATCCCCCGCCTGGAGCACGAGCGGCACGTCACGCTGGTTGACGAAGCCAGTGATTTTGACCCGATCCGCCACGCCCTTCTGCCTCGCGCGCTCGAGGACATCTGCTCGCATCGGACCGTCGCCGACGAACAGGGCTGTCGCCTTCACGGTCCGTGGAAGCATCGAGAGCGCCTCCACGAGGTCCTGCGGGCGCTTGCGGCGCTCGAGCTTTCCGAGGGCGACCACGACCAAATCGTCCGGCGGTAGATCGTACCGGCGTCTGACCTCCACGCGGCCGTCAGGGCGGTCCTCGAGGGTCCGGCAGAAGCGCGCGACGTCCACGGGATAGGCGCCGCGGAAGAGCTTTTCGGGGGGAACGCCATAGTGCCTGTAGTACGCCTCGTTGTTGTCGCCGATCGTGATGAAGGCATCGCAGCGGCGGAAGAACCGGCCGAGGATCGGCCGCTTGGCGGCGCGCACGGCGAGATTCCTCCGGTGCAGCAACTCCGAGTCGCCGAAGAAGACGACGGCACAGCGCCCCCTGGCCCACCTCACCGCGCGCCAGCAGAGCCTCTGGCCGTACCCGTGAACCCAGAGCGCGTGAGGACGGAACGCCTCCAGGCGCTCCGGCAAAGATGCCGAGTCCACCTCCCAGAACCCGAACCTCCGCGGCGAAAAGCCCGGCCGCAGGATCTCGTACTCGTAGCCGTCCAGGAGCGGCACGTCCCAGGCGAAGCGCGTGTGGAAGCCGGGGTCGTACGATTCCCGGGCCCCGTGGTCGCACGCGTAGAAGACCCTCACCCTGAGCCCCGGCACCTTTGCCAGCTCGCGGAAGACCGGGGAGTGATGCTGGGTCGGGTGGGAGATGACGGCTCCGAAACGAAAGCTCATCGGGGCGACACGGCCGGACCGGGCCCCAACTCGGCCGCCAACGGGGGCTTGGGATTCGGGCTGAGCGGGTTCCCGAAGTCGCGCCGGCGGAGCTCCTCGATGCGGGCCGCGGGCGCGACGGCCGCGCGGCGTGCGCTCAATTGCGCCGTCGTCGCCCCCCGACCGTCGACGGCACGCCTCCCCGGCTGCGGGGGATGCCAGAGATGGACGATGGGCAGGTACCCGAACGGGTACACGGACCGCGTCAGCGCCCGGTCCCAGAACTCGTTGTCTTCGCCGCCCCAGCCCACGAACCCCTCGTCCATCCCGCCCAGGGCGAGGTAGGCGTCCCGGTCCACCGCCAGGCTGCCGCCGGCCTCGAGGTTCTGGATGATCCTCTCCGGAGCGCAGTCCGCCAGCGATGCGCTCCCCTCGAAGAGTCGCCGCGTGTGGTTCTCGGAGAGATAGAAGATCAGCCGCTTGAGGTTGATCACCTGGTAGCCCCGGCGGTGCTTGTCCGCGAGCTCGGCCGCATAGGTCTCGGGGACCAGCATGTCGTTGTCGTGCAAGACCAGCAGGGAGCCCCGGGCGTGCCGTGCGCCGACGTTGAAGGCCCAGGTGCGGCAGTACGGCATCCCCTCGTACGGCGGGGCCGTGTGGACGTAGCGTACCCATCCGGGGAGGTGGGCCCGGCCCGTCTGCTCGTGATCCTGCTCGACCACGACGCACTCGAGCGACACACCCTTCTGGCCGGCGATGCTGCCGAGGGTCCAGAGGAGGTGGGGCAGGCGATCCCGGCCCCGGTGCCCGATAAGGAAGGTGACGTCCGGATGCTCGGCCGAGACCGGCGACCCCTCGGGTCCGGCCAGCCGGATCGGGAAGTCGCGCAGGGCGGAGCGCAGGAGGAGCCGCCCGAGCGCCGGGAAGACCCGCGGGGCATGAAGCTCCGAGGTCCACTGCCAGGCGCACGCCACCCCGTCGCCTCGATCCGACCGCACCAGGCGCTCGCCGCGGTTCCGGACGTAGATCCAGGGGCGCGCCTTCCCCCGAGCCATGCCGTCGGGGCGAAGAGCCCAGAGATAGCGGGGCAGGTCCAGCAGAAGGACCCCCCGCTTCTGCCTAGGCGAGTACCGCTGGCTTCCCACGGGTTGCCTCGAGGTCCTCGGCGAACCGCCGGATGGACTCGGCCGCCTCCGGGGTCAGGAGTCCGCTCCCCGTCGGCCACTCGCTTCCCGGGTCAGTATGCTCGTGGCGTCTGCCCAGCAGGTCCCGCACGCGTTGCGCCAGCCATGGCGGGACACCCAGCCGGGCCAGCCTCCCGTCAGGGGGAAGGACCAGGCGCGGCACCGGGCCCGTGCGGACAGGCTGAGCGAGACAAAGGTCGAAGGCCTCGGCCCATGCCTTGGTCACCCCGTCGAAGCTGTACCTCCCACCCTGGGACCGCATCGCGCTCTCGGACAGCCGCCGGAGGAGCCCGGGCTCCTCGAGGAGACGCCGGACGCAGGCCGCCGCCCCCTCCACGTCGCCCACCGGAAAGGTGAGGGCATTCACCTCGTGGACGAACTGTCCTTCGATCTCAAGCCCGACGAACCGCGCAATCACCGGCACGACGCCGTGAGCCATGACCTCGCGCGGCGCGATGGTGACGCCCTCCGTGCGGGCGAAGTGGACCAGGCAGTCGAGATCCGGGTAGACCTTGTGATAGAGCGCCTCGCGGCTCAGCCACCCCTGGAAGGACACGCGACCCGCGTCCACGAAGTGCCCGAGCCGGGTCCGCAGCTCCGCCTCCGCGGGCCCGGTCCCGACCACCTCCATCCGGAAGGGGACGCCCCGGCGCTCGAGGATCTCGAGCACCGCCACCAGGTCCCCGATCCGCTTCTGCTCGGGGTCGAGCCGCCCCACATAGCCGAGCCTCAGCAGCTCGCCCGGCTCCCTGGGGGAGACGGGAACCTCCGGGGGACGCACGCCCCCCGGGATGCTCACCACGCGCTCCTCCGGCAACCCCGCCCATTCGACCGCGGCTCGTCGGATCATCTCCCCCGAGGTCACGCAGAGGTCCATCTGCTCCCGGTAGAGGCGGGCGTCGAACAGGTAGTGGGGCTCGTACGCCTGGATCGTCACCGCGAGCCGCGGAGCGCCTCCGCCCCGCTTGAGGGCGCTCACGACGGGGTACGCGTCGAACACCCGGGCGATCAGGACGACGTCGGGGCGGACCGCCCGGATGGTCCGGATCAGCCCTTCCCGCCGCGCCTGGCGCGTCCCCCGCGCGCCGTCGAACTCCACCACCGGGACGTCCGGGTACGCCGCGCGATACCGCGTGACGTCGTTGAACCGACCGCCCTTCCCGAGACCCAGTACGGCGTCCCAGCCGAACGCCGGGAGGTGCCGGCACAGGTCCGCGACGATGGTCTCGACGCCACCGTGGACCGCGTAGGAGGGCGAGCAGATCAGGAGCTTCTTCGGCATCTGGAAAGACGCGCCGCCCGGCGCTCCACCGTCACCGGACCGCCCCGAGCGCGACCACCAGCGCCCGGTACCGGCCGGGCGCATCGATGTACTCCTCCGCGCACCTCAGCGCGTTCCGCTTCATCTCCGGCAGACGCTGGCCGATGGACCGGATCGCGTCCACGAACCCACGCTCGCTGTCCACCATCACGCCGCAGTCGTACTTTTCGACGAACTCGAAGCTGGTCTGCCGGCTCACGATGACCGGGATCCCCATCGCGAGAAACATGCAGAGCCGGTTCGAGCTCGTCCCCATCCGAAGCCACTGCGATCCGGAGTGATGGTAGACAGCCATGCCGATGTCACCAGCCACGACAGAAGACCATGCCTCGCGCCACGAAAGACGCCTCTCGCCGGTTCTGTCCTCGACGTGGAGACGCTCCCGTCCGGAAGTCCTCCTTAGCAGGGCTCGCGCGAGCGGATCAAGGTTCACCAGCTGCGCGAGCACGTGGAGATTGGAAATCTGATCCAGGGCCACGAGCATCCACTCCACACCAAGCGAGTGGCCGAAAACGCCCGAGTATACGAGGGCGATCGCATCATCAGGGATGGCCGCGTCCCGCCTCAACTGGCTGCGGTCACCGGGTCCCGGAGGGATCCGGAAACACGAAGGGTAGACGACTACGAGGTGGTCTGGCCGCAGCCCCGCGTACTCGCGCTGAAGCTCGGCTTGTTCGGCTTCCAATACGACAGAAAGGGTCGAACGCCGCATCGCCCACCGGCAGAGGCGCTTCCACCACTCCGGGCGGTTGCCTCGGTAGGCGTCCCTCTTGATCTCGTCGGCAAGCGTGACGGAGGGTCGGCGGTGCAGCCAGGCAAGGACCCCGACCAGCGCCATCGGGTCCTCCGTTGTCCCCGAGAACAACGCGTAGCGCCGCCACCATGGGGAGAGCGCGTGCTTCAGGATCCAGCGCCGACTGTACTCCGCGGGAAAGACAGCAGGCGACGCTCCTCCGTCGGCGCGACCCCGACCGCCGGGCGCGTACAGGTCCACCTCGTACCCGAGCTCGCCCAGCGCTTGCACGACCGCCTCGTTCGGCGGCGAGCCCGCCAGCTCGGGCACCAGGAGGAAGTGGGCCGCCCGCTTCCGATTCGCCATCACCTGCCCCGACGCGCGTCACCATCAGGTGACAACCCAAGTATCGCCCTCAGGTGCCGCCTCGCTGAAGCTAACGTGATCCCCCTCAGGGCATCACGCACGCCCGACGAGCCCATGCTACCCCCTGTGAACTCGACGACCCGCATCCGGAAGATTGACCACGCCCATGTTCGAGAGCGTGTCGTACTCCTTGCTCCACTCGTCGATGACGTGGAAGCGAACCTGGTCTCTGCTCCATGTCCAGGCGCCGGTTTCCGTCGTGTATCCCCCGAACTCCACCCAGTACTCTCCGGGGCTCAAGAAGTACGGCGGGATGACCACTTCCGACTCGAAGTCGCCACGCGGCAGGGGATCCGGCTCGGCCGCGTCGTGTCGGCTGATCACGAGCTGTCCGTCCTTATAGATCGACACTGTCGTCCGATAGGAGGGCAGGTCCGCGGTGGACGCGCCCCAGACGGCTATTCTCACGGCCTCGGACGGCGAGAGTCTCACATCGTCGTCGCCTTGCAGCCCGTTGATGGACACCCCGCGAAACTGCAACTTGCCCGTCAGCGGCCCAAAGAAATTTCGGCTGGGAAGATCATGGGAGCCGCTGACCTCCTTCGAGTACGCGCGCAGCGCCTCGCTGGTGTTCCCCGACACCAGCAGCCGGCCCTCGCCCAGCACGAGTCCTCTGCCACACAGCTTGGAAATGGCGGCGAGGTTGTGACTGACGAAGAGCACGGTCCGCCCTTCCCGGCTCACCTCGTCCATCTTCCCCAGGCACTTCCGCTGGAAGCGGGCGTCCCCGACGGCCAGGACCTCGTCGACCAGCAGGATCTCGGGATCGAGGTGGGCCGCGATCGAGAATGCCAGGCGGACGGCCATCCCGCTCGAGTAGCGCTTCACCGGGGTATCCAGGAACCGCTCCACCTCGGCGAAGGCCACGATCTCGTCGAACTTGCACCTGATCTCCGCCCGCTTCATCCCGAGGATCGCGCCGTTCAGATAGATGTTCTCGCGGCCCGTCAGCTCGGGGTGGAATCCCGTCCCCACTTCCAGGAGGCTCCCGAGGCGGCCCCGGACCTCGGCCCGTCCACGCGTCGGCGGCGTGATCCGGCTCAGGACCTTCAGGAGGGTCGTCTTCCCCGCGCCGTTCCGGCCGATGATCCCGACGACCTCGCCGAGCTCCACGGTGAAGGTGACGTCCTGGAGCGCCCAGAACCAGCGGTCCCGCTGCGAGGCGCCCGCGCGCCCCGCGAGCCGGCGGAACGGCGCGGCGACGGCGCGCGTTACCGCCTCCCGGAAGGACTCCGGGGGCCGCTCGCGCCCCCCGACCTGATACTGCTTCCAGAGCCCCTCGACTCGGATGGCCGGCATGCTCATGTCGCGGCGCTCAGATGATATCGGCGAACCTTCGCTCGACCTTCCCGAAGTAGGCCACACCCCCGAGGAAGAGCAGGCCCCCGACCACGGCCGAGATCACGAGACCCGCGAGGTCGAACGGCTTGCCGAGGAACGCCGAGCGGAACCCCTCGATCCAGCCCGCCATCGGGTTGAGGTAGAGCACCCACCGCCAGCGCTCCGGGATCAGGCTCGCCGGGTACACGACCGGCGTCGCGTACAGCCACATCTGGACGAGGAACGGGATGACGTAGCGGAAGTCCCGGTACGCGACGGTCAGGGCGGAGAGGAGCGTCCCGACGCCCAGGGCCGTGCCGATCAGCCCCAGGAGGAGGAGCGGCGCCGCGGCGAGGTTCGGGGTCCACGGCACCCGGTAGTAGAGCATGATCACGAGCAACACGCCGCTCGAGACCGCGAGGTCCACCAGCCCGCTCCCGATCGAGGTGAGGGGGATGATCAGGCGCGGGAAGTACACCTTGGTGATCAGGTGGGCCGACCCGACCACCGACCCGCCGATCGTCCCGATCGCGTTGGCGAAGAACGTCCACGGCAGGAGCCCCGCGAACACGAAGACCGGGTAGGGGTACCCCTCGGAGGGGATCCCGGCGAGCTTCCCGAACACGATCGTGAAGATGACCATCGCGGTGACGGGCTGGATAACGGCCCACGCCGCTCCCAGCACGGTCTGCTTGTACCGGACCTTCACGTCCCGGAGGCTGAGCGCCCACAGGAGCTCCCGGTACGCCCACAGCTCCCGCACGTCGAGCATCCGCCAGCCGTTGGTCGGCTCGATGACGGTCACGTGGCTCCGGGCGAAGAAGGTCTCTCGCCCACCCACGTCCGTGTCCCTCATCGGTGAGGCGGCCTCATCGGGCGCCCCCCGCCACCACGAGCCGCGGCAGCACGACCCGGAGCACGCCCGGGTGCTTGAGGCTCTGGAGGATCAGCTCCCGGTGCCAGTTGAAGCGCGCCGACGCCCGGACCACGGGCATCAGCCCGTCGGTGAGGGCGAGCCGCGCGAGCGCGTCCAGGTCGCTCGGGGAGAGCCTCGCGACGATCCACCGGAACCACACCCCGACGGCGATCTCAGCGCCGAGGTGGGTGCGCCAGGACTCCTCGTAGCCCGCGAGCGCCGCGGCGGAGAAGTCGCCGCGCTCGAAGGCCAGCCTCAGCGTCTCCGCCGCCCAGCCCGCGCTCAGCAGGCTATAGTAGATCCCGCCCCCGGTCGTCGGCTTCACCAGCCCCGCGGCGTCGCCGATCGCGAGCGCCCGGTCGCCGTAGGTCCGCGGGAGCGGGCCGAGCGGCAGGGGCCGCATCACGACCGGCCCGGCCGGGCCCGACACGCGCCCGGCCGCCCGCAGCTCGCCGAGCAGCCGGTCGAGCGCTCGCGCCGGAGACCGCTGCGCCATCACGCCGACCTTCGCGCACGGGCGGTCCTCGCGCGTCACGGGGACGAGCCACGCGAAGCCCCCGGGCGCCGCGTCCGGCCGGAGAAAGACGTCCAGCGCCTCGGCGGGTGCCGCGCCCAGCTCGGTCTGGGCCGACGAGAAGAGCAGGGGCGGCACCCCCCACCCGAGGGCCCGCTGCAGGCGGTATCGCGCCCCACAGGCGAGCAGGCAGATCCGGGCGGTGAGGGTCCGGGCCCGGCCGGCGACGTGCGCGCGCACGGCGACCCCGTTCCGGCCGACGTCGAGACCGACAGCGCGCGCACGCGTGGCGATCAGCGCGCCCGCGTCGGCGGCGCTCCGCGCGAGGCCGCGATCGAACGCGCGCCGGTCCACCACGCACACCTCGCCCTCCGGCCCGGTGTAGTCGAAGCGGTGGCCCGCCGGCGAGTGGAACCGGCCGACGTGCACCTCGCGGAGGACCGCGTCTCGCGTCAGGCCGGGGAGCGCGAACGCCTCGACACCGAGGATCCCGGTGCAGTGGACGGGGTCGCCCACCCGCTCGTGCTCCTCCAGCACGCGGACCCGGAGCCCCTCGCGGGCGAGGAGATAGGCCGCGTAGACGCCGGCCGGCCCGGCGCCGATCACGACCACGTCGTCACGCGCGGCCGGATGGGTCGTCATGCGCGCCCCGCACGACGCAGGTTCACAGCTTCCGCCCCCGGTGCTCCCAGCGCCCGCGGAAGGTGATCCAGAACGAGGCTGCGACGAGCCGGAGGTCCAGCCAGAAGCCCTGCCGCCGGATGTAGAGCCGGTCGTAGCGGAACTTCCGGCGCGGCGGCACGTCGCGATCGGCGTACACCTGGGCGAGGCCGGTGAGCCCGGGCCGGACGGCGTGGCGCTCCCGGTACCCCGGCACACGCTCGAGCGGCACGACCTCGCCGTCGCCGCGGGTGTGGATCTCCCCGGGGCGGAGGGCGCGCGGCCCCACGAAGCTCATGTCGCCCCGGACGATGTTCCAGAGCTGGGGCAGCTCGTCCATCGCCGTCGCGCGGAGGATCCTCCCGACGGGCGTGACCCGCGGGTCGTCCGCGGCCGCCTGCCGCGGGCCGAAGCGCCGGTCGGCGTCGGGCACCATGGTCCGGAACTTCAGCACGCCGAACACGCGCCCCCCCTGCCCGACGCGCTGGTCCTGGAAGAACACCGGCCCGCCGTCCTCCCACTTGATGGCCAGGGTGATCAGGCCCCACAGGGGCAACGAGGCAAGCAGCCCGAGCGCGGCGAGCGTCGCGTCGAACCCGCGCTTGACCCCGTCGCCGACGCGGGTCCGCCGGCCGGACGCCGTGCCCGCCACCGCGCGCAACAGGCGGTCGTAGGCGGCGACGGCGACCGGGCGGTCGTAGAGCGCGGCGGCGCGGCGGGCGTTGGCCCCCAGGCGCTCGCGCAGGGCCGCATCCTCGTGGAGCCGTCGGATCGCCTTCGCGAGGCCCTCGGGATCCCCGGGCGGGACGACGACCCCGCAGTCGTGGCGCGCGACGAGGGCCGCCACCTCGCTCTCCTCCTCCACCGCGGCGACGCACGGCCGGCCGGAGGCCAGGATCCCGTAGAGCTTGCTCGGGACGATGAAGCCCGCGAGTCCCGCCCGCAGGCTCACCACCTGGACGTCCGCCGCGGCGAACACGTAGCGCAGCCGCTCCTTCGGCGCGTAGGGGAGGAAGCGGACCCGGTCGAGCCTGGACGCCCGCGCCCGGGCCGCCAGGGCGTCGCGCTTGACCCCGTCACCCTGGAAGAGGAGGAGGACGTCCGGAAGGTCGCGGAGGAAGGCCGCGGCGTCCAGCACGCCCTCGAGCCCCTGGCTCAGCCCGAGGTTCCCGGAGTGGAGGACGACGAACCCGTCGGCGAGCCCGAGCGCCTGGGCGACCGGGTTCCGCTTGGGCTCGGGCTGGATCGCCGAGCAGTCCGCCCAGTTGTGGATGACTGTCACCTTGCCCGGATCGGCCCCCTTGGCGACCAGCCGTCGTGCCATCGTCTCGCCGATCGCCACGACCGCGGCGGCCTGCCGGAGCAGGAGCCGGTTGATCCGGTCGAGGAGCCGGTTCAGCGGCTCGCTCCGGAAGTCCTCGAGGAGCCGCGCGACCTCCGGGAAGACGTCCTGGCACAGGAACACGAACGGCACGCGCCACCGGCGCGCCCAGGCGAGCGCCGCGAGCCCGAGGATCGGGGGGTCGGTGAGGCTCATCACCACGTCCGGCCGGCGCGCCCGGACCGGCGCGACGGCCGCCGAGAGGAAGTACGAGAGATAATTCGCGGCGCGCCCCGCGAACCGCGCCTTCGAGAAGCGCGTCCCCGCCGCCCGGAGAACGGTGACCCCGCGCACCATCTCCCGCGACACCGCGAGGCGGTCCCCGGCCCCGGCGACTACCGTCACCTCCCAGCCATGTCGGGCGACGAGGTCCTCGCACAGCTCGGTCAAGAGCTGGCCGGTCGCCCCGAGGTCGGGGGAGTAGGAGCGGTTGAAGACCAGGAGCCGCGGCATCAGGTCGGTCCCGTCCCGGCCCCGGCCGGCACGGCCCGGCGTGGGGCCTCGTACCAGGCGACCGTCCGCGCCAGCCCCTCGCGGAAGCCCGTCCTCGCCCGGAAGCCGAACTCGCGCTCGGCGCGGGAGACGTCCAGGCACCGGCGGGGCTGGCCGTTCGGCTTCGTCGTGTCCCAGACGATCCGCCCCCGGAAGCCGGTCAGCTCCGCGATCAGCTCCACCAGCGCCTTGATGGAGATCTCGAAGCCGGCGCCGACGTTGACGGGCTCCGGCCCGTCGTAGCGCTCCGTCGCGAGGGCGATGGCCTCGGCGCAGTCCTCGACGTAGAGGAACTCCCGGGTCGGCGAGCCGTCCCCCCAGCACACGATCTCGGGTGACCCGGCCTCGCGGGCGTCGAGGCACTTCCGGATGAGCGCCGGGATGACGTGCGACGTCTCCGCGTCGTCGTGGTCGCCCGGCCCGTAGAGATTCACCGGCAGGAGGTAGATCGCGTTGAGCCCGTGCTGCTGGCGGTAGGCCTGTGCCTGGACGAGCAGCATCTTCTTGGCGATCCCGTACGGCGCGTTCGTCTCCTCCGGGTAGCCGTTCCAGAGGTCCTCTTCCCGGAAGGGCACGGGCGTGAGCTTCGGGTAGGCGCAAACCGTGCCGATCCCGACGAACTTCTCCACGCCCGCCTGCCGCGCGTACTCCATGACCATCGCGCCCATGAGGAGGTTGTCGTAGAAGAACCGGGCCGGGCTCGCGCGGTTGGCGCCGATCCCGCCGACCTCCGCCGCCAGGTGGATCACGACCCGGGGGCGCGCGTCCCGGTACAGCCGCTCGACGGCGGTCTCGCGGGTAAGGTCGTACTCGGCCCGCCGGGGGACGATGACGTCGTGGCACCCGCGCTCTCGCAGCGTCCGGACCAGGTGCCGGCCCAGGAACCCGGCACCGCCCGTGACCAGGACTCGCCGGCCGCGGAGGTCCATCACGTGCCTTTCGCGACGACGAAGGGCCCGAGGACGAGGGCGTCCATCCGCGTGCGGAGGAAGCAGTCCAGGGCCTCGTCGGGCCGGTGGACGATCGGCTCGTTCTCGTTGAACGAGGTGTTGAGCAGCACGGGGACGCCCGTGCGCTTCTCGAAGGCCCGGAGGAGCTGCCAGTAGAGCGGGTTCGTCTGCCGGCTCACGGTCTGGAGCCGGCCCGAGCCGTCCACGTGCGTGACGGCCGGGATCACCCCCCGCTTGTCGGGGCGGACGGGGTAGACCTGGACCATGAACGGGTCGGGCACCGCGTCTACGAAGTAGTCGTCGAGCGCCTCCTCCAGGATCGAAGGGGCGAACGGCCGGAACTTCTCCCGGAACTTGATCTTCGCGTTGATGACCTCCCGCATGTCGGCCCGGCGCGGGTCGGCGAGGATGCTCCGGTTGCCAAGGGCGCGGGCGCCCCACTCCATCCGCCCCTGGAACCACCCGACGACCTGCCCCTCGGCGAGGCGCTCGGCGGTCCACCGGCAGCGCTCCTCCTCGTCGTCGATCCGCCGGACCGCGCACCCGAGCCCGGTCAGGTCGGCCGCGCGGCGGTCCAGGGCCGCGCGGAGTGCGTCCTCGCCGAACGCCGGCCCCCAGTAGGCGTGCTCCATGACAAAGCGGCGCGGCCGGCCGAGGAGCTGGTGCCAGACGTAGCACGCGGCGCCCAGGGCCGTTCCGTTGTCGGCCGCGGCCGGCTGGACGTAGACCTCCTCGAAGGGCGTCCGCTCGCGGACCTTCCCGTTCAGGACGCTGTTCATCGCGCAGCCGCCGGCCAGGCAGAGGCGGCGCAGGCCGGTCCGGCGGTGCAGCGCGTGGAGCACGTGGACGACCACCTCCTCGAACACCACCTGGAGCGAGGCGGCGATCGCCTCGTGGCGCGCCTCGAGCCGCTCGTCGGGGCGGCGCGCCGGGCCCAGGAGGGCCTCCAGCTTCGGGGTGTAGACGGGCCCGATTGTCGGCTCCCCGTCGTCCCAGGTCATCTGGACGCCGTCCGCGTGGTGGCGGAAGTAGGAGAGGTCGAGCTGGGCCCCGCCGTCCGGCCTGAGGCGAATCAGGCGGCGAAGCACGGTCGCGTACCCGGGTTCGCCGTACGGCGCCAGGCCCATGACTTTGTACTCGTCGCCGTAGCGCGGGAACCCCAGGAACTGGGTCAGCGCCAGGTAGAGCAGGCCGATCGAGTGGGGGAAGTACACGCGGCGGAGGACCCGGAGCGTGCGGTCGCGCCCCAGGGCCAGCGACGTGCTGACGAAGTCCCCGAAGCCGTCGATGGCGCAGACCGCCGCTTCCGCGAACGGCGAGACGAAGAACGCGCTCGCCAGATGCGCCGGGTGATGCTCCACCCAGTGGAGTCGCCGGCGGACGCGCTCCCGCTCGAGTCCCAGGGCGGTCGCGAGGGCGATATCCACGTCTCGCACGCGCTTCAGGTTCCTCGCACGGTCCCGCACGAGCCCGAAGCCGGGGCGCTGCCGGAGCACGAAGGCTGCCTTTCGCAGGACGTTGGCGCGCGGGTTCCGGGAGATCGCGAAGTGGTCCACCGCCTCAGGTTCCACTCCCGCTATCTCGAGGCAACTCCGGATCGCGTCCCGGGGAAACCCCGCCCAGTGCTTCACCCGGCGAAAGCGCTCCTCCTCGACGGCGGCCACCAACTCGCCGTCGCGCAGCAGCACGGCCGACACGTCGCCGTGGTAGGCGTTGATCCCCAGGACGATCATCGGCCTCGACCCGCTCCTCCGGGCGTCTCGTTCACGCCGCGGCCTCCGCGAACAGGCCGCGATGGTCGTCCACCCACTGCCACAGGCGCTCCAAGCCGGAGGCGACGGTCACCCGCGGGGCCCAGCCGAGCCGCTCCCGGGCCCTGCTGATGTCGCTCACGTACACCCGCTGATCGCCGGGCCGCCACGCCGCGAAGCTCCGCGCCACCGGCCGCGCCAGCCGCCGTTCGAGCCATTCGAGCAGCTCCAGGAGCGAGAGGGTGTTCTCGGGCCCGCCGCCGATGTTGAACACCTCCCCGGCGACCGAGTCGATCTTCCCGACCGCCCGGAGGCAGGCGTCGAGCAGGTCGTCGATGAACAGGACGTCGCGCACCTGCTTGCCGTCCCCGTAGACGGTGATCGGCCGACCGAGCGCCGCCGAGATCAGGAAGTGGGCCACCCAGCCCTGGTCCTCCGTGCCCCACTGGCGGGGGCCATAGATGCACGACATCCGGAACACCACGGTCCGGAGGCCGTAGACACGCGCGTACTCCCGCACGTACTGGTCCGCGGCGCCCTTCGAGCACCCGTAGGGCGAGTGGAAGTCCAGCCGCTGGCCCTCCCCGATTCCGTCCGTCCCCCCGGCGTAGGCGTAGCGCTGTGCCTGCTCCACGACCGGCACGTCCTCGATCCGGCCGTAGACCTTGTTGGTCGACGTGAAGAGGACGGCCGGCCGCTCCCCGTCCGGCCTGGACCGGATCGCCTCCAGCACGTTGAGCGTCCCTCGCAGGTTCACGTCGAAATCGCCGACCGGGTCCAGGAGCGACGTGGTCACGGCCACCTGGGCCGCGAGGTGGAACACGACGTCCGTCCCGGACACCGCGTGCCGCACCGCCCGCACGTCCCGCACGTCGGCCTCGACCACGTGGAGCCGGGTGTCGCCCAGCGCCGACAGCGACTCGAGGTTCCGCCGCGCCCCCGGCCGGCTCGCGTCGTCGAGGAGCGTCACCTCGTGGCCCGCCTCCAGGAGCCGCCGCGCCAGGTTGCTCCCGATGAAGCCCGCGCCGCCGGTGATCAGCGCCTGCACGAGTGGCGCACCTCATCCAGCTTGACGTCGACGACGAACCGAAACCAACACGCGTGGAGGAAGTGGAAGATCAGACCCTCCTTCCCATCGAGAAACCCCAGCCGCAGGAAGTACCGGTACGCGAAGTACAGAAAGGGTCGCGCGAAGAGCGGCAGCCGCGCCCAGACGCGCTTCCGCCACAGCACCCGCTCATCGGGCTCACCGACTGGCGACGGCACCGGGAGGCCGCGGCGGCCGGCTTCTCCTCGCTGCGCCTCCTCCTGCGCGAGGAGCATCGCGTAGCGGTTGTGCTTCTCGATCCAAAAGGAGATGTCGCTCTCCTTGTGGTTCTCCTCGATCAAATCGTGCTCCAGTTTGGCGGTCCGGCCGCGAACGCGGAAATGATGGTCGAGAAGATCGTTCCGGTCCACGGCTACCCGACCGCGCCTGAAGAGCTTCAGCAGATACTTCGGGTAGTAGCCACCATGCCTGATCCATCGGCCGCGAAACACCTGGCGCCGTTTGACATAAAAGCCGTCCACGCCGTCCAGACGTGACCGTCCCTGGCCGAAGACCTGCTGGATCTCGGCCCTCAGCTCAGGCATCACCCGCTGGTCAGCGTCAAGACCCAGGATCCACTCGTACCGGCAAGGCAGGTTCTCGATCGCCCAGGCCCACTGTCGAGCATGGGTCTCGAACGGATGTCTGACGACGCGGGCTCCGTATCGGTCAGCGATCTCGACGGTACGGTCTGTGCTGCCCGAATCCACCACGAAGACTTCCGGGATCCAGCCAGAGAGACTGCCCAGGCAAGCGTCCAGGTTCTTCTCCTCGTCGTACGTGAGGACGACGGCAGTGATGGGCACCCAGGGCTTTCCAGTGGCCTCGTACCTCTCCGTCGCGTCCAGCGCCGCTCTCGATTCGTGCATCGCGCGTCGCCCAGCGTGGAGAGCCAGGGTATACATGGCGACCAGCTCGGGCACCATCGCCTCGACCGAGAAGCGCTCACGCGCGAGCCGTCGCCCGCGCGTACCGAGGTCGGCTCGGAAGGCCGTGTCGCTCGCGAGCCGTGCGGTTGCATCCGCCACCGCTCCGGCATCACAGGGCACCACGACACCCGCCCCGGCGGCCGCGACCTCCCGATGGATGCCCACCCGGTCGGAGATGATGACAGGCAGCCCCGCCGCCAGGGCTTCGACGGCCGCCACACCGAAGTTCTCGGAGTAGGACGGGAGGACGAACAGGTCCGCGTCGGCGAGCGCCGCCAGCTTGTCCCGACCGCCGAGAAACCCCGCCCACCAGACGTCCCCATCGAGGCCGAGCCCGGCGGCCTGCCGACGGAGGGCCGCTTCGAACTCCTCGCTCCCGCTCCCCGCCACCACCAGCGCCAGCTCGGGTCTGCGTGTCCGCGCCGCGGCGAACGCCTCGAGCAGGAGGTCCAGGCCCTTCTTCGGGTCCAGCCGGGACAGGAAAAGCACGAGCGTCCGGTGGGCCAGGGCGGGCTCGCGCTGCCGGAACCCCCCGCGGGGCGGTAGCGGCTCGAGCTCCGCCAGGTCGATTCCGAGCGGCGCCACGCGGCTCCGCCCCTCCACGCCGAGCTCCGCCGCCTCGAGCCGCTCCTGTTCGCTCGCGTAGTGGACGCACGCCGCGCCGCGAAGGATCCGACGCTCGATCAGCCGGAACGACAGCCGCTTGAGCCGCCGCCGGCGGCGCTGCATGCCCCAGCGGTTCAGGGTCCCGAGGGGGCGCACCACGTAGGGGATCCCGGCTCGAGCCGCCCAGTACGCCGCTGGCACGGCGGCGTACGAGAACAAGGCGTGGATGTGGACCAGATCGTAGTCTCGGACGTGGGAGGCGAGCCACCGGGTGAGCGGCCAGGAAAACGCGTAGAAGCCCGTCTGGCGCGGGAAGTAGTGATACGCGACGCCATCCTCCACCAGCGGGACCCCGTGCGGAACGACCAGCCGGCCGTCCCCGTTGTCGTCGGTCGCGGCGACGTGGACCTCCAGCCCGGCGCGCGCCAGGCCCCGCGTCATGGTCCGGATCATCACGCTCGGTCCGCCCCGCAGCGGGCCGACCGAGGGGATCACGTGCAGGACCTTGAGCCCACGCTTCGTCTCGGACGGGCGCGCCTCGGACGCCGGCGCGCGCATCGCACCGCTCGTGATCACGGAGCCCCTCGCTCGCTCAGGGCCAGCAGGTTCTCGAGCCGACGCCGGAACCGCTCGAAGGTATAGTGCTCGTCCACCCGCCGCCGGCCGGCGTCGCCCAGGCGCCTCCGCAACCCCTCATCATCCAGCAGACCGACGAGCCGGCCCGTCAGCGCCGTGAGATCGCCGTACTCCACCAGGAAGCCCGTGGACCCCTCCACGACGACCTCCGAGGCGCCGCCATGATTCGCCGCGACCACGGGCTTGCCGTGGCTCATGGCTTCCAGGAACACGACGCCGAACCCCTCGCCCCAGCTTGGCATGACGAACACGTCGCACGCGGCGTAGTAGCTGGCGAGGTCGTTGCCGACCTTCGTTCCCACGAACAGGACGCGGTCCCTGACCCCTGCCTCGGCGGCGAGGGCTTCCAGCCGACGACGATCGTCCCCGTCCCCCACGACGACGTAGTACGCGCCGGGGGCCGCCTGCAGGACGCCCGGCAGCGCCTGAATCACGTGATCGACGCCCTTGTACCGCTCCGACGCCGAGAGCCGCGCCACGGTGAGGAGGATCTTCCCCGGCGGGACGGCAGGCGGCGACCCCGCGGATCGGCCGCCTGACAGGTCCGGATCGATCGCCGGCGGGATGACGACGACGCGCTCGGCCGCGAGGCTTTGCGCCGTCACCAGCTTCCGAGCCGTGAACTCGCTGAGGCTGGTCGCGGCGCATGCCCACCGGAGCCCGAGGCGACGCAGCACCGGCAGCGGCTTCCAGACCTCGATGCCGTAGGTTGCGACGCAGTATCTGGCCCAAGGCCGGAGGACCTTCGCCAGGACGCCGAGGAAGCCGAGGTTCGGGTGACCGACGTACGCGAAGTCCATACGCGGCGCCGCCGCGAGCACCGCCCCCGCCAGCCGCGCCTTCGAGCGTCCGAACCCGAAGACGGTGAACCGCTCTCCACACGCCCCGAGCTCGTGCCGCCCCCAGGCGTCGTTGAGGGAGAACAGCCGCACGCGACTCCCGCGCTGCCGCGCCAGTGCCGTCAGCGCCGCGGCCGTGTGGAGCGAAATTCGCTGCACTCCTCCGACGGCCATCAGCTCCGGAAAGATCCCCACGATCGCGCCGCGAGCGGGGTGCTCGTCACGGCCCGACCGCGCGCCCCGCGCGCGCTTCGACGACTTGACCTCCACCACCGGCACGACCGACTCCGCACGGACGTCGCGCATCGGGTCAGGCCGCTCCTGAGGCGAGTCGCCAGCCCTGGAGCGCCGCCAGGGCCCAGGGGCGGGACCAGTGGCAGCGGCCGGCGTCGTAGGCGCGCACCACCTGCGCGACCGCGTCGGCCCGCAGGGGCGCAGGGGCCCCCTCGAGCCACTCCCGACACCGCGGGCGCAGCGGGCCCCGCAGCCAGCGGTCGAAGGGGAAGACGAAGCCCTGCTTGTCGCGCCGGGCGCGGACGGCCTCCGGCAGGAGGTCGCCGACCGCCCGGACGAGCAGGGCCTTCGGCCGCCCGCCGTCCCGCTTCACGGCCGCGGGCAGCGGGAGGACCGCCTCGACGAGCGGGTGGTCCAGCAGCGGGACCCGCACCTCCAGCGAGTGCGCCATGCTCATGACGTCGGTGTCCCGCAGGAGCTGGTGGTGGGTGTAGGTCGCGAGCTCCGCGCGGCTCACCCACGCGAACCACGATCCGACCGGGCCCGCCGCCTCGGCGATGCGCCCGACGGGGTCGAAGGCCTCCATGGCCGCGGCCCAGATCTCCGGCCCGACCAGGGCCCGCGCCTCCCGGGGCGCGAAGAGGCCGCGGCAAGCGAGGTAGGCGCTGGCGGCCGACGCCGGGCGCTCGAGCGCGTCGGCGACCTTGGCCCACCGCGAGCGCCGCGGCAGCGTCCGGAGCCCGCCGCGGACCGCGGCCGCCCCGCCCGGCACTCGCTGCGCCGCGCGCACCGCGCGCCACACCCGCGGGACCCCGCGGAACGTGTTCGGGTACCCGCCGAACAGCTCGTCTCCGCCGAGCCCCGAGAGCGCTACCGTCAGGCCGGCCTCGCGCGCGGTCTTCGCGACGAAGTACGTGTTCACGCCGTCCACGGTCGGCTGGTCCATCGCCCAGAGGATGCGGTCCAGCTCGGCGGCCACCTCGCCGGCCGTCACCACGCGCTCGTGATGCTCGGCCTCGACGCCCCGCGCCACGACGCGGGCGTAGGGGGCCTCGCTGTACTCCGCCTCCTCGAAGACCATCGAGCACGTGCGGATCGGCCCGTCGGTCACCCGGCGCATGAGGGCGACCACCGCGCTCGAGTCGAGCCCGCCGGAGAGGAACGCCCCGAGGGGGACGTCGCTGACGAGGTGGCTCCGCACCGCGTCCTCGAGGCGCGCCCGCACCGCCTCGACCGGGTCCCGATCGTCCCGGGCCGGCTCGGACCCGACCGGGAGGCGCCAGTAGCGCCGGGTGGCCGGCGCCGGGGCGCGCGCGCCCACCTCCAGGCTCAGGAGTGACCCGGGCTCGAGGGCCCGGGCGTCGCGATAGATCGTTCCCGGACACGGCACCGAGCCGAGCATCAGGTAGCCGACGACGCCGGCGGGGCTCAGCTCGCGGCCCACGAGCCCCGAGGCGCGGAGTGCCTTGAGCTCCGAGGCGAAGAGGAAGGCCTCGTCTGTCGCGGCGTAGTAGAGCGGCTTGATGCCCAGCCGGTCGCGGGCGAGGAGGAGCCGACGGGCCCCCTCGCGGCCGTCGTAGATCGCGAACGCGAACATCCCCCGCAGCCGCTGGACCACCTCCGGCCCCCACGCCTCGTAGCCGTGGAGGATCACCTCGGTGTCGCTCGCCGACTGGAACGCGTCGCCCCGCGCCGCCAGCTCCGCCCGCAGTCCGGCGGCGTTGTAGATCTCGCCGTTGTAGGTGATCCACACGGTCTCTGGCGCGTTGCCCATCGGCATGGCGGCCGCCGGGGAGAGATCGACGACGGCCAGGCGCCGGTTCACGAGCCCCACCCGGCCGTCCGCCGAGACGAAGAGGCCCTCGCCGTCCGGCCCGCGGTGGGCCAGGGCCTCCCGCATGGCCGCGAGCGTCGCCCGCACGTCCGGGACGCTGCGTGCCGGATTCACGACGAGCCCGGCGATCCCGCACATCGCGCTACGGCAGGACGGCGGCCACGCGCCGCCCTGCTCCCCTGAGCGTGGCCGCGCTCCACCGACCCAGCTCGCGCCCGAGCTTCGCGGCGAGCCGCACCGGCCGCACGCCGTAGTAGAGGCCCTCCAGGGTGGCCGGCAGGCGGAGCGCCGCGCGGTCCTGCACCGTCGGGAGGAAGGCGAGCCGCGCCAGGTAGCCCAGCTTCTGGCCGGAGCGGGGAAACAGCCGAACCGTAAACAGGCTGTTGGCCCAGCTATTCGGTTCGTGCGGGCGCGCCGGGAACAGGGGGAGCCACGGGGGTGGCGCCTGCCGTGGCAGCCCCTCGGGGATCTCGGTGCCGAGGAGCGCGGAACACGCGCCCAGCGTGAGCGCGAGGACGCGCTCCAGGCCGAACCGCGTCGCCTTGGTGTGGAGCCGTTCCCAGTCGACTCCGCCCCGCACGCAGATCTCGTGGACATCGACGAGCCACTTCAGGGGTTGCCAGCGATGGCGGGCGGCATGCACCATCAAGAAGAGCAGCTCCCACTCCGGGCTGAGCCCCCAGACCTCGACCCCCGCGAACGAAGCCGGGCCCGCCTCCGCCCACAAGTCCGCCAGCATGGCGGCCTCCGCGTGCCACCGCCAGGCCACGTGCCAGTGCACGTCGATGACGTACCGGAACTCCTGCCGTCGCCGCACGAAGGCGCACTCGCACGTGCTCTCGAGGAGCGGCGCGACGGCGGCGGCTCCGAGCGGCGACTCGGCGGCCGGCGCATAGCCGCGCGCCGCGAGCAGGTCCCGGACGGCCGCGGTCGCCCGCGGCGGGACCAGGAGGTCGAGATCCCAGCATTCCCGCAGGGCGGGATCGCCGTAGAGCCGCTCCGCGAGGGCCGGTCCCTTGAGCGGGATCACGGGCACCTCGCGGTCCCGGCACCCGCCGAGGAGCTCGGTCAGCTCGCGGACGAGCAGGGCATTGCGCGCGGCGTTCAAGCGGTCGCCGCGCTCGAGCTGCGCCCGCGCGTCGCCGGGCACGCCCGGCCAGCCCAACCGGGCGAGGTTCCGCCCGAGAAGCGGCCCGACGCCGTGCCGGCGCGCCTGACGGAGCACCGTCGGCCACGCGAGGGGCCGGCCCAGGAGGGCGCGCGCGCGCGCCTCGAGCGCGGAAGGGAGTGTCCCGCGGGCCAAGAGGCTGACACACGCGTCCTCGGGGGAGAGCTCAGCGGTCCTCACTGGTGCAGGCGCTCCGCAGGCACTCGTGCACCGATCGCCTCGAGCGCGCCAAGGATCCGAGAGAGGTGCTTCAACCCGGGCGCGAAACGGATCCTGAAGATCGGCACGCGCGCGCACAGCTCCAGGTACCGCTCCGCCATCGACCGCTTCCGGACGGGATCGCGGAGCGTGAAGCAGTAGGCGTGGGCCAGCACGGCCGGAAAGGCGGCGGAGGGGCGAAGAAGCTCGACCGCTACGTGCCCCGCGACCTGCGGCGAGCGCTCCAGGACGCATACGGCGGCGAGGCTCGCCGGAGCCCTCCGGGTCAGCTTGACCCGCTGGCCGCTGACGCCGAAGTAGGATGCGGCCTCGCAATGCAGCCGGAGCTTGAACGGCGTCGGCAGAACCTCCACCCCCGCCGGCGACGTCTCGAACGCCACGGCGTCGTCCGCCCACACGGGATACCCCCGAACGCTCAGCCCGAACGCGATCGTGGACTTCCCCGTCCCCGACGCCCCGCAGAGCGCCACGACGCCGCTCGCGGTGCGCACCGCGCTCGCGTGCAGCACCTCCGTGCCACGCGCCTGCAGGGCCATCGGCAGCACCGTGCGCCGGTACGCATCGGTGATCGCGGCCCGCCGCACCGACGGGCACGGGAGGGCCTGCACCTCGTCCTCCAGGCTCCCGAACCGGAACGTCGCGAGGCCGGGCAGCTGGAGCCAGTACCGCCCGTCGCGAACCAGGCCGACCCCGCACACCACCCCCGCGGGATCACGCCAGACCTCCGTCTCGGGATGCTCCGCCCCGTCCGGCCAGGCACCGTCCGCGCCGGGGCGGCCGATCGCGAGCTTCAGCACGTGCGTCGGTCTAGCCTGCCGGTCGTTGCTTCCGGGGCTCGCCCGGGTCCCCACCGGACGCAGTGATCTTTCCACTGCCGCCCGCCACCACCTCCCCAAGCCGTCCCACGTAGATCAGCGTCGGGCGCTCCCACGTCAGCTTCGAGCCCGTCCCCTCATCCACCGCCCTACCCCCCTTCGACCGTGCGTCGAGCCCGCCGGCCTCACACATGGGCGCGAGCCCACGCCTCGAGATTCAGGACGTCCCAGATCACCGTCGCGTCGTGGGGCCGGCCGCGTGCGACCATCCGCGCGAGACCGCCGCCGAGCCGCGGTGCGTCCACCAGGCCCAGGCTCTCGAGGGTCGGGACCCCCCCCAGGAGACTCCAGGCCCGGCCATGTTCGTGGAAGACTCTGGATCCGAAGAAATCGAACGAGACGACCTTCCGCTGGCGCTCGAAGCCCGCGTGTGGAAACCGTCGGGCCAGCATCGTCCGGACCAGCCCCTTGCTGCGCTCTCCCAGGTTGAGCACCTCCGGGGGCGTCCGATACAGGAGCTCGACGAGGTCCGCGTCCCAGAACGGCTGGAGGATGCGGGGCCCCAGGCGCTGGCCGGTCTCGAAGATCTCCTCGAACTCCAGAGCGGTCAGCGGATGGTCGAGCGCCCGGCGCAGCTCGCGGACGTAGAAGCTGCCGGCCGCCCCCGCCCGCTCGTTCGGCGGCTGCTCCCCGGCGGTCTGGTCGATCTCGCGGCGCAACGCGGGGTCAGGCACCATCCACGCCGGCGGCCCGCCGGCTCCCGCGCCGTTCCACCTCTGGACCCGCCGCCGGACCCTCCGCAGGAGCGCGCCCGCCACGGTGCCCCGCAGCAGCTCGCCCAGGAGCAGCCTCGCCCCGTTCGTCCAGAGCACGTTCCGCGCCAATGCCAGGCGGGGGCGGCGGTAGGACCGCTGCAGCGTGGTGACGAGTCGATAGAGACCGACGACGTCGAAGACGCGCAGCAGGTCGGCGGCGTAGACCGGCGTCACGCCGAGCCACTCGTCCCCACCCCCGCCCGTCAGGATGTTCCCGCAGCCCTGCCGCCTGGCTTCCCGCGCCAGCGCCCAGTACGCCGGGGCCCACACGTTCTGCAACGGCGCCGGCAAGCCCGCGCTCGTCTCCAGGCCCGCGAGCATCAGGCCCCTCGACCCGACCGCCTCGTCGAACGGGAGGACGACCTGAGGGAGGTCCAGCCCGCGCGCGACGCTGCGCTGGATCGTCTCCTCGTTGCAGTCGGGGTGCGGGAAGACCAGGGACAGGGCCAGCGGGCTCGGCTGGCCCGCCCGCCGGCAGCGGTCGGTCGCCAGCGCGGCCACCGTCACGGAGTCCAGGCCCCCGCTGAGGAAGATCCCGACCGGGTCCCGCGGCACGCACCGGTCGACCGCGCGCGCGAGCCCGGCCTCGAACCGCTCAGGCGCCCCGTCCCGGACCCACTCGACCTCCTGGCCGCCCGGGCTCGGATCCCAGTACCGGTAGGTGCGCGAGCCGTCGCGCCCGACATGCAGGACATGGCCGGGCAGGACGCGCCGAACCTCCCCGAAGAAGGTCTCCTCCGCTCCATCCCACCGCCGGCACAGGTATCGGGCGAGCGCAGCCCGATCGACCCGGCGCGAGACGCCAGGCTGCCGAACCAGCGCGTCGGCGGACGGAGAGAGCAACAGCTCGGGACCCGAGCGCGCGTAGAAGAGGGGATGGACCCCGAGCGGGTCACGAGCACACAGCAACACCTCGCGCCGCTCGTCCCAGAGGATCAGCGCGAAGAAGCCCCTCAGCTCGGCAAAGACCCGGTCACCCCAACGCCGGTAGGCCTCCAAGACCAGCCCGGCGTCGTCGTCCACGCGATTGACCGCCGTCCCGAGGCGGCCGCGGAGGTCTTCGCGGTCGTACAGCACGCCGTCAAACACCACGCCTGATCGGCCGTCCACTGCGCCGGCACAGCGCCAGGAGCCGGGGGGTCCGGTGACCGATAGCACCCGGCCGCGCCCGCCTGCCACGACCCTCCAGGGAGTGGACGCGCTCGTCGGCGGCGGCGCGGCGAGGCCCAAGACCGCCACCCAGGACGCGCGGTCAACGGACGGCGGAGGGTCCGGGCTCATCAACAGGCGCGACCCGATCATGGACGATCAGCCCTTCCTCTTCGAGGGAGGTCAGCAGCGACGCGAGCTCCTCTTCCAGCCGTGCGGCCCCGACGTCGAACTCCGCTTGCATCCGGCGCCGAATGCCCGCGACGTCGGCACCCTCGCACAGTAACTCCCACGCGCGCGCGCCCGTGCAGTTCAGCACGAAGATCCGATCCGTCTTCATGTGCACCAGCACCACCTCGTCCCCCAGTCGCTGGGCGACCGTGTCCGGCGCTACGCGAAAGCGGCGGAGCGGCGTGTCGGTTCCACCCGGATCGGTGACGCTCATGAACCCGGACCTTCGAAAGCCAGGATCCGCTCGTATCCGGCCCGGTCGGTCTGGTCCACGACGGCGCTCGTGGCCGCGTCCTCCACCCAGGCGTGCGCGCCGAGCCCGTTCTCCCCCTCTCGCGTGACCCCGATACAGAGCCGGACCGGGTATCCCTGCCCGATCAGGAGCGCCTCAGCGGCCAGGGCCCGCACGAGGCAGGTCGCGCGCGGCACGTAGCGGCTCGCCGACGCCACCGCCCACACGACCCGTCCGGGCGTCGCTCTGGGGGGCAGGCGGCTTGCGGCCAGCCCGGCCAGGCGCCGCAGCACGCCACGGACGCGGCGAACCGGGAGCAGGCACAGTCCGAGCCGGGCGGTCCCCCCAAACAGAAGCGCCGTGAGCCAGAGGCGCCGATCGTCAGGAGACCAGCCCAGGAACGCTCGCAGCCTACTCATCCCGCAGCGCCTCCACCGCTTGGCACAGCTTCGCCCTCTGACTTACAGGTCCCGCCTTGCCCGGGCGCCAAATGCCCGCGCCCGAGCGCCCGCCGCCCGACCCCCGGTCAGGCGGGGACGACGTCGGCGGCGTCGATCTCCACGGCCGCGCCCTGCCGGATCAGGTCCACGGCGAGCACGAGCCGCGGGGTCCGCTCCTTCCGGACGACGCGCCCGCGCACACCGATGAGCGGCCCGCGGACCACCTCGACCTCCATCCCTTCGTCGAGGAAGGGACACGGGTCGTAGCGCAGCGGGCCCTCGACGAGGCGGCGGACCGCCTCCAGCTCCGCGGTCGGGACGGGCTCTATCACGCCACGGCTGCCGACGATCGCGACCACGCCCCGCGTCGTGAGGACGTGGAGCTTGTCCTCGCGCGCGAACCGGGCGAAGCAGTACCCGGGAAACAGGGGAGTGGAGATTGCCTTCCGCCGGTCCTTCCACCGGCTCCACCGGGTCCAGAGCGGCAGGAACGGCTCGAGCCCGCGCGCCGCCAGCTCGTCGCGGACCACCTTCTCGTGGCGCGACCGGGTGCGGAGCACGTACCACCGGGGTGCCGCGGCGTCCTCAGAGGCCGCTTCACCGACGTCCGCGAGGATGGCGGCCGGCAGCCCGCTCATGGCCTCCGGCCCCCCTCCGGCTCCACCCCGAGGGCGGCGAGGCGCCGGCGCGCCCCCTCGTGGTCGGGTTCTTGCGCGAGGAGCGCGCGGTAGTGCTCGATCGCGCGGTCGCGCCAGCCCATCCGCGCGTACAGCTCGCCCAGCTCCATCCGGAGCGCGCCATCCGTGGGCCGGAGGCGCAGCGCGCGCTCGTACGCGACGGCCGCCTCGCGCAGGAGGCCCTGCCGCGCGTAGACGCGGCCCACCTCGCGCTGGACCGCGCCGTGCCGGGCGTCGAGCGTCTCCGCGACCCGGTACTCCCGGAACGCCTCGGCCCATGCCCCGCGCGCCTCCAGGAGCCGACCCACCTGCAGGTGGGCCCACGCGTCGTTCGGCGACGCGGCCAGGACCTCCCGCCAGGCGCGCAGCGCGCGCCCCGCGTCCCCTCGCCGCTGCACCAGGGACGCCAGCCGGACCCGGTACATGTGGGCCCGCGTCGGGTCGCTGGCCGCCGCCAGGCGTGCCGCGGACCCCCAGGCCTCCTCCGCCTCCGCCCCCTGCCCGGCAGCCTCGTGGGCCTCCGCCAGGATCACGGTCGCCTCCACGCTGCCCGGCCGGAGCCGCAGAGCCTCACGGGCTTCGGCGACCGCCCCGGCCGCATCGCGCTGGCCGAGCCGCGCGCGACCGGCAGCGAGCCGGACGACGGCGCGCTGATCGGGCCCGGCGGCCAGGGCGAGCGCCTCGTCGAGCGTCGCGAGCACGAGGTCCGAGCGGCCGTGACGGCCGAGCTGCCGGGCCAGCTCGAGGAGCAGCGGATACTCGCGCGGGACCGCCGTGCGGACGAGCTCCGCGTCGGCGGCGGCCGCGACCAGGTCGTCCACGAGGCCCGGCAGGAGCGCCGGCTCCAGGCGGAGCGCCGTCCGGATGCTGTCCGCCGCCAGGCGCCGGCCGGCGGGGTCGTCGCCGAGGTGGACCAGGGCGAAGACCGCCCGCGCCCGGTGCCGGGCGGCGTTCTGCGGCTCGACGTGGACCGCCTGCTCGAGGTGTCGCTGCGCCGCGGCGGCCAGGCTCGTGTGACCTGCCAGGAGGGCCGCGAGGCGGGGATCCAGGGCGCCGTCGGGACTGCTCCCGCCGGCGCCGCGCCGGAGCGCCTCGAGGCCCGCGAGGAACCACGCGTACCGCTCGTGCAGCTCCGCCGCGAGGGGGCGAGCCTGGAGCGCCGCCTGGTAGGCGTCGGCTGCGCGGGCGAGCAGCGCGCCGGTCTCCGCGCGCCGCTCCGCCGGCGAGGCGGGCTGCACGCGCCCGCCGTCCCGCACCACGCCCTGGGCCCACGTCAGGGTCGCGACCTCCGCCGCCACCTGCGCGCGGGCGGCCTGCACCCGGGGATTCCCCGGGTCGAGCCGCGCGGCGTCCTCCAGCCCCTGCTGGAGACCCACCAGCTCGCTCGTCGTCAGGCCCCGCCGCGCCGCGCGGGCGGCGGCGGTGACCGCCGTCGCCTGCTGGAAGGACCAGTCGGCGAGGGCCGGCGGGACGACCACGAGCGCGGTGCCGAGCGCGCCCGCGACCACCGCCGCGAGCCCGGCGAGGCGTGCGGGCGCCGAGAGCGCCCGCCGCCACTCAGGGAGCTCCGCCCGGTCCCGCGCCCGGTCCGTGGGCGGCGTCGCGCGCAGGGTCACCACCGCGGGGAGGAGGGCCGCCACCAGCACCACCAGCAGCGCGTTCGCTGGCACGTGCGCCCCGAAGTCGAGCGCGCTGTGGACCAGCACCACGCCGAGCGCGCCGAGCCCGCCGAGGGTGAGGCCGCGGACGAACGGGTCCCGGCGGCCGGCCCATGCGCGCACGACGAACGTCGTGAGCGCGACGAGCGCCCACCCGAGCACGGCGAGCCCCGCGAGCCCTGTCTCGGCGACGAGCTGGAGGTAGTCGTTGTGGGCGTAATCGACGACGTACCGGGACGGCACATCCGCCGGCCGGTACCGGGCAAAGGCATCCTCGAAGGCCCCGAGGCCGTGGCCGAGCACCGGGGCGTCCGCGGCCAGGCGCAGCGTCGCCAGCGCGAGCCCCCACCGGAGCTGCCCGACCGGCTCGCGCGCCAGCTCGGAGAACCGCGCCAGCACGGGGTCGAGGCCGAGCCAGCTCGCGTGGAGGACGACCCCGGCCAGGACGGCGACGGGCGCGACGACCGCCCAGCGCCCGAGCCGGCTCCACGCGGTGAGCGCGACGATGACCAGGAAGCCGCCGAGCGTGGCGACGAGCCCCCCGCGGGAGAGCGTGAGGAGGAGGGCGGTGCTGATCGGGACGAGCGCGGCCAGCAGCCAGGCCGCGCCCGCGGGCCGCTCCAGCGGCCGCGCGGCCGGCCTGGCGGGCTCTCCCGCCCCCTCGGCCCGCCGTCCGGCGCGTGGCCGGAGGAGCAGCCCCAGCGCGAGGCAGAGGAGGAGCGCGAAGTAGAGCGCCTGGTGGTTGGGGTTCACGAACGTGCTGGTGAGGCGCTCCACCGCGACGTCGCCCGGGAAGCCGAGGAGGACGGCGCGGCCCCGCACCTTGTGGACCAGCGCCAGGAGCGCGAGCCCGGTCCCCCAGCCGATCAGGATCGCGAGGAACCGGACGATCCGGGCGCGCGTGACGAGGTGGTGGCCGAGGACGAGGAGGAGCCCGACGTAGGCCGCGTAGAGCCGCGCGCTCTCCGCCGTCGCGTACGGGCTCGCCGATCCACCCGGCCGGAGGAGCTGGAGCGCGACGAGCATCCCCATGGCGGCGGCCGGGCCGAGGAGCGGGCTCACCCGGATGGTCACGCCGCCCTCGCGCAGCATCCTGACCACCCAGAGCGCCACGAGGAGGGCGACGGCGGCCTCGAGCACCCCCTGCGCCCAGGGCAGGACCGACCCCAGCGGGAGCGGCGCGAAGAGGAACAGCCCGACCAGGCCGCCCTCGAGCACCCTATCCAGGACCGCTCGACTCACGACTCCGGCTCCTGCTCCCGTAGTAGGTGTCGTACCGCCGGTAATACCGGCGGGAGTACCCGTCCGCGGCCGGGTCGAAGCGGTTGAGGACCGCCGCTACCACCCGGGCATGGACCGCGTCGAGCTGCTCCTTGGCGCGGCGCAGCACGGCACGGGGCGCGCCGCCGCTCCGGACGACCAGGAGCACGCCGTCCACGAGGGGCGCCACGGCGCAGACGTCGCTCACCGCGAGGACCGGCGGCGAGTCGAGGATGACCAGGTCGTAGCGCTCCTGCGCCGCTTCGAGGAACTCGCGCATCCGCCGCGAGGCCAGCAGCTCGGCCGGATTGGGCGGGACGGGGCCGCTCGGCACGAGGGACAGGTTCGGCACCGCCGTCTTGAGCTGGACCGCGTCGAACAGGGCGTTGCCGGCCAGGTAGGACGAGAGCCCCGGGATCCGCGACTGGCGGAAGAGGGTGTGGAGCACCGGCTTCCGGAGGTCGGCGTCCACGAGAAGCACGGAGCGATCCGCCTGGGCGAGGCAGGCGCCCAGGTTCGCCACGGTGGTGGACTTGCCCTCCTGCGGGATCGCGCTCGTCACGAGCACCCGCCGGAGCGGGGCGTCCGGGTTCGCGTACTGGAGGTTCGCCCGCAGGATCCGGTACGCCTCCGCGGGGAACGACTTGGGGGCGTCCACGACCACCACCGGCGGCGTTGCGCGCTTCGTCACGGTCGGACCTCCGTTCGGGCGCTCAGGAGGGGTTGCGGCTCGGGATCACCGGGATCACCGGGATCACGGCGAAGACCGGCACGCCGAGGGCCGCCTCGAGCTGCTCCCCGGTGCGCACGGTGTCGTCCATGTACTCTCGGAAGAACGCGAGGGCGAGCCCCAGGCCCAGGCCCCCGGCGAGCGCGAGGCTGAGGTTGTAGAGCTTCCGGGGCTTGACCGGGGCCGTCGGAACTACCGCGGCCTCGACCACGCGGACGTGGTTGGTGTCGAGGCCCTGCCCCAGGCTCACCTCCTTGAGCCGCTTGAGCAGCATCTCGTAGAGCTGCTGGTTGGAGTCAGCGTCGCGCTTGAGGATCCCCGACTGGATCTCCTTCTTGGCGACCTGCTGCGCCTCCCCCTGATACTGGTTGACGGCGGCCAGCATCGCCGCCTCGCGGGCCTTGAGCACGTTGTACTCCGTCTCGAGGCTCCGGGCGAGCCGGACGGCCTCCTCGCGCAGCTTCTGGTGTACCTCGTCGATCTGGGCCTGGACCTTCATGGCCTCGGGATGCTTCTCCTTGTACACCTTGAGGACCCTCGAGCGCTGCACCTCCAGCTCCACCGCCTGGCCCTTGAGGCGCTGGATGAGGGGATGGTCCACGAAGACATGGGACGCCAGCAGGGCGTCAGGGTCGCGGCCGATCCTGCGGACCTCGGCGAGCCGGGTCTCCATCTCGAGGCGCTTCGCCTTGGCCTCGATGTACGCGCTGTTGAAGTCGGCGAGCTTCTTGGCGGCCGGGTTGTCCCGGTCGGCGCTCGCGCCGAGGCCCGCCTCCTCCTTGTAGCGCTGGAGCGCCAGCTCCGACTCGTTCACCTTCTGCTTGAGGTCGGTGACGTTGGCCGTCAGCCACGCCAGGGCGTCCCGCGCCGCCGTGAGCTTCTGGTCGAGCGTCTCGGCGACGTAGGCGTTCGCCAGGGCGTTCGCCTTCTCGGCCGTCGCCTGGGGGTGCGGGTCCTCGACCCGGACCTCGATGAACCGGGTGTTCTTGATGGGTTGGACCGTGACGCCGCCCAGGAACGCCGGCACGGGGTCCGGCGCCTGGCTCAGCGCCGCCTTGCGGGCCCCCGGGCCCAGCGTGTCGATGGCGCGCTGGACCACGGGGCGACTCCGGATGAACTGGACCTGGGTCTGGAAGAACGCGGGGTCCCACGGGTCCCACTGCGTGGGCGTGACCTCCTGGATGTTGACGACCCGCGGGCCGTCGCGCTCGATCAGGGCCTTCGCGCTGGCCTGGTAGACGGGCTCGGCGAGGTACGTCTGGACCCCGACCGCCGTCACGACCACGACGCAGCAGGCCGCGATCAGCCACAGATGCTTGCGGATGACGCGCAGGTACTCCCGCGCGTGAGCATCGCCCGGCTGGCTTCCCTTCTCCATGGGCGCTCCTTCCCCCCCCGCTCAGAACAGGCTCTCGGGCACGACGATCACGTCGTTGGCCGCGAGCGGCACGTCCTTGTCCTTCCGGCCCCGCTTGATGACCTCGTTCAGGTCCACGACGAGCGTCTCCTGCCGCCCGTCCTTGTGGGTACGGATGATCTTGGTCCGGTTCGGCGCGGCGCGGTCCGTGAACCCGCCGGCCAGGGCGATCCCCTGGATCGCCGTTGTGCCCGCCGCCAGCGCGTAGCCCCCCGGCGCCCGCACCTCTCCGAGCACGTAGAACGCGTTCCCGGCCGGCACGAGCAGCGTGTCCCCTTCCGCCAGGGGCGCCTCCCGGGCGCGGGGGTCCGCTCCGGCGAGGTCGAGGAGCACGATTTCCTCCGCCCCGGAGGGATGGCGCCGGATCAGCTTCGTCTCGCTGGCGGCCGCACGGTCGGTGAACCCCCCCGCCTGCGTCACGGCCACGAAGGCCGTGGTGGGTCGGTCCAGATAGTACGCCCCGGGACGCTTGACCTCGCCGAGCACGAAGAAGGTGTTGACCGCCGGGACGAGCAGGATGTCCCCGTCCTTGAGCGGCCAGTCCCGCGCCTTGGCGTCGCCGATCGAGAAATCGAGGAGGACGGTCTCCTGGCCACCCGAGGGCAGCCGCCGGATCAGCTTGACCTGGGCCTGGCCGGCGCGCTCGGTGAAGCCCCCGGCCAGCGTGATGGCCGCGAACGCCGTCGTCGCGCCGTCGAGCTGGTAGACCCCGGGCCGTCGGACCTCGCCCGAGACGAAGAAGGTGTTGCCGCGCGGGACGACCAGGGTGTCGCCTTCCGCGAGCACGGTCTCCCGGCCGCGGCCCTCGGGGCTGGAGAGGTCCACCTCGATGGTCGCCTGGGTCCCATCCGGCCGGCGCCGGAGGATCCGCGCGTTCGCCGGCGCCGCGCGGTCCGTGAAGCCGCCGGCCAGGGTGACGGCCTCGAGCGCCGTCGTGTCCTTGTCCATCGCGTAGGCGCCCTGGCGCTGGACCTCGCCGAGGACGAAGAACGACGTGAGCTTCGGCACGTAGATCGTGTCGCCGTTCTGGAGCGCGAGGTTCTCCGCGACGTCGCCCTCGAGCAGCCGGTGGAGGTTGGCACGGAGCGTCGTGCTGCCGGCCGCGCCCGGCACCGCCGGGCCGTCGGACTGGGGGACCCGGACGATGACGACCTGCCGGCCGGCGCTCTTCGACGGGCCGCCCGCCTGGGAGAGGACGTCCAGCAGCGTCGCGGGGCCGGTCAGGGTGTACGTTCCGGGCTTCTCGACCTCGCCCAGCACGAACACCCGCTGGGATCGGTACTCCTCGACCTTCACCGAGACCTGGGGGTTGACGAGGTAGTCCTTTTCCAGGAGGGCGCGGAGGCGGGCCTCGAGCTGGCCCGTCGTCAGCCCTGCGGCCGGCACGTCGCCCACGAGCGGGAAGGCAAAGGTCCCGTCGGCCGAGACGGCGACGCTGCGCGTGAGGTCGTCGTGGCCCCAGACGGTGATCCGGAGGACGTCCCGGGGCCCGATCCGGTACTCGGGGCTCTGGGCCCAGGCCAGCCCCGCGAACGCCACGGTGGCGGCGAGGATCGCCAGCGGGAGCAGGCGCCCTCGGCCGGTGACTCGGTAGCGGACCATCGGACTCACGCGCGGACCATCGTGGAGTCTCCGGGGGCAGGCTCAGTACGTCAGGATCACTCCCGCTCTCACCCGGTCCTCCGTGAAGTCGAAGTCCTCGATGTTCGAGTTCCGCACCTGGAGCTGGTAGCCGACCTCCACACCGAGCCAGGGCCGGAACTGGTACCGGATCCCGATGCCTGCGGCATAAAAGCGGTCGAGCCGCTCCTCGCCCGCGACCGTCGTGGACCGCGGGTAGTCGGCCACGCCCGCGAGCCCGACCAGGGTGACGAGCCACTGCCGCCCCAGCGTGTGCCGGACCTCCAGCCCGCCGTAGGTCGTGACGTACGTGTTGGTGCCGGCCGCGGTGGACTCGAGGTTCGCGCGGCTCACGAACACGCGGACCTGGGACGGCTCGCGGTAACGCCAGATCGCCTCGCCCTCCATGATGAAGCCTTCGAAATCGGGCTGGGTCGGGTCGTCGAAGTCCTTCCGCTCGGCCCCCGCCTTGAACTGCAGCGTGGTCTTGGCGGTGAGGTCGCCCCGCACGCCGAGCTGGCCTTTGTGGGCCTCGGAGTCGCGGGTCTCGGCGACGGCGCCGATGTCGTAGCGGACGACTTGGTAGCCGTACTCCACGAACACGGACGTCCGGGGGAAGATCCGGTAGAAGAGATTGACCGCGCCGAGGTGGTCCTGCCGGTCCAGCGCGTCGAAGTCGGCGGCCTGATAATCCACCACGAAGAAGCGGTACCCGAACCCCACGCCGAACCGCTCGACGACGAAGTACTCCACATCCGCCTTGAGCGCGTTCTCGAACCGCGCGACTCGCTCCGCCAGCTCGGGGACCGGCTGGCCGACGAAGTCGGTCGTTCGCCTGAACTGGTCATCGACGGAGAGCTTCAGCCGGCGCCCGACTTCGGTCCGCCCTGACGCCAGCACGGTGTGGTGGACCGCATTGAACTCGTCCTGCTCGACGTACCGGAGGATGTCGGCCCGGTAGCCGAGGCTCAGGAAGGTCGGCGGCCGCTGGTATTCGAGGGCCAAGCCCGGGCTGATGGTGTACGTGAAGTCGCTCTCCGTGTCGCGCGGCCCGAGGAAGACGTTGTCGGTGTACTCCGTGCTCGTCGCCAACGACGGGACCAGCCGGAAGGCGCCGAACTGGAGGCCCTGGCCGTGGACGGCCATCGGCCACCCAACCGAAACCGCGACCGCGAGCGCCCACGGGCGCCAGATCGGTCGGCGGCCGGGCGCACTCAGCGCGGGGACCGGGTGACGCGCCGCCCCTCCTGGGACGTGGGCCGTCCCCGGAACCCGAGGGACCTCGCTCACCCGCAAATAGGAACCATTAGACCCCAATGTGAACAATCGCCTCGGCGTCGGGCCTCATCGGGCCAAAAATCCCGCAGCGACCAGATGTTAGCCGACCCTGGGCAAATCGCCACTCTGATCCGCGCCGGGGTCCTTGTCAAGTGGCAAGTTCCAGAGGGCGGTTTCCGGATCGCGCTTGACGCCGCGTCGCGTCGGCCCTAGGGTTAGGGGTGCGCCGGCCCGGAACACGGCCGCGCGACGGGCGACTCGTGGCTCGGAGGCGGTACGAAACGACCATGCGCTTGACGCGTCTCACCCGCTCGCGCCGGGCGGTCTATCTGGTCGCCGGCGCCGTCGTGGTCGTCCTCCTGCTCCTCTACGTGGCGGCGCCCGAGTTCCTCACGATCCTCGAGGCCAAGCTCTACGACCTGCACTTCGCGCTCCGCGGCGCCCGGGATCCCGGCGACCAGGTCCTCGTCGTCGCCATCGACGAGAAGAGCCTGGCGGCGGTCGGGCGGTGGCCGTGGCCCCGCTCGCGCCTGGCCGAACTGGTGCGCAAGCTCGCCGACGCCGGCGCCAGGGTCATCGCGCTCGACATCCTGCTGAGCGAGGCGGAGGTCAGCGGTGAGCTGCGCGCCGCGGCCCTGCTGGCCGACCGCCTCCTCGGCCCCGGGCCGGCCCCGCGCGGCTTGCAGGACGAGCTGGACCGGCTCCGCCGGACGGCCGACCACGACGCGCAGCTCGAGGCGGCCCTCCGCGAGAGCGGGCGCGTGGTCCTCCCGATCGTCTTCGACCTCGCCCCGGGGCCTCCGAGTACGCCCGCCGAGCCCTCGGGCGAGCCGCTGAAGTCGGCGCTCGTCGGCTTCCGGCACTACGACGACCGGGGTCGCTATCCCCCGCCCGCCGCCCGCGACGCGATGCCTCCCCTTCCGCGCTTCGTCGCCGCGGCGCGCGAGCTCGGTCACGTCAACATGCTCGCCGACCGCGACGGGACGACCCGCTGGGAAGCGCTGGTCTTCCAGCACCGGGGCTACGTCTACCCCTCGCTGGGGGTCCAGGCCGTGCGCGTCGCCCTCGACGTCGCGCCTGCCGGGCTGAAGCTCGATTTCGGCCGCGCCCTCGAGATCGGCCCGCGCGTCGTCCCCGTGGATCCGCGCAACCGGATGCTGGTGGACTACGCGGGCCCGGCCGGGACGTTCCGGCACGTCTCGGCGGTGGACGTCCTCACCGGGGCGGTCGCGCCGACGGCACTCCGCGACCGCATCGTCCTCGTCGGCGCGACGGCCGCGGGCGTCTACGACCTTCGCGTGACGCCCGTGAGCCCGGTCTTCCCCGCCGTGGAGAAGCACGCCAACATCGCGGCCAACCTCCTCAGCGGCCGGTTCCTCACCCGCCCTGACTGGATGGAGCTCGTCGAGGCCGCCGGAATCGTGCTCTGGCCCCTGTTCCTGGCCTGGCTCCTCCCGCGGCTCCGCCCCCTCGTGGGCCTGGGCGTCACCCTCACCGCCTGGGGTGTTGGCTTCGGCGTGGCCCATGTCGGCTTTCGGACGGGGCTGTGGATTCCCGTCCTCTACCCGAGCCTCGCCATGGTCGCGAGCGCCGTCGTCATCACGGGGTACCTCTACGTGACGGAGGAGCGGCGGCGGCAGTGGGTGAAGCGAGCGTTCCGCCAGTTCGTGAGCCCGGAGGTCGTCGAGCAGCTCGCGGACGATCCCGACGCGCTCCACTTCGGCGGTGAACTGCGCCCGCTCACCGTGCTGTTCTCGGACGTCCGCGGCTTTACCGACTATACGGAAAAGCACGCGCCGGACGTGGTCGTGCAGATGCTCCGGGAGCACCTCACCCGGATGGTCGCCGAGATCCAGGCCTGTCACGGGACGCTGAACCAGTTCCTCGGCGATGCCGTCCTCGCGATCTTCGGCGCTCCCGTGGCGTTTCCGGACCACGCCGAGCAGGCGTGCCGGGCCGCCCGGGGGATGCTGGCGGAGTTCCAGAAGCTCCGGGCGCAGTGGATCGCGGAGGGGCGAGAGCCCTTCAGGAACATGGGCATCGGCATCAACACCGGCGAGATGGTCGTCGGCAACCTCGGGTCCGAGCAGCTGTTCAACTACACGGCCCTGGGCGACGGGGTGAACCTGGGCGCGCGACTGGAGGCGCTGACGAAGGAGTTCAACGTCCCGATCATCGTCAGCGAGGCCACCTACCAGCACGTCAGGGACCTCTTCCCCGCTCGGTACCTCGGCGAGGTGAAGGTCAAGGGCAAGGAGAAGCCCGTCCGGATCTACGCCCTGCTCGACCGCGAAGAGGTGCGCCGCGCGGCCCGGGTCCTCGTCGAGGCGCCGCTCATGATCACCGAGGCGGACGTCTCCGTGCCGGCCTCGCTGAGCGACCTCAGCCTGACCGGTCTCGCCGCGAAACAGGTGGCGCGGCGGATCGACAAGGGGGCCGTCGTGCAGGTGCGCCTGGAGCTGGCCGAGCTGCCGCGACCGATCCTCGTGGAGGGCCGGGTCATGCGGAGCGACGAGGAGCGCCTCGGGATCCAGTTCCTCGAGCTGGCGGACGAGGACCGCAAGCTGCTCGAGCAGTTCCTGGAGGGCCGGAGCGAGCGGCGCCCCGCGTGAGCGGCTCGCGAGCGGCCCCTTGACAACGGCGAGAGACGAGCTTTAGCTAGAGGAACTCGACGCTCGGACGAGGAGGGTGCATGGGCACGTCGCACGGCGACTACCGCATCCGCAGCCTGGTGGCGGTTGGTCTCGCGGCGCTCCTGCTCGCGGCGCTCGTCGGCTCCGCCGAGGCGCAGGGCAGTGGCCCGGCGGCGACGGTGAGGCGCCTGACGGGCCGCGTCGAGATCATGCGCCAGCAGCGCCTCCCCTGGGTCCCCGCCGTCCTCGGCGCGCAGCTCGCGGTGGGGGACGACATCCGGGCCTTTGCGGCCAGCTCCGCCTTGCTCTCGCTCCCGGACGGCAGCACCCTCCTCGTCGCGGAGAACAGCCGACTGGTCGTCACGAAGCTCGACTTCGACGCGCAGAACCGGAACCGCAGCTCGGTGTTCCACCTCGTGCTCGGGAAGGTGCGGGCCGTGGTGGCGCAGGCCGCCTTCCTGCTCGTGCGCGGCCGCCAGGCGAACTTCGCCATCACCACGCCGACGGCCGTCGCGGCGGCACGGGGCACCGACTTCGTGGTGATCTACGAGAACCCGACGACGGCTGGGCCCCTGGAGGGCGACATCTTCCTCTCCTGCGGACAGACCTGGCTCTCGATCCCGCCCGGCTTTCTCAGCGTCCAGTGCGGGCCGCCGCAACCCATCCCGGACCTGGGCGCGTTCGGCTCGGCCAACCACGGCGGCCCGCCCCCGCCGGGCGATCCCGCGACCTGGCCAGACCCCGACCAGGTGCTCCAGGAGCTCCAGACGTCGCTGGGGCTCACGTTCGGCCCCCCCGGCGGGAGCACCACCCAGTTGTCGCAGACCCCTCCGCCGAACCCTCTAGGCTCCCTGTCCCCTTCCGGGCCGCCGCCCTTCGGCCTCCAACCGGGGCCGCCGGCCCTGCGGGCCCGCTGAGCCTCGCCGGCGAGAAGCCTGTCGCGCTGACAACGCGCCACGACGCCAGAGCGCGCGCGGTGGGTGGTCCCCTCCGAGCGGCGGCTCTGCCGCCGCACCCGGTCCTGGGGGAGGGTTCGAAGGGGGCCGTCGAGGCCCCCCTTCGATGACTAGAAGAAGCTCTCGGGGACGACGATCACGTCGTTCGGGACGAGGGGGAGGTCCTTGTCCTTGCGCCCCCGATTGATGATCTCGTTGAGGTCGACGACAAGGGTCTCCTGGCGCCCGTCCCGGTGGGTCCGGATGATCTTCGTCCGGTTGGGGGCAGCGCGATCCGTAAAGCCGCCCGCCAGGGCGATGCCTCCCACCGCCGTCGTCGCCTGGTCGAGCTGGTAGGCGCCGGGCCGCTTGACCTCACCGAGGACGTAGAACGTGTTCCCCGACGGGATGAGCAGGGTGTCCCCGTCCGAGAGGAGCGTGTCCCGGGCGCGCCGGTCGATGCCCGAGAGGTCCACGGCGACGGTTTCCTGAACGCCCTCACCCCGTTTCCGCAGGATCTTCGCGTCCGCCGCCGCCGCGCGCTCCGTCAGCCCCCCCGCCAGCGTGATCGCCTCGAGGACCGTCGTGTCCTGCTCCATGCTGTAGGCGCCGGGCCTGCGGACCTCCCCGAGCACGAAGAAGCTCGTGGCTCTCGGCACATAAACGGTGTCGCCGCTCTGGAGGACCAGGTTCTCCGAGACGTCGCCGTCGAGGAGCTTCCTCAGGTTCACCCGCAGGGTCGTGGCCCCTGGGGCCCCCGGCAACCCGGGGGCGTCGGAATGGGGGAGCCGCACGATGATCACGTGCCGACCCGCGCTCCGACCCGGGCCACCGGCCTGGGAGAGCACGTCGAGGAGCGTCGTCCGCCCCGTGAGCGGGTACGTCCCCGGCTTCTCGGCCTCTCCGAGCACGAACACGCGCTGGGACCGATACTCCTCGACCGTCACCGAGACCTGGGGGTCGACCAGATAGTCCTTGGCGAGGAGCTGCCTGAGCCGGGCCTCGAACTGGGCAGGGGTCAGGCCCGCTGCCTGCACGGCGCCGAGCAGGGGAAAGGCGATGGTCCCGTCCGCGGAGACCACCGCCATGCGCGTCAGATCGTCGTGCCCCCAGATCGTGATCCTGACGACGTCCCTCGGGCCGAGGCGGTACTCCGAGTCCTGAGCCGCGACCGGGTCTAGCAGCGCGAAGAGGAGCGCGGCCACCGCGAGGGCTGACCGAACCGGATGTCGAGCCCGGCCTGGCGCGGCCCACGTCAGGGCGCGGCAGCCCTCTTCTGCCGCCCGACTGCGCCAGACACTCCCGACGCACGCAAACAGCCGGCGCATGGCCGGAAGTCTAGCAGTATGGGTGTCACGGAGGCAAACGGACCCGCCGGAGCGTGTAGATCGGCACCTACTCGACCCGCTACCGTCTTCACTCACCGCACCCTCTACGGCGCCGGGACGGGCCGGGCGGGCGGCCCGCCGGGGCTGAGGGCCAGGCGGTGGAGACGGCCCGCCCCTTCGATCGCCAGGGCGATGCGCGCTGGCGAAGCACGCCGGCTGAGGGAGACGCAGGCCACGTGCGACGCTCCCGGGGGAAGGTCCAGGGGGAGCCACCCGAGACCGCCGCCGAGCCGATCGCCCCGTTCGCCCTCGACCTCGAGCCGTAGCCGGCGGAGCGGGTAGAGCGGCACGAAGTCGGGCCCGGGGTTCCGCAGCGTGACGCACGCCTCCGCGGCACTCCCCTCCGGGGGCAGCGCCAGCTGGGCCGTGGCCTCGAGCACTTCAAGGCCCGGCGGCGCCGGGCCCTCGATCCGGTAGACGAGGTGCCCGCCCACGACCCGCTCGAGGCGAAGGGCGCCCGACGCGGCGAGCGCCGCCTCGTGCGTCCGATCGAGCCAGCGCTGATCGACGAGCACGACGTCGGGCTTGAGGCCCCGGATCAGCGCGAGGGTCCGGGTGTCGGGGAAGGCGGCCATCGCCGCGACGAGGGCCTCGTAGTGCGGCGGCAGGTAGCTCGCCCACCCGTTGACCGTCGGCCGGAGGTGGAAGGCCGCCCCCGCGACCTTGTCCCAGTCGTCCCCCATCGGCAGCTCGAGCGCCACCGTGCTCGGCGGCTGTTCCGCGAGCCAGCGGTAGACCTCGGGAAGCGCGGCCGCGTCGAGCCGCCGGACGGCGCCCGGGAACGGCGCGCCGACCGCCTCGAGGAGCGCGATCCCGATCAGGGCCGCCACCGCGAGCCGACGGCGCGCGGGCGAGAGCGAGGCCACGAGCCTCGCGGCCCCCGCGGCCGCCAGGAGCGCCAGGCCGAGGGCGACGAAGGCGGCGAAGCGCCGCGGCGTCCGGACCGCGTCGAAGCCGGGCACGAGCCCCCAGAGGAGCCGGTACGGCAGGGGCCACGCGCCCCAGGGGGTCAGGAGTGTCGGCCCGAGGGCGAGCACCGCCGCACCGCCCGCCGTCGCCACGTAGGGCCCGAGCGTCGCCCGCAGCCCGTCCCGCCCGCGCGCCAGCGCGACGACCCCGACGGCCGCCAGCGCGAGGACCGCGAGCCCCGGATAGAGCGCCTCGTGGTCCAGGTCCACGACCCGCCCGACCCCGGCGAGGCGATGGAGCAGGTGCTCCGGCGGGACGCCGAGGTAGTCGGCGAGCGCGGCCGAGTACCGCTCGTTGTCGGCGAGCGTGCGGCCGAGGCGCCACTCCCGCGCGAGCGCGCGGTACGGGAGGAGGTACGCGGCGAGGAGCGCCACCGCCGGGACGGCCACGCCGCCGAGCCGCAGGAGGTGCGTGCGGCCGAGCCGCCGCCCGCCCCGGCCGACCGCGGCCACGAGGAACACCGCGACGGCGACGCCGGCGAAGAGGAAGGCGATCATGCTCGAGAGCGCGAGCCCGAGCCCGACGCCGGCCGCCGTGGCCGCCGCGACCCACGTCGGCCGCGCCAGGAACCGCTCGAGGGCGAGGAAGACCCAGGGGAACCAGAACGCCGAGAGGGCCTGGAGGTTGTGCGCCTGGTGGAGGAGCCGCGGGGAGTAGGCGAAGACGACCCCCGCGACGAGCGCCGCCTCGCGGGCGCCCGTGAGCCGCGCCGCGAGGGCGGCCGCGCCGAGGGCGGCGAGGGTGTAGGCCGCCACCAGGACCACGTTGTGCCCGACGACGGGGTTCCCCGTCGCGACGGTCGCGGGGAGCGCGAGCAGGGCGTAGAGCGGGATGTACTCCCCGAGGGCGAGCGTCCCCGCATAGGGGGCGAAGATGCTCGCGTCGAGGAGCCGGACGCCGGGCGTCACGAGGGCATGAGCCACCCAGCGCAGGTAGTAGACGGAGAGGAGGGGGTCCTCGGACGCCCCGAGGCACGTGCCGAAGCAGCGCGGGAGGGGCCAGCTCACGGCGAGCGTGAGGGCGAGCGCGCCGGCGGCGAGGGCGAATCGTCCGCGAAGGGGGGTCAGGGCTACGACGTGGCCTCGGGGGACACGACGACGAGCAGGTCGCCCGCGTTGACCGCCTGCCCCGGGTCGACGCGGACCTCCGTCACGACCCCGCCCGTGGTCGCCCGGAACTCGTTCTCCATCTTCATCGCCTCGAGCACGACCAGCGGGGCCCCCGCGCTCACGCGCTCGCCGGGACGCACGTGCACCGCGACGACCCGGCCGGGCATCGGGGCCACGAGGCGCTGGCCCCTCCCGGGGGCGCGCGCGGCGGCGACCCGGCGGCCGTCGCCCCCGGGCTCCTCGACGCGGACCCGGTAGGTCTCCCCCGCTAACGCCACGACGACCTCGCCGTGCTCCTCGCCGACATCGGCGAGGTGCGAGCTCCCCGCGATCAGGAGCGACCACGGCCCTGACGGCAGCCGACGGGCGTCCACCTCGACCCACTCGTCGCCCAGGCGGACGCGGTACCGGCTTTCCACCTCGGCGACTTCGACCACGAGCGTCCGTCCACCGGCCGTGACGACGAAGCGCACCGGCGTCATCGCGGCGGCCGGCGGGCTCCCGGGCGCGCCGACAGCGCCCAGGGGGACGGGCCAGGCCGGCCCTCGGGGGCGCGGGGGCCCGCGGCCTTCGCCCGCTCATACGCGTGGAGCGCGGCGGCGATGATCGCCACACGGGGCGGCGGTCCGTCGCGGCGTCCGGGCCCGCCCGGGAACGCCCGCTCGACGAACGCCGTCGAGAGCCGTCCCGCCAGGAAGTCGGGGTGTGCCATGACCGCCGCGTGGAACGGGATGGTCGTCTTCACGCCGGTCACGACGAACTCGGCCAGCGCCCGGGCCATGCGCCGCGCGGCCTCGCCGCGGTCGCGGCCCCAGGCGATCAGCTTGGCCATGAGCGGGTCGTAGTAGATCGGGACCTCGGCGCCCTCGTACACGCCCGCGTCCACCCGCACGCCCGGACCCGCCGGCGGCCGCCACGCGGTGATGCGGCCGGGCGAGGGCATGAAGCCGGCCGCGGGATCTTCGGCGAGGATCCGGCACTCGATCGCCCAGCCGCGCGGCGCGACGTCGGCCTGGGCGTAGCCGAGGGGCTCGCCGGCGGCGAGCCGGAGCTGCTCGCGCACGAGGTCGAGCCCCGTCACCAGCTCGGTCACCGGGTGCTCGACCTGGATCCGCGTGTTGACCTCGAGGAAGTAGAAGCGCCGGTCGGCGTCCACGAGGAACTCGACCGTCCCCGCGTTCCGGTAGCCGACCGAGGCGAGGAGCCGGCACGCCGCCTCCCCCATCCGCCGCCGGAGGTCCGCGTCCACCAGCGGCGACGGCGCCTCCTCGACGAGCTTCTGGTGGCGCCGCTGGATCGAGCACTCGCGCTCCCCCAGGTGGACGATCCCCCCGTGGGCGTCCGCCAGCACCTGCACCTCGATGTGCCGCGGCTCCGGCATCGCCTTCTCGAGGTAGATCGTGCCCTCGCCGAAGGCCGAGGCGGCCTCGGAGCGGGCCAGGCGCAGCGCGGGGCCCAGCTCGGCCGGGCCGGCGACGAGCCGCATCCCCCGGCCGCCGCCGCCCAGCGCGGCCTTGATCATGACGGGGTAGCCCAGCTCCCGTGCGGTGCGCGCCGCCTCCTCGTCCGAGCCGACCGGCTCCCGCATCCCCGGCACGAGCGGGATGTCACACGCCGCCGCGGCCCGGCGGGCGGCCGTCTTGTCCCCCATCGTGGCGATGGCCTCGGGGGGCGGTCCGATGAAGGTGAGCCCGGCGGCACGGCAGGCCTCGGCGAACGCCGCGTTCTCGGCGAGAAACCCGTAGCCGGGGTGGACCGCCTCGGCGCCGCTCGCGCGCGCCACGGCGAGCAGCCGGTCGACGACGAGGTAGCTCTGGGTCGCCGGCCCCGGCCCGATCGGGTACGCCTCGTCGGCGAGCTGGACGTGGAGCGCCTCGCGGTCGGCGTCGGAGAACACGGCGACGGTCTTCAGGCCGGCCTCGCGGCACGCGCGGAGGACGCGCACCGCGATCTCCCCGCGATTGGCGATGAGGACCTTGCCGAACACGGTCATTCGAGACCCCCCGCACCCCCGCCCCCTCCCACCCTTCGGGGGGAGGGGAGGGTACGCTCCCATCGGCCGGCCCGTGCACGGTGTCTCATTCGGGTCCCCCCGCACCCCCGTCCCCTCCCACCCCTCAGGGGGGGAGGGGAGCCGCCTCCCTCCTCGTCGTCCTCGCGAGGGCGGGTGGGCGCATCGTCAGCGCGGGAGCGCCCGCAGCGTCTCTTCGAGGAAGGAGGTGTCCACCAGATCGCGCGGCGACAGCGCGGTCGTGATCATCGCGGTCTTGTGGTACCAGGCGAGGAAGATGTCTGCCGCCTCATCGGCCGTGGAGCTCCAGGCCCGGGAAGAAGTACGGGATCTCGAAGGCCGCCGACTCCGGCGAGTCGGAGCCGTGGACGACGTTGGCCTCGATCGACTCGGCGAGGTCCTTGCGGATCGTCCCGACCGCCGCTTGGGCCGGGTTCGTCGCGCCCATGATCTCGCGGACGCGCGCGATCGCGTCCTCCCCCTCGAGGACCATGGGGATGCAGGGACCCTGGCTCATGAAGCGGGTGAGGCTCTGGAAGAAGGGCCGCTCCCGGTGGACGGCATAGAAGCCCTCGGCGTGCTCGAGCGTGAGGTGCACCATGCGCATCGCCAGGATGCGGAGCCCGGCCGTCTCGAACCGGGAGATGATCCGCCCCGCGATCCGGCGCCGAATGGCGTCCGGCTTCACGATCACCAGGGTGCGCTCGATGGCCATCCGGCCTAGCCCTTCCGAGCGAGGACGCGGGCCACGGTCACCCCCATGTCGGCGGGGCTCCGGACCGTGGTGATGCCGGCCGCCTCCATCGCCCGCATCTTCTCGGCGGCCGTCCCCTTGCCGCCCGAGATGATCGCGCCCGCGTGGCCCATGCGGCGCCCCGGCGGCGCCGTCTGGCCGCAGATGAACCCGACCACGGGCTTCGTCACGCGCGCCCGGACGAACTCCGCCGCCTCCTCCTCGGCGGTGCCCCCGATCTCGCCGATCAGCATGATCGCCTCCGTCTGGGGGTCCGCCTGGAAGAGGCCCAGCACGTCCACGAAGCTCGTGCCGTTCACCGGATCGCCCCCGATCCCGACGCAGGAGGACTGCCCGAGCCCGCGCTGGGTGAGCTGGTGGACCACTTCGTAGGTGAGCGTGCCGCTGCGGGACACGACCCCGACCGGCCCCTCCTTGTGGATGTGCCCCGGCATGATGCCCGCCTTGGCCTTGCCGGGCGAGATGAGGCCGGGGCAGTTCGGGCCGACGAGGCGGCTCGCCGTCCGGCCGAGGAACGCCTTCACCCGGACCATCTCCGCGACCGGGATCCCCTCGGTGATGCAAACGATGACGCCGACGCCGGCCGCCGCCGCCTCCATGATCGCGTCCGCGGCGGCGGAGGGCGGGACGAAGATGAGCGCGCAGTTGGCGCCCTCCGCGCGGACCGCCGCCGCGATCGTGTTCCAGACCGGGAAGCCCTCGTGGGTCGTGCCGCCCTTGCCCGGCGTCACGCCGCCGACGACCCGGGTCCCGTACTCCTTGCAGCGGAGCGCGTGGAAGGTCCCCTCGCGGCCCGTGATCCCCTGGACGACGACGCGGGTCGAGCGGTCGACCAGGATGCTCACGCGGCACCGCGGGCGAGTTCGACCACTCGCGCCGCTCCCTCCCCCATGTCGTCCGCGCTCGTGAAGTTCAGCCCCGACTCGGCGAGCATCTTCTTGCCGAGCTCGACGTTCGTCCCCTCCATGCGGACCACCACGGGCAGCCGGAGGCCGAGCTTGCGCACGGCGGCGATGACGCCCCCGGCGAGTCGGTCGCAGCGGAGGATCCCGCCGAAGACGTTGATGAAGACCGCCCGGACGCTCGGGTCGGAGGACAGGATGCGGAAGGCGTTCTCGATCTGCTCGGGCGAGGCCCCGCCGCCGACGTCGAGGAAGTTGGCCGGCTCGCCGCCGGCGAGCTTGATGATGTCCATCGTGGCCATCGCGAGGCCGGCGCCGTTCACCATGCAGCCGACGTTCCCGTCGAGCTTGATGTAGTTGAGGCCGTGCTTCGAGGCCTCGACGTCGAGCGGATCCTCCTCGTTCGGGTCGCGGAGCGCCACGACCTCGGGATGCCGGAAGAGCGCGTTGTCGTCGAAGTTGAGCTTGGCGTCGAGCGCGAGAACCCGCCCGTCGCGCGTGAGGACGAGCGGGTTGATCTCGGCGAGCGAGCAGTCCTTCGCGAGGTAGAGGCGGAAGAGGTCGAGGATCAGCGTCACGCCCGCTTTGAAGGCGTCCCCCGAGAGCCCGAGACCGAAGCCGAGCGCCCGGGCCTGGAACGGCTGGAGGCCGAGCGCCGGGTCCGCCCACTCCCGGACGATCCGCTCGGGGTGTCGAGCCGCCACCTCCTCGATCTCCATCCCGCCCGCCTGGGACGCCATGACGACGTGCGTGCTCCGGGCGCGGTCGAGCGTGGTCGCCAGGTAGAGCTCGGCGGCGACCGGCGAGGCCTCCTCGACCAGGACCTTGAGGACGCGGATCCCCTCGGGCGGCGTCTGGGGCGTCTTGAGCGTCATCCCCAGGATCTGCCGCGCCGCCTCCTCCGCGCCGGCGGCGTCCTGGGCGAGCTTGATGCCGCCGGCCTTTCCCCGGCCGCCCGCGTGGACCTGGGCCTTGACGACGACCGGGCCGCCGAGGCGCTCGGCGATCGCCCGCGCGTGGGCAGGCGTCTCGGCCACCTCGCCGCGCGGCACGGGGACCCCGAACTCCGTGAGGATCGACTTCGCCTGGTACTCGTGGATCTTCATTCGAGTCTCACAGGCTCTTGCACTTACGCAGGACGTCCATGAGGACTGGATTCAACACAGGATTGTCTCATCGCCCGGCCGCATCGCATCTGGGGCTAACGCGCAGCCTAACCCGGGGTCGATCACCTCGCTTCGCCGCGCCCTTACTGGCCGCCGGCTACCGGATGTTCCACAGGGTGTACGCTGCCACGACCGTTCCCGCGAGTGCGGCGCCGTAACACAGGACGGCGATGAGCGCGGTCAGGTGCTTCAGCTGCAAGCCGTCGTAGAGCGTGTACCGGAAGCGGTGGGCCCAGTGGAAGAGGGGCAGGGAGATGAGGCCGAAGAGGTAGAGCTGCGTCACCGGATGCCGGAGCAGGTCGCGAAGGGCCTCGTAGCGCGGCGGCTCGAGCCACCCCAGGGGGAACGCCAGCCCCGTCAGGAACAGGTGGACGGGGAAGAGGAGCGCGGCGACGGTCCCGCCGGCGCTGAAGAGGAGCCAGAGAACGGGCGTGATCCGGTTCACCGTCTATCTCCGCAACAGCAGGACGGCCACGCCGCCGGAGAGGAGCAGCCAGGCCGCGTAGTTCAGGCCGACGACCACCCAGTCGGGCACCCGCGTGCCGCCCAGCCGGACGACCATGGCCTTGGGGGCCAGGTTGAACCAGGTGATGGCGTGGAAGAGGACGAAGAGAAAGGCGACGGCATGGAGGAACACGAAGAGCGGCGATCGGAGGCGTGCGAGGAACTGCGCGTAGGCTTCCGGTCCCTGGAGGACCGCGCGGACCTCCCAGAGGTAGACCACCGCGAAGAAGGCGACGAAGACGCTGGTGAGCTCCCGCAGGACGAAACCCGTGTAGGCCCGGTTCTGCAGCCACCACCAGACCGAGACGCGGCGACGGTGCCACCGCGGGTGGTAGAGCGTGTAGTGGGGCTCAGGGTGGCTCATCGGGTGCCCCAGGGGAGGAGCACGGACTTCATCCAGTGAGCCGCCCCCGTGAGCTTGTACTGCTGGATGGCCCCGGCGGGATCCACGCCCTTGGGGCACACCTTCGTGCACTCGCCCACGAACGTGCACTCCCAGATGCCGTCCTTCGCCGAGAGGATCCGCAGGCGCTCCGCCGCGCCCTGGTCCCGGGAGTCCATGTTGTAGCGCTGGGCCAGGGCGATGGCCGCGGGGCCGACGAAGCTCGGCTCGAGGCCGTAGATGGGGCACGCCGAGTAGCAGAGCATGCAGTTGATGCACATGCTGAACTGCTTGTAGGCGTCGAGCTGTGCGGGCGTCTGCAGGTACTCGCCTTCGCCCGGCGGCTGTTCCACGCGCCGGACGATCCACGGCTTCACCGCCTTGAGCTTCCGCATGAAGTCCGAGAGGTCCACCACGAGGTCCCGGACGACCGGGAAGTAGTCCAGGGGCTCCACGCGGACCGGCCCCGGGAGGTGATCCGACAGGAAGGCGGCGCACGTGAGCTTCGGCGTGCCGTTCACCTTCATGCCGCAGCTGCCGCAGACCCCCATCCGGCACGACCAGCGGAAGGAGAGGGAGCCGTCCAGGTTGTCCTTGATGTGGTTGAGGGCGTCGAGGACGACCCAGTCCTTCCGGAACGGGACCTCGTAGGTCTGGATGGTCGGCTCGGCTTCCTGTTCCGGCCGGTAGCGCGTGACGGTGAGCCCCACGGTGGCCTGCATCTCGCGCTACCTCCCGTAGACGCGCTGGCCCGGCGGCCAGCGGGTGATCGTGACCGGCAGGTACTCGATCCGGGGGGCATCCTCGGCGCGATACGCCAGGGAGTGCGCCAGGAACCGCGCGTCATCCCGCTCCGGGAAGTCGGTGCGCTGGTGGGAGCCCCGTGACTCGCGGCGCGCGAGGGCGGAGTGGACGATCGCCTGGGCGACGTCGAGCATGTAGGAGAGCTCCAGCGCGGCGAGCAGCTCGGTGTTGAAGGTGAGGCTCCGGTCGTCCAGGGCGAGATCCTTGAACCGCTCCTGCAGTCCCTTCAGCTTCTCCGTCGCCTCCTCGAGGGCCCCCCGGGTCCGGTAGATCCCCGCGCTCTGCTCCATGATCTGGTGCATCTCGTCCCGGAGGCCGGCGATTCGCTCCTTGCCACCCGCCTTGCCCAGGAACTGCTCCAGCCGGCGCTGCTCGTCGAGCGCCTGCGCGAGGACGGACGCGCCCGGCCGGCGCCGATCCGCGGCACGCGCCGCCGCGGCGCGGCCGGCCCGCGCGCCGAAGACCAGCAGCTCGGGGAGCGAGTTCGAGCCGAGGCGATTCGCGCCGTTGATGCTCACGCACGCGACCTCCCCGGCCGCGTAGAGTCCCGGCAGGGGCGTGGCCCCGTGGATGTCGGTGTGGACGCCGCCCATCATGTAGTGGACGACCGGCCGGACCGGGATCATCTCCCTCACCGGGTCGATGCCGACGTACTTCAGGCACAACTCCCGGACGAACGGGAGCTTCTTGTCGATCAGCTTCTCTCCCAGGTGGCGGATGTCGAGATGGACGTAGTCCCCGTACGCACCCTGGAGGGTACGCCCTTTCTCCTGCTCCTTGACGAACGCCTGGGAGAGCCGGTCGCGCGGGCCCAGCTCCATGGAGCGCAACACCGGCCTGGGCTCGGGCTTGCCCAGGTCGTAGTCCTGGAGGTACCGGTAGCCGTCCTTGTTGAGCATCCACCCGCCCTCCGACCGCGCCGCCTCCGTGATCAGGATCCCGGTGAAGGGCAGCCCGGTCGGGTGGTACTGGACGAACTCCATGTCCTTGAGCGGCACGCCCGCCCGGTAGGCGAGCGCCATTCCGTCGCCGTTCTTGATGTTCGCGTTCGTCGTGAACGGGAAGACCTTGCCGCAGCCTCCGGTGCACAGGATGACGGCGTTGGCGGTGATCGCCTGGATCCTGCCCGTCCCCAGCTCGATCGCCACGACTCCCTGGCAGCGTCCGTCGTCCACCAGGAGCTTCGTCACGAACCACTCGTCGTACCGCTGGATGGCGTCGTACTTCAGCGTGGTCTGAAACAGCGTGTGGAGCATGTGGAAGCCGGTCTTGTCGGCGGCGAACCACGTCCGCTCGGCCTTCATGCCCCCGAACGGCCGCACGGCGATGTGGCCGTCCGGCTCCCGGTTCCAGGGGCAGCCCCAGTGCTCCAGCCGCAGCATCTCCTCGGGGGCCTCCCGGACGAACGCCTCGACCGCGTCCTGATCGCAGAGCCAGTCACCCCCGGAAATGGTGTCGTAGGCGTGCTGGTCCAGGCTGTCCCCGGGCTTGATCACCGCGGCGGCGCCCCCCTCCGCGGAGACCGTGTGGCTGCGCATGGGATAGACCTTGGAGAGCACGGCGACGCGCAGCCCGGGGTCGGCCTCGACGGCGGCGATGGCCGCGCGCAGGCCGGCCCCTCCGCCTCCGATGATCAGCACGTCGTGCTGGTACGCTTCGTCGTGCGGCATACGGCGTCAGCCCTTTCCAGGACGAGTCACGACGACACGCGTCGTGCCGGGCCGAGAACCAAGCAGATCAAGGACGCAGGCCTGAGGCCCGCCGAGGCGTATGCCGCATACGTTGAGGCGGGCCGAGGGCCCCACCGGAGGGGCGGGACGCCCGCGAGGCCGCAGGCCGAGCGCGTCCCGGCGAGATGGATGACGCAGAGATGCGACGGTTATCGGCACGGCGCGCCTACTTGCCGCGAAGCTTGCGGATGACCCACGCGATGGGGTCGTAGTAGTCGTCGACCAGGCGCTCTTTGAGCGGGATGATCCCGTTGTCCGTGATGTGGATGTGCTCGGGGCAGACGTCGGTGCAGCACTTCGTGATGTTGCAGAGCCCGATCCCCGCCACGTCCCTGATCATCGCGCGGCGATCGAGCGTGTCGAGGGGGTGCATATCCAGCTCCGCCAGGCGGATGAAGAACCGCGGACCGGCGAAGCTCCGCTTCTTCTCGTCGTGGTCCCGGATGACGTGGCACACGTTCTGGCAGAGGAAGCACTCGATGCACTTCCGGAACTCCTGCCCCCGGTCGATGTCCGCCTGCTTCATCCGGTAGGTGCCGTCCGGTTCCGGCGGCCTCGGCTGGAACGCCGGGATCTTCTTGGCCACCTCGTAGTTGAAAGACACGTCGGTGACCAGGTCCCTGATGATGGGGAAGGTCCGGAGGGGGGCGACGGTGATCGGCCGGTCGAGCGGGAAGAGGTCCATCCGCGTCATGCACGTCAGCCGGGGTCGACCGTTCACCTCGGCGCTGCACGAGCCGCACTTGCCCGCCTTGCAGTTCCACCGGATGGCCAGGTCGTTCGCCTGGGCCGCCTGGATCCGGTGCAGCACGTCCAGGACGACCATGCCCTCCTCGACGGGCACGCGGTACTCGCGGAACTCACCACCCCGCGCGTCACCGCGGAAGACGTGCATGATCGCCTCGTCGTTCATCGGATCGTCCTCGGTGCCCCCTCACCCTGCCCTCTCCCCCGTCGGGGGAGAGGGTGCTATGTGTCCTCGAAGAGCTTCTGCAGCTCGCCGGGCATCCCCGGGAGCGGTTCCTCCGTCACGGTCATCTTGTCGTCTCGCCGGCGGATGACGAGGTTGACCCTGGCGAAGTGCGGATCCGCCTTGGGGTAGTCGTCGCGCGTGTGCCCGCCGCGGCTCTCCTTTCGCTCGATCGCGGCGAGCGTGATCGCCTCCGACACGGTCAGGAGGGAGCGCAGGTCGAGGGCGAGGTGCCAGCCCGGATTGTACGTCCTGCCCCCTTCGACCCTGACCCGCTGCGCCCGCTCCTTCAGTGTCTCGAGCCGCTGCACGGCCTCCTTGAGCTCCACCTCGGTCCGGATGATCCCGACGAGGCTGTGCATCGCCTCCTGGAGATCCCGCTGGACGGCGTACGGATTCTCGTTCGCGGCCCCCTCGAAGGGCACGCGCAGCTCGCGGACGATCGCCTCCACCTCGGCCGCGTCGACCCGCGGCATGGCCGGAAGCTCCTTCGCGTACTCCGCGGCGTAGAGCCCCGCGCGACGGCCGAACACGAGGAGGTCGGAGAGCGAGTTGCCGCCGAGCCGGTTGGCGCCGTGCAGGCCGCCGGCGACCTCGCCCGCCGCGAAGAGCCCCGGCACCGTCGAGGCCGTCGAGTCGGCATCCACCCGGACCCCGCCCATCATGTAGTGGCAGGTCGGTCCGACCTCCATCGGCTGCTTCGTGATGTCGACGTCCGCCAGCTCCTTGAACTGGTGGTACATCGACGGCAGCCGCCGCCGGATGTAGTCAGCCGGACGCCGCGAGGCGATGTCGAGGTAAACTCCGCCGTGCGGGCTTCCCCGGCCGGCCCTGATCTCGGCATTGATCGCGCGCGCGACCTCGTCGCGCGGCAGCAGCTCCGGCGTCCGCCGCGCGGTCTTCTTGTCCGTGTACCAGCGCTCGGCTTCCTCTTCGGTCTCGGCGGTCTCGGCGCGGAACATCTCCGGGATGTAGCGGAACATGAAGCGCTCGCGCTTGCTGTTGACCAGCATCCCGCCGTCGCCCCGAACCCCCTCGGTCACCAGGACGCCGCGCACGCTCGGCGGCCAGACCATCCCGGTCGGATGGAACTGCACGAACTCCATGTCGATCAGATCCGCGCCCGCCCACAGCGCGAGAGAATGGCCGTCCCCGGTGTACTCCCAGGAGTTGGAGGTGATGGCATAGGCCTTGCCGATCCCGCCGGTCGCGAGCACCACGGCCTTCGCGGTAAAGACGACGAACTCCCCCGTCGGTCGCCAGTACGCGACGACGCCGCCGATCCGGTCGCCGTCCTTGAGGAGCCGCGCGACCGTGCACTCCATGAAGACGTCGATGCCCCGGTGGACGGCGTGCTGCTGGAGCGTGCGGATGATCTCGAGGCCGGTCCGATCGCCGACGTGCGCCAGGCGGGCGTAGCGGTGGCCGCCGAAGTCGCGCTGGAGGATCCGCCCGTCCGGGGTCCGATCGAACAGCGCGCCCCAGCGCTCGAGCTCCAGCACCCGCTCCGGCGACTCCTGGGCGTGCAGCTGGGCCATCCGCCAGTTGTTCAGCATCTTCCCGCCGCGCATCGTGTCGCGGAAGTGGACCTGCCAGTTGTCCTCGGGGTAGATGTTGCCGAGGGCCGCGGCCACCCCGCCCTCGGCCATGACGGTGTGGGCCTTGCCGAGGAGCGACTTGCAGACGAGGGCCGTCCGCACCCCCTGCGCCGAGGCCTCGATGGCCGCCCGGAGCCCGGCGCCCCCGGCGCCGACGACGATCACGTCGTACTCCTGGCGCTCGTAGCGGTCGAGTCCGGTCATTCGGGACCCCCCGCACCCCCGCCCCCGATCCACCAGTTCGCCGGGACGGCTCGGGCTCGCGCCCTCGCGACGTCCCGCCCCTCCGGTCGCCTTCGGGGGGAGGGGAGCCGTAGCCGCCCAGCGCCACCCGACACGGCACACGGCCAGTGGGGGGTTGACACAGGACGTCTCATCAGACGAGCCGGAGATCCCGGATGACGCCCATCGAAGCCAGGCGGATGTAGAGGTCGGTCAGCCCCACGCTGATGAGGCTCAGCCAAGCGAACGCGGGATGGTGCTGGTTGAGCTGCGTCACCGCGTACCACAGCCCGAACCGTCCGGGCGCCCGGGAGAAGGCGTCCAGGTGGCCCCCGCAGAGATGGCGGCAGGAGTGGCAGGAGAAGGTGTAGCACGCGAGCAGGACGACGTTCGCGACCATGACGAGCGTGCCCACCCCGATGCCGAACCCGTCCGGGAAGCGAAAGGCCAGGATCGCGTCGTAGCCGAGGAACACGATGAGCACGACGGCGAGGTAGAACGCGTAGCGGTGCACGTTCTGGAAGACGAGCGGGAAGCTCGTCTCGCCCGTGTAACCCGACCGCACGTCGGGCACCGCGCACGCGGGCGGCGCCCCCCAGAAGGAGCGGTAGTACGCCTTCCGGTAGTAGTAGCAGGTCAGGCGGAAGAGGGCCGGCACCCAGAGGATCACGAAGGCGGGCGAGAGGACCCCGACGACCGGGAACGCGGGCATGGGCCCGAGGAGCGGCAGGGTCACGTGCTGGCAGTCGGTCGAGACGCACGGCGAGTAGAACGGCGACAGGTACGGGGCGGCGTAGTAGTGCGCGTTCTGGAGCGCCGCCCACGTCGAGTAGAGGATGAAGGCACCGAGGCCCGTCACCACGAGGGTCGGCTCGACCCACCACGTGTCCCAGCGGAGCGGGCCGGCGACGTGGGTTCGTCCGGTCGCCCCGGTCACCTTGGTCGCGGTGATGCCGTTCACGGCCTCGCCCTCCGGGAAGAAATGTGACGATCTCGCTGCGTGGGACCGGGCCGAGACCCGAGCAGCCCTGGGACGCAGGGAGGAGGCGGCCCGAGGCGTACTCTCTGTACGTTGAGGGGCGCCGACGACCCCACCGGAAGGACGGGACGCCCGCGAGGCCGCAGGCCGAGCGTGTCCCGGCGAGCTGGAGGACGCCGGGATGCGACGGGGATCGGGCCGGGGCCGTTCACGGTCCCGCCTCCGGGCGCGCGTACTGCTTCATCCCTTCCTCGTAGAGGTCGCCGCCGTGGCAGTCGTTGACGACGATCACCGGGAACCCCTCGACCTCCAGACGGCGGATGGCCTCGGTCCCGAGGTCCTCGTAGGCCACGATCTCCAGCTTCTTGACGTGCCGGGAGAGGACCGCGCCCGCCCCGCCGATCGCGCCGAAGTACACTCCCCGGTACTGGCGAAGGGCGTCCTTCACCGCGGGCCCCCGGTAGCCCTTCCCGATCGTTCCCTTGAGGCCGAGCCGGAGCAGGGCCGGCGTGTACTTGTCCATGCGGCTGGCGGTCGTCGGGCCGATGGACCCCGCCACGTCACCGGGCCGGGCCGGCGAGGGGCCTGTGTAGTAGATGATCTGGCCCCGGACGTCGATGGGAAGCGGCTCGCCCTTCTCCAGCAGCGGGAGGAGCCGGCCGTGCGCCGCGTCGCGCGCGGTGTAGAGGACGCCGGTGATCCGCACGCGGTCGCCGGCCTTGAGCGCCTCGACGTCGGCGTCCGTGAGCGGCGGCCGCACCTCCTTGATGCCGTCAGCGGCCTGCGTGACGCTCATAGCGTCGCTTCCTTGTGCCGGTTTTCCTCGGAGGGGGGCTCCGCCCCCCTTCCGAACCTCCCCCCCTTCGATTGCGCCGGCAAAGCCGGCGCTCGAAGCGGAACACCAGCCCGCGCGGTAGGTTTCTTCGTCAGCGTCAAACCAAACCGTGCAATCAAAGCACGGCTGCCTTGTGCCGGTGCGCATGGCATTCGATGGTCACCGCCACCGGTAGCGAGGTGATGTGGCAGGGGTAGGTCAGGACGTGGATGCCGAACGCGGTCGTGTCGCCGCCGTACCCCTGCGGGCCGATCCCGAGGCGGTTGGCCCGCTCGAGCAGCTCCTTCTCGAGCGCGTCGAGGAGCGGATCGGGGTTCGGCGAGCCGAGCTCCCGGAAGAGGGCCTTCTTCGACAGGAGCGCGGCCTTCTCGAACGTGCCCCCCACCCCGACGCCGGCGATGAGCGGGGGGCAGGCGTCGGGACCGGCCGTCCGGATGCACTCGAGGATCCACTCCTTGACGCCCTCGATCCCCTCGGCCGGCGTCAGCATCCGGTACTTCGACCGGTTCTCGCACCCCCCGCCCTTCGCCATGACCATGATGCGGAGGTTCGCCCCCGGCCCCACGTCCACGTGGATCACCGCCGGGGTGTTGTCGCCGGTGTTCTTCCGGTCGAACGGCGACCGCACGATGGACGCGCGGAGGTACCCCTCCGTGTAGCCCTGGCGCACCCCCGCGTCGATCGCGTCGCCGAGCAACCCGCCCACGACGTGCACGTCCTGGCCCAGCTCCACGAAGGCGACGACGAAGCCCGTGTCCTGACAGTAGGGGATCTGCTTCGCCTTCGCCAGCTGGGCGTTGTCCTTGAGGATCTGGAGCACCTGCCGGCCCGCCGGGGAGCGCTCGGTCCGGAGCGCCCGATCGAACGCCCGGAGCATGTCGGGCTCCAGGTCGTAGTTCGCCTCCATGCAGAGCTTCTTCACCGCGTCGGTGATCGCGGAGACGTGGATCTCGCGCATCGCCGGCATCCTCAGACCTCGAGCTTGTCCACGAGCTCCCGGACCGCCGCGGCCGAGCGCTTCAGCGCCGCGTCCTCCTCGGGGGTCAGGGTGATCTGGATGACCTGCTCGATCCCCCGCCGGCCGAGCTTCACGGGCACGCCGACGAAGAGCCCCTGGATCCCGTACTCGCCGTCGAGATAGGCGGCGCAGGGCAGGATCTTCTTCTTGTCGCGGAGAATCGCCTCCACCATCTCGGCGACCGAGGCCGCGGGCGCGTAGTACGCGCTGCCGGTCTTGAGCAGGTTCACGATCTCGGCCCCGCCGTTCGCCGTGCGCTTGACGAGCGCCTCGATCCGCTCCTTCGACAGGAGCTCGGTGATCGGGATCCCGGCGACCGTCGAGTAGCGCGGCAACGGCACCATCGTGTCCCCGTGGCCGCCGAGGACGAAGGCCGTCACGTTCTCGACCGAAACCTCGAGCTCCTGGGCGATGAACGTCCGGAACCGGGCCGAGTCGAGGATGCCCGCCATCCCGACGACGCGCTGCTTCGGGAATCCCGACGCCTTCCACGCGAGCTGCGCCATCGCGTCGAGGGGGTTCGTGACGACGATGAGGATCGAATCCGGCGAAAGGTGCGCGACCTCCTGCACCACCTCGCGGACGATGTCCGCGTTCTTGAACAGGAGGTCGTCGCGGCTCATCCCCGGCTTCCGGGCCAGACCCGCGGTGATCACGACGATGTCGGACCCCGCGGTGTCCTTGTAGTCGTTCGCGCCGGTGAGCCGGCAGTCGTAGCGGTGGATCGGTCCGGCCTCGAAGAGGTCGAGGGCCTTGCCCTGCGGGAGCCCGTCGATGACGTCGGTCAGGACGACATCCGCGAGCTCCCGCTCGACGATGTACTGGGCGGTCGTCGCGCCGACATTCCCCGCCCCCACCACCGTAACCTTTGCCCTGGCCATGTTCGTCCCCCTCGCGCCGCGGGTCCTTATACTCTGTCCGTCGCTGGGAGTCGGGGAGAGAATAGCAC
>CAYQDR010000008.1:0-69527 GCA_964416315.1 uncultured bacterium
GGGCCTCGGCGCCCAGCGGGCGCCGACCACCTACCGCCAGTTGTATGATGTGGAGGAGCGCCGTGAGGGGACCCCCATCCGCCCGGGACCCCGCGGGGCTCACCCGGTGCCACCCGCGGCGGTCCGACCGTGTCTACCGGGACGGCGTCGCTGCCGGCGCGGCTGCCGGCAGGTCCTGCTCGACGATGAAGGGGAGGGCCATCAGGGCGTAGACGAGCATCACGACCTCGCCGTCGCCGAAGTTGTGCTCGAACAGCCCGGCCACGAGGAACCCCGCCACGCCGCCCAGGCTCGCACACACGAGGGCCCGCTCGCGCGGCCGGTCGCGGCCGATGCGGCCGAGGGTCCGGCGCCCCTCGTGGAAGAAGACGACCCAGAGCCAGACCCACACGGCGAGCGCCGGCAGGCCCCGCTCCGCCGCGATCTGGATCGGGGAGTTGTGGAGATGGCCGGTGGACGGGCGCACCGCCTCCGGCCGGCGGTAGTGCTGGTACCAGGCGCGGACCTGCCCCGGCCCCACGCCGAGCAGCGGGTGGTCCGCGATCATCTGGAGCCCGCTCCGCCACATCGCCACCCGGTCGCGGATCGTCTCGTCCTGGAGGTTGGCCATGGAGCGGACGCGGTCGCGCAGCGGCCCCGGGGACACCGCCGCGACGACCAGCGTCACGGCGAGGAGGGTGATGAGGAGGCGGGCCGTCCGCCGCCCGGTCGCGACCAGTCCCAGGGTCCCCGCGGCGAAGCCGAGCCACGCGTTCCGGGAGTAGGTGAACGCGAGCGCCGCCACCGTCACCGCTCCCGCCGGCACCATCCACCACGCCCCCCGCCAGGAGACGTTGGCGAGGTACGCGAGGAAGAAGATCGCCCCGAGGAGGAGCACGCCGCCGAAGGTCATGTAGATGCTGAAGGGCCCGCGGACGCGCTCGGGGTGCGTACAGATGTCCGCGACCCACCGTGCCGGCAGGAAGCCCGGGCGCGCCCCGCAGACGTAGGCCTGGGCGAGGCCGTAGCACGCCATGAGCGTCAGGACGACCAGAAAGCCCTGCCAGAGGCGGAGGGCGTGGGTCGGGTCGCGCGTGTACCAGAGGACCAGGTAGAAGGTCGCGATCCGCAGCGTGTCGCGGGCGATCCAGAGGCTCCAGCCGGGATCCCCCGAGAGCGCGGCGGAGAGCACCGTGAGGCCCGTCAGGGCGAGGAGCGGCGGCGTGAGCGGGTGGCGGCGCAGCGGCTCGGAGTCCGTCCAGATCTTCAGCGCCACGCGCGCCAGGCACTGCCCGGTCCCGAGCCCCTGGATCACCGTCGCCCAGGGCAACACGAGCACGAAGAGCAGGGCGAGCAGGATCTGCGAGGCGCTGATCGAGAACGCGAGCGTGACGAAGAATGCCGCCAGGAGCGCCTCCCGGACGAGCCGGAAGGTTTCCCACGCGGGCGGCAGGGGGACCGGCTGGGCGAGCGCGGTCACGGCGTGAGCCCCATTGGCGCGAACTGGAGGGCGTGGAGCCGGCGGTAGAGCCCGTCGCGCTGGAGCAGCTCGTCGTGCCGCCCCTCCTCGACGACCCGGCCCTCCTGGAACACCGCGATCCGGTGGGCGAGGCGCACCGTCGAGAGGCGATGCGCGATCAGGAACACCGTGCGGCCCTTGGTCAGGTCGGCGAGGGCCTGCTGGACGATGAACTCCGACTCCGCGTCGAGGTCGGACGTCGCCTCGTCCAGGATGAGGATCGCGGGGTCCTTCAGGAAGGCGCGCGCGAGCGCGATCCGCTGGCGCTGTCCGCCCGAGAGCTTGACGCCGCGCTCGCCGACCAGCGTGCGGTACCCGTCGGGGAGGGCGACGATGAACTCGTGGGCGTACGCGGCGCGCGCGGCCCGCTCGATCTCCTCGGGCGTCGCGTCGGACTTCCCGTAGGCGATGTTGGCCCCGATCGTGTCGTCGAAGAGGAAGGTGTCCTGGGTCACGATGGCGATCTGCGCGCGCAGGGAGCCCTGCGTGTACTCCCGCACGTCCGCCCCGTCGAGCAGGATGCGCCCGCGCGCGACGTCGTGGAAGCGCGGGATGAGGTCGGTGAGGGTGGACTTCCCGGCCCCGCTCATGCCGACCAGCGCGACGACCTCGCCCCGGTGGACCGTCAGGCAGATGTCCTTCAGGACCATCTCGCCGTCCTCGTACTGGAACCAGACGTGGTCGAACTCGATCCGGTCGCGGAACGCCGCCAGCACGCGGGCGTTCGGCGCGTCGGCCACCGCGGGCCTGAGCGCCAGCACCTCGAAGATCCGCTCGGCCGAGGGCGTCGTCTGCTGGTAGAGGTTCGCGATCCGGGACAGCTTCCGGACGGGGCCGTACACCATGAGCGTCGCGGCCACGAAGGAGAAGAGCGTCCCCGGCGTCATCTCGCCCTGGATCACGCGGTAGCCGCCGTACCAGAGGATCGCCATGACCCCGAGCGCCCCCAGCACCTCCATGAGCGGCTCCGACAGCTCGTCCACGCGGTGGTCCTTCAGCGACAGCTCGAGCAGCTTCCGGTTGATCCGGTCGAAGCGGGTCTGCTCGTGCGCTTCGCGCCCGAACGCCTTCACGATCTTCGTCCCCGTGAAGGCTTCCTGGAGCAGCGTCGTGAGGGCCGCGATCTGCTCCTGGGTCCGCCGGTTGATCCGGTAGAGGCGCCGCCCCATCGCCCGGACCGTCAGCCCCACCAGCGGGAACGCGACGAGCGCGAGCAGCGTGAGCCGGGGGTCCTGCGCGAACATGACCGCGGCGAGGGCGACGACCGTCGCCACCTGCCGGAAGGTCATCACGAGGGCCTCCGAGGAGAGGCGCGCCAGCCGGCTCGCGTCCACGACCACGCGGGACATGAGGTCGGCCGAGTGGCGGCCGTGGAAGAAGGCGAGCGGCATCCCCTGGATGTGCGCGTAGAGGTCGCGCCGGATCGCCGCGATGACCCGCTCGCCGACGGCCGCCATGAGGTAGGACTGGCCGTATCGCCCGGCGCCCTTCGCCGCGTAGACCGCCAGGATGAGGAGGGGGAAGACCTTCAGCATCTCCAGATCGCGCCGGATGAAGATCCCGTCCATGGTGGGCTTGACCAGCCACGCGATGAGCCCGTCCCCGGCGGACACGACGAGGGCGAGGGCGGCGCCGGCGAGGAGCCACCGCCAGTGCGGACGGACGTAGGGCATGAGGCGGCGCAAGATCTCCACAGGGACTCCCGGTGCGGCTATTCTAGCAGGTCGCTGAAGAACACGAGAGCGCATAGATTGGTCCGCGCGCACCTGAGAGAAGCGTTCCGAGCGCGGGCTTTGCCCGCGCAACCTTTCCGAAGGGGGGAGGTTCGGCCCCCCGAAATAAAGGGGGGCGGAGCCCCCCTCCGAGGTTCTCTAGCAGTCCCGGCAGGGGCCGAGGCTCAATTGTTCGGGACGGCGAGGCGTCGGTAGAGGGCCTCCAGGCGCTCGACCTTCACCTTCGTGGAGAAGCGCTCGGCGACCCGCTGCCGCCCCGCGCGGCCCAGGGCCTGCGCCCAGGCCGGGTCGGCCAGGAGGCGCAGGATGGCCGCGGCGAGCGCCGCCGGGTCGCGCGGCGGGACGAGGAGCCCCGTCCGCTCGTGCAGGACGAGCTCCGGGTTGCCGGCCGCGTCGGTCGCCACGACCGGGGTCTCCATCGCGAGCGACTCCCGGAGCGTCCCCGTGATGCCGAGGCCGACGTGGGAGGCGTCCACCGACACGGTCGTGGCGGCGAGGATGTCCGGGACGTCGTCGCGATACCCCCAGATCGTCGCGCCGTGGTCGAGCCCGAGCTCCACGGCGAGCCGCCGGAGTCGCTCGGCCTTGTCGGGCGTGGCGCCGACGAGGAGGAGGCGCGCGTCCGGTCGCGCGGCGCGCACGCGGACGAAGGCGCGCAGGACGTCGTCGTTGCCCTTCGGCTCCCGCACGCCGATCTGGGTGAGGAGCGGGACGGCGGGTCCGAGGCCCAGCTCCGCGCGGACGCGACGCGCGTCCGCGCGCGCGGGGTCGAAGCGCTCGACGTCGGTGCCGGAGTAGACGACCTCGATCTTCTCGGCCGGAACGCCTTGCCGGACGAGGTCCGTCCGGATCGCCTCGCAGACGGCGACGATGCGGGCGACGAGCCGGCTCGCGTCGGCCCAGCGGCTCACGGGCGCGAGCGGGAAGCTCACCCCGCGGTTCACGACGAGCGGCGGCCGGGGACCGAAGAGCCGGGCGAGGAGCGTCAGGGTCCGCCCGCCGCCCTTGTGGGCGTGGACGACCTGGATCCGCTCGGCGCGGAGGAGGGCCGCCAGGCGCGCCGCGCCGAGGGGGTCGGCGGGAGCGCGGAAGACGCCGTGGTGGACGAAGCCGGCGGCGTGCGCCTCGGTCGCCCAGCGGGCGCTCGGGCGGGTCACGACGACGACGCGATGCCCGTGCGCGGCGAGCCCGCGGGCGAGGTCGCGGAGCTGGATGGCGGCGCCGGTGTGGAAGTCCCCCTTGGGGTAGATGTGGAGGACTCGCAGCGGCTCTCTCCCCCCGCCGGGGGCGAGGGGGGGCAACCCTAGTCCTCGGAGACCGGCAGGCCCGCCTCCATCCACCCGCTCATCCCGCCCCAGACGTTGACGAGGCGCGTGAAGCCTTGCCGGAGGAGGAGGCTTCCGGCCGTGCTCGAGCGCGGACCGCCGCGGCAGACCAGCGCGATCGTCTTCTCGCGCGGCAGCTCGCCCGCCCGACCCGGGACCTGCCGCATCGGGATGTGGAGGGCGCCCGGGACGTGCCCTTCCTGCCACTCGACCGGCTCCCGCACGTCGAGCACGACCAGGTCGCGCTCGGCCGCGAGCCGGCGCGCGAGCTCGGGGGCGGTCAGGTTGGGCAGCTCGGCGACGGGAAGGCCGGAGGCACCCACCGCCGGCGTGCCGGCGACGTAGCCGGGGACATCGTCGAGCCCGATGCGGGCCAGCGCCCCGAGCGCGCGCGCCGCGTCCGCCTCGGTCTCCGCGAGGAGCACGAGCGGCCGGTCGGGCGGCGCGAACCAGCCGACCCGGTCCGCGAACTGCGGGCTGTCGACCCAGACGTTCAGGCTGCCGGCGACGTGCCCCGCGCCGAACGCCCGCGGGTCGCGGATGTCCACGAGGACCGCGCCGGCCTCGAGCCGCGCGCGGAGCTCGCCCGGCCGGAGGCGCTCCGGCGTCGGGCGCTTGAGCATCACCACCCCCTTGTTCCTGGCGATGACCTGGTCCATGTTGGCGGGCCGCGGCGGGAGCCCCTCCATGAGCGCCCGGACGAACCCCCCGGGATCCGGATGGCGGAGCGCGGGGTTGAAGCGGCGCTCGAAGCCGATCGTCGAGCCGAGCTTCGCCGACATCGCGCGGCCGCACGCGGACCCGGCGCCGTGCGCCGGGTAGACCTCCACCGCGTCGTCGAGCCGCAGCACGCGCTCGAAGAGGCTCCGGTGGAGCGCGACGGCGGCCGTCTCCCCGCCGAAGTCCGGCCGCCCCACGTCCCCGACGAAGAGGGTGTCACCCGTCAGGACGAACCACGGCGCCGGCCCGCGGCTCGTGTCCGTCACGAGGAGACACATGCTCTCGGGGGTGTGCCCGGGCGTGTGCAGCACCTCGAGCTCCACCGAGCCGAGCCGGAGCCGCTCGCCATCCCGCAGACCCGTGTGGGGGAAGCGGACTTCGGCCGCCTCGTGCAGGCAGAGCGTCGCGCCGGTCCGGCCGGCGAGGTCGCGGTTGCCCGAGACGTGGTCGGCGTGGATGTGGGTGTCGATGACGTGCGTGAGGGTGAGCCCGCGCCCCCGCGCCAGCTCGACGTAGTGCTCCACGTCGGCGCGGCCGGGGTCGATCACGGCCGCGACGCCCGCCCGCTCGCAGCCGATGAGATAGGCGATGCAGCCGGCCGCCTCGTTCTGGATCGCCCTGAAGATCATGCCTCGTGGCTCCTCACGGTCCCGCGCTCACTCCAGGTGGTGGTAGCCGCCGTGGAAGTAGACGAGCGGCGGGCCTCCGGCGACCGAGACGCCCTCGACCTGGCCGACGAAGATGGTGTGGTCGCCGCCGGTATAGCGCTGGACGATGCGGCATTCCAGTGACGCGACCACGTCCTCGAGGATCGGCAGGCCCGCCCGTCCCTCCCGGAAGGCGACGCCGGCGAACTTGTCGGACCCGGAGACCGCGAAGCGCCGGGCCAGGTGCTCCTGGCTCTTGCCGAGCACGTTGACCGCGAACCAGCCGTGCGCGTCCACCGCCGGGTGGGCCGTGGCGGCGTGGTCCACGCAGACCAGCACCAGCGGCGGATCCAGCGACACGGACGTGAACGCGCTCGCGGTGAGCCCGCAGGGACGGCCCTCCCCGTCCCGCGTGGTCACGATCGTGACCCCGGCCGGGAAGTGGCGCAACGCGGAGCGGAACTCGTCGGCGCTGACGGGCATAAGCCCGCCTTCCTTTGTAACAGAACGGCCCCGGGGATTCAACGGCCGGGGGGCCGCGCCGGCCGGCCGGGCCTGCCTTGACAAGGGTGGGGCTGCTCGCTACCGTGGGCGTAGTCTCCGACCCGACACCGTCGCGAACGCACCACGGGCGAAGGGGCCTCGCCCCCCGGGAGGTCGAGCATGGAGCGACACGAGCGGATGCCCGAGACACCAACCGTCGAGACCCTGGTCAAGGCCTGGCGGGCGGGCGCCGTGCCCCGCCGCGAGTTCCTCCGCCGCGCGGCCTTGCTGGGCATCGGCGCCGCGGCCGCGAACACCCTCCTCGAGCGCGAGGCCCCCGCTCAGACGACGCAGAAGCGCGAGCTGGTGGTCGGCCAGGGCGGCGACATCTCGAAGTTCGACCCGCACTACTCGACGTCCGCGAACGACATCCGCGTGTCGTTCAACACCTTCGACAATCTCGTGAGCCGCCATCCGGACGGAAAGCTCTACCCCGGGCTGGCGACCGAGTGGAAGAGCACCGCGCCCACCACCTGGCAGTTCAAGATCCGGCAGGGGGTGCGCTGGCACAACGGCGACCCGTTCAGCTCCGCCGACGCCAAGTTCAGCCTGGAGCGGACGTGGGACCCGGCGCTCAAGACCCGGGTCAACACCGTGTTCACGACGATCGATCGCGTCGAGGCGCCTGACCCGGCGACGGTCCTCATCCACACCAAGCAGCCGGACCCGCTGCTGCCGGCCCGCCTCGCCTTCTACGGCGGCCAGATCGTCCCCAAGAAGTACATCGAGGCGGTCGGCAGCGACGCGTTCAATGCGAAGCCCGTCGGCACGGGACCGGTGCGCTTCGTGTCGTGGACCAAGGACGACAAGGTCGTCATGGAGGCGAACCCCGACTACTGGGGCGGCCGGATCGACGTGGATCGCGTGATCTTCCGGTCGATCCCGGAGAACGCCGCGCGCGTCGCGGCGCTCCTCAAGGGCGAAATCGACGTGATGGTGCTGCTGACCCCTGACCACTTCGACCGCGTGAACCAGCACCCAACCACCCGGGCGGTCGGGGTGCTCTATGCCGGGCTGTACGTGCTGGCCGTCAACTCCAAGGTGCCGCCGCTCAACACCCCCCTGGTCAAGCAGGCGATGTCGCTGGCGGTGGACCGGGAGGCGATCGTCAAGGAGCTGTGGCGCGGCCGCGGGATCGCCCCGAACGGGCCGATCGCCAGGGGCGACAACCACTACGACACGACGCTGTCGCCGTTGGCGTTCAACCCGAAAGAGGCGAGGGAGCGGCTCAAGAAGGCGGGGTACAAGGGCGAGCCGATCTACATCGAGACGACCTCCGGCTACATGGCCAACGACAAGCCGATGTCCGAGGCGATCGCCGCCATGTGGAAGGACGTCGGCCTCAACGCCGTCGTCGAGGTGCTGGAGTACTCGGTGCGCGCGCAGAAGAACCGGGAGCGGACGTTCAAGGGCGTCTGGTGGTCCGACCCCACGTCGACACTGGGCGATCCGGACGGGATGATGTGGCGGCTCCTGTCCCCGGGCGGTCCCCAGGACTACTGGCGGCACCCGGAGTTCGACGAGCTCGGTCAGGCCGCCCGCTTCAGCCTCGACGAGAAGTTCCGCGGCGAGGCCTACAAGAAGATGACCCGGGTGTTCCTCGAGCACTTTCCCTGGATCCCGGTGATCCAGTCGTACGAGGATTACGGGCTCCAGAAGTACGTCGAGTTCACGCCGAACCCGAACCAGCAGTTCGAGATCCGGCGCTTCAACTCCCGCATGCGGCGCGCCTAGCGCCGGCCCCCGGGGGCCGGCCCCGGGCAGGACCGCGGCCGGCCCACAGGGTTCTCCATGCGCGCTGGCTTCGGCGGCTTCCTCGCCTACCGGCTCTTCCGCGCGCTCATCGCCCTCTGGCTCGTCTCGACGGTCGTCTTCGTCGTGATGCGGCTGTCGGGGGACCCGGCGCCGCTCCTCCTCCCGCCCGACGCCCCGATCGCGGAGATGAACCGCGTGCGCCGGGAGCTTGGGCTCGACCGGCCCCTCCCCGTGCAATACGCCGTCTACCTCGGCAACGTCGTCCGCGGCGACTTCGGCCGCTCCATTCACTTCCGCGAGCCGGCGATGCGGGTCGCCTTCGCGTATCTGCCCGCGACGTTCGAGCTGGGCCTGACCGCGTTCGTCATCGCCGCCCTCGTCGCGTTCCCCGTGGGGGTGTTCTCGGCCGTGCGGCGGAACTCGCTGCTCGACCACGCGGCCATGGGATTCGCGCTGGTGGGCCAATCCGCCCCGACCTTCTTCATCGGCATCCTGTTCATCCTGATCCTGTCGCTCCGGCTGGACCTCTTCCCGACGTCGGGCCGGGGGGAGTGGCGGCACCTCGTCCTGCCCGCCCTGACCCTCGGCGCGTTCGCGATGGCGTCGATCGCGCGGATCACCCGTTCGGCGGTTCTCGAGGTGCAGCGCGCCGACTACATCCGGACGGCGCGGGCGAAGGGGGTCGGGGAATTCGTGGTCGTCGCCAAGCACACCCTCAAGAACGCCGCCCTTCCGATCCTCACCATCACCGGCCTCCAGTTCGGGACGCTCCTCGGCGGGGCTGTGGTGACGGAGACGGTCTTCGCGTGGCCCGGGATGGGCCGCCTCGCGATCCAGTCGATCTACAACCGCGACTATCCCGTCGTGCAGTCCACGGTGTTCATCGCCGCGGCTCTCTTCATCGTCATCAACCTCGTGCTGGACGCGCTCTACGGGGTGTTGGACCCGCGGGCTCGGGAGAAGGCGGCGTGAGCGCGGGCCGACCGTGAGCCGCGTGTTCGAGCAGCCCGCCGCCGTCCCGCTGGCGCTGCCGGCTGTCAGGCGGCGTCGGCGCCGCGTCCCGTGGCTCTTGATCACCTCGGGGGCCTTCGTCGGCGCGCTCGCCGTCGTGGCGGTGGCGGCGCCGTACCTCGCCCCCCAGAACCCCGAGCGCGGCTCGCTCCGCGCCCGCCTCGTCGCGCCGACCCTCGAGGCGTCGGACGGGAAGGCCCACCCGCTCGGCACCGACCACCTGGGGCGGGACGTCCTCTCGCGGGTCATCTACGGGACCCGGGTGTCGCTCACGATCGGCTTCGCCGCGGTCGCCGTGGGCGGCCTGGTGGGCGGGCTCCTCGGGCTCCTGGCCGGCTTCCGCGGCGGCTGGCTGGACGAGGTCATCATGACGGTCGCCGACGCCCAGCTCGCCTTCCCGTTCATCCTCCTCGCGATCGGCATCATCGCCGTGCTCGGCCCGTCCTTCCCCAACCTCATCGTCGTCGTCGGGCTGTCGGGCTGGGTGACGTACGCCCGGGTGCTGCGCGCCCAGGTCCTCTCGCTCCGGCGGCGCGAGTTCGTGGACGCGATCGTGGGGCTGGGCGGCTCGATCCCGCGGGTCCTCCTCCGCCACATCCTGCCGAACGTCGGCTCGACGCTCATGGTCATCGCCACGCTGGAGCTGGCCCGGGCGATCGTGCTGGAGGCGACGCTCTCCTTCCTCGGCCTGGGCATCCAGCCGCCGACGCCGTCCTGGGGGGGCATGATCCACGAGGGGCGGGAGTACCTCGACACGGCGTGGTGGATCTCGGTCGCACCCGGCCTCATCCTCATGCTGACGTCGCTCGTCGTGAGCCGGACCGGCGACTGGCTGCGGGATGTCCTGGACCCGACCCTGCGGGGCGAGTAGCACCGCGGGGAGGAGTGCCGTGGGGAGTAGTGCGGCGGTATCACCCCGCGCGTGCCCCCGTGCCTTGCATTGGCGCGGGCACGCCGGTAGGCTGGTGCACGCCCGAGAGAACGTCGCCCGGGGCGTCGGCCCCGGGGCTCACCAAGGAGTGACACATGCTCGCCGGCGCCATCGCCTACGAGTTCCTCAAGAGCTACGCGTACAAGTACGCGGCCTTCACATGGCAGATGACGCTCGGGGTCACGATGCTCCTCATCATCCTCTTCGTGCCCGGGGGGCTCTGGAGCGTGGCCGGGCGGCTCTCCCGGCGGGAGCGCTGATGGCGGTCGTCCTCGAGACCGAGGGGCTCACCAAGACCTTCGGCGGTGTGCTCGCCGTGGACGGCGTGAGCGTCGCCGTCGCCCCGGGGCAGATCGTCGGGATCGTGGGGTCGAACGGCGCCGGCAACACGACCTTCGTGAACCTCGTCACGGGGTACCTCAAGCCCGACCGGGGCCGCATCGCCTACCTCGGCCGCGACATCACCGGGGAACCCCCGCGCGAGGTGTGCCGCCTCGGGATCGCCCGGTCGTTCCAGATCCCGCAGATCTACGCGAGCCTCACCGTGCTCGAGAACGTCCTCATCGCCCTGGCCGCGCGGGAGCGCGCGACGCTCCGGGCGTGGGCGCCCCTCCGGACGCCGGCCCGGGTCGAGGAGGCCCTCGCCCTCCTCGAGCCGTTCGGTCTCACCGAGCACGCCGGCCGGCCGGTCAGCGAGCTTCCCGAGGGCGGGCTGAAGCTCCTCGACATCGCGCTCGCGGGGGCGCTCGAGCCGCGGCTCCTCCTCCTGGACGAGCCGACGAGCGGGGTGAGCTCGAAGGAGAAGTTCGCGGTGATGGACACCCTCGTGCGGATCCTCCGGGCGCGCGGCGTCACGGTGATCTTCGTCGAGCACGACATGGACGTGGTGACGGGCTACGCCGAGCGGGTGCTGGCGTTCAGCGAGGGGAAGATCCTCGCCGACGGTCCGGCGGCCGCCGTGCTCGCCGACCCGGCCGTCCGCAAGGCGGTGCTGGGATGGGCGTAGCGGCCCTCGAGATCCGCGGCCTCGAGGTCCGGCTCGCCGCCTTCGTCGCCCTGCGGGGGGTGAGCCTCGAGGTGCCCCCCGGCCGGACCGTCGGCCTGGTCGGGCGGAACGGGGCAGGGAAGACGACGACCCTCAAGAGCGTCGTCGGGCTCGTCCCCGTCGCGGCGGGCACGATCCGGGTGTCCGGCCGCGATCTCAGCGGCGTGCCGCCGCACCGACGGCCGGAGCTGGGCGTGGGCTATCTGCCGGAGGATCGGCGGCTCATCGGGTCGCTGACGGTCGAGGAGAATCTGCTCCTGCCCCTCTGGGCGCGCGGCGGCCGAGACGGCGGCCGCCGGCTCGAGGAGATCTACGCGCTCATGCCCGAGCTCCCGCCGCTCCGCGGGCGGCGCGCCGGGGCCCTCTCCGGCGGCCAGCAGAAGCTGGTGGCGCTCGCCCGCGCGCTCGTCTCCGGGACCACGCTCCTCCTCCTCGACGAGCCGTTCGAGGGGCTCTCGCCGCTCCTCTCGCGCCGGCTGGCCGAGGTGATCCGGGGCCTGCGGGAGGTCGCCGTGCTGGTGACCGAGTCGGACCTCGTCCGGATGCGGCTCCTCACCGACGCGATCTACACGATCGAGCGCGGCGAGATCGTCGGGGACGCGGGCGGCGCGTCGCGCTGACCTTCTTCCGAGTCCACCGGGCGGGCCACTCGATCGAGGCCTTGCCAACTGTGGTATGATGGGGTCATACCGACAACGGGGCAGGTGCTGGCCCGGAGGCCCGGCCTTCGCACACCCCGATGGAAGGAGGTCCGCGCGATGGGACGCAATCGAGTGGCGGTGACGATCTCGATCCCCCCTCGGTTGGCGGAGGACTACGACCGGCTGGCCAGGATCACAGCCAAGAACCGCAGCCAGCTCTTCCGGGAAATGTTCGAGCTGTACCGCCAGAGCCAGGAGGAAGAGGCGTTCCGAAGCCTCCAGCGTTACGGCCGTCGCAAGGCCCGCGAGCGAGGCATCCTGACCGAGCGGGATGTGGAGCGCCTGGTCTTCGAGGGTCGGTGAGTGCGCGTCGTGTTCGACACCAATGTGTTCGTCTCGGCCCTGGTCATCCCATCAAGCCTCAGCGAAGAGGCGTACTGCCGAGCCATTGCGCGGGAGTTCCAGCTCGTGACTTCCGTCGCGATTCTCACCGAGCTCGCCGGCACGCTGCGGGCCAAGTTCGGGTGGGAAGGTGCGCCCGTCACCCGAGCCATCAAATCGATCAGCCGAGTTGCCGAGGTCGTGAAGACGGTGCCACACCTCGAGGTCGTGCGTGATGCAGCCGACAACCGGATCCTCAAATGTGCCGAGAAGGCCGCGGCCGACCTCATCGTGACCGGAGATCCTCATCTCCTGAAGCTCCGGCGGTTCGGCACGGCCGGCATCGTCAAAGTCTCGACGTTCCTGCACACGCTGGGCTGACGACCCTCGCGCTACTCCGGCAGGTCCGGCTCGGAAGGCGCTTGACGTCGGGTCCCGGTTGGTCTGACATTAGCGTCCAAACCGCGAGAGAAGCGGCGCTGGGGCAGACACAGCCTGACAGGAGGCCGACCATGAGGGAGACAGAGACGAGGGGGCCGAGCACTTCGCGACGCAGCTTCCTGAGGGCGGGAACCGCGGCCACGCTGGCGGCGGGCCTGCCGGTCGCGTGGACGTCCCGTGCCGCGGCGCAGGGGCCGCTCCGCCTCGGCTTCCAGGTCCATCGAACCGGGATCGGCGCGGTCTACGGCCGCTGGTACGAGCGTACGACGACGGCCGCCGTGAAGCTCATCAACGAGAAGGGCGGCATCGCCGGACGTCCGGTCGAGATCGTCGCCGAGGACGACGGCACCGATCCCAAGCGGGGCGCGGAGGTGGTGGAGAAGCTCGCCGTCCACCACAAGGTCGACTTGATCTTCGGCACGCTGTTCTCCCACGTGGTCATCGCGTCGGCGCCGCGGGCGGGCGAGCTGAAGATCCCCTACCTGGTCGTGAGCGAGGGCTACCACGTGGCCTCGGGCCGGCTGAACCGCTACGTCTTCCAGCCGGGCATCACCGACGTGCGGGCCCAGGTGACGGCGGTCGCCCCCTGGATCCTGAAGAACCTCGGCAAGAAGGTGACCCTGATCTTCCCGGACTACGCGTTCGGTCACGACCACCGCGACTTCTTCGGCCGGGTGGCGACCGCCCAGGGCGGGACCATCCGGGCGCTCGTCCCGATCCCGCCGACGGAGACGTCGTTCACCAAGTACTTCCCGCGCGTGCCCGCCGACACCGAGGTGCTGTACCACGTGATGGTGGGGCCCGGCGTCCTCACCTTCGTCAAGGAGCTGGGGGAGCACTTCGGCGCGCGGCGGCCGCAGATCTTCGGGTTCATCGACTCCCTGGAGGGGGTGGACTTCGCGAACCCGGGCCTCGAGTTCCTGGAGGGGACCTACTTCTGGGAGGCCCTTCCCCGGTACGCCGGGCCCGACGCGCCCCAGCACGTGCGCTTCTTCCGGGAGCGCGTCGGCATCAACGACGTCGGGGCGAGCGTCGCCGACCCGAAGGACGTCGCCACGGTCTCCCACATGTTCGGCTGCTGGGAGACGCTCTTCGTCATCAAGCGCGCCGTGGAGCAGAGCGGCTACAAGCGGCCGGGGCCGGACTACAAAGCGTTCGTCGAGACCCTGGAGGGCTTCCAGGCCTTCCCCGAGGGGATCGAGCACCCCCAGGGGCCCAAGCGGTTCGTCGGCCGGCTCCACCAGGTGTTCGGCCAGCAGATCATCTCCAAGGTGGACAGGCGGCGGTTGACCGTCCTCCACCGCACGGCGATCGAGGACTCGATGTACCCGCCCGAGGCCGACTATACGAAGCAGCCGCTCTAGGACATCGAGGGGGGCCGCGGCGGCCCCCCTGCAGCACCCCCCTTCGCGGTGACCCTCGGGGCGCACCTCTTCCTCGCCCTCCTCGAGGGCACGGTCGGCGCCCTCGTCCTCGCGCTGACGGCGCTCGGCCTGTCCCTGGTCTTCGGCGTCATGCGGATCGTCAACGTCGCCCACGGCGAGTTCTTCATGCTGGGGGCGATCGTCACCTGGTACGTCGCCGCGACGACCGGAAGCTTCCTGCTGGCGCTCGTCGCGGCCCCGCTCGCCGTGGCGACCGTCGCCGTCCTGGCCGACCGGCTCGTGCTCCGGCCGATCGGCTACGAGCCCGAGGGCACGATCGTCGCCACGATCGGGATCCTCTACATCCTCCAGCAGCTCGTGCTCATGACGTACGGGCCGTACGCGCGGCCGGTCGCCGCGCCCGTGTACTTCCGCGTCGACTTCCCGTGGTTCGGCTACTCCGGCTACAAGCTGGTCGTGGCCGGCGTCGCAGCCGTCCTGCTGCTGGCGACGTGGGTCGCGCTCTCCTGGACGCGGCTCGGGCTCTACCTGCGGGCGACCCAGCAGGACCGCGAGATGGCCCAGGCCTTCGCGGTCCCGGTGGAGCGTGTCTACACGATCGCCTTCGGCGTCGGCGCCGGGCTCGCGGCCGTCGCCGCGGCCCTCATCGTGCCCGTCCAGCAGGCCCACTACCTGATGGGGCTGGACGCGCTGCTCCTGTCCTTCGTGGTCGTGATCCTCGGCGGGCTCGGGAGCCTCCGCGGCACGGTCGTCGCGGCCTTCGTCGTCGGGCTGAGCGACGGCCTGATCTCGGTCCTCTTCTCGCCGACCCTGGCTAAGATCGCGGCGACGCTCCTCGTCGGCCTGGTCCTCGCCGTGCGCGGCCGAGGGCTCTTCGGCGAAGAGGTCGCGTGAGCGCCGATCGGCCAGGACTCACGCTGGCGCTCCACCTCGGGCTGCTGGCCGTGCTCGGCGGCCTCCAGCTCGTCCTGCCGGCGTTCCACCTCGCCATGCTCGCCCGGATCATGGTCCTGGCGTCGTACGCCGTCGGCTACAACCTCCTGCTCGGGTACGCCGGGCTCATGAGCCTCGGGCACGCGATGTTCTTCGCGGCCGGCATGTACGGCACCGGCCTCACGATTCAGCATCTCGGCCTCGGGGTCGCCGCCAGCCTGCTGGCCGGCCTCGTCTCCGCCCTGATGGTGGCCGCCGTGGTGGGCGCGATCACGCTGCGGACGGCCGGCCCCGCGTTCCTGATCGTGACGATGATGCTGGCGCAGGCGTTCTACCTGGCCACGCTCTACTTCAACGACGTGACGGGCGGCGACCAGGGGTTCATCCTCTCAGGACTCGGCCTCGAGCTGGGCGGCCGCCGCTGGGCCCTCGCCGATCCCGGCGTCAAGTACAACGCCGCGCTGATCGTCTTCGGCGCGTCCCTGCTCCTGAGCCTCTGGCTCGCACGCTCGCCCGTGGGCCGCGTCCTGGTCGCGATGCGCGAGAACGAGGAGCGTACCCGCCTGCTCGGCTACAACACGCTGCGCCTGAAGCTCTTCGCCGTGGTCGTCTCGGGCCTCCTCGCGGGCCTCGCGGGCTCGGCGTACACGCTGCTCTTCTCCTACGTCGGCTCGACCTTCGCCGGCGTCCTGTACTCGATCTACCCGCTGCTCTGGACGCTGCTCGGCGGCGCCGGGACCACGCTCGGGCCCCTGGTCGGCACGCTCGTGATGACCTACGTGGTGGACGTCGCGAGCGGCATCACCACCGGCTACCTGATCGTGGTGGGCGCGGCGCTGGTCGTCATGACGCTCTGGGCGCCGGCCGGGATCGTCGGCGGAATCCGGGCGCGGTGGGCCCGGTGGCTCCCGTGACGCGGCTCCTCGAGACGCGCGCGGTCTCGAAGCGCTTCGGCGGGCTCGAGGCGGTGAGCGCCGTGGACTTCCGCGTCGACCGCGGGGAGGTGCGCGCGCTGATCGGGCCGAACGGGGCTGGCAAGACCACGCTGGTCGGCCTCATCAGCGGGCGGCTCGACCCGACCGCGGGGCAGGTCTTCTTCCGTGAGCGCGACGTCACCCGGCTGCGGGCCTGGGACCGGGTCGGCCTCGGCATCGTCTATACGTTCCAGGTGACCAGCATCTACCGGCGCCTCTCGGTGCGGGACAACGTCGCCCTGGCCGTCCAGCGCCGGCGCCTCAGGCGGCTCCTCGACTGGATCGCGCTCGACCGCGACGGGCTTGCGCGCGACGTCGAGGCTGCGCTGGCGAGGGTCGGTCTGGGAGATCTCGGCGGACAGCCCGCCGGCGCCCTGGCCTACGGGCACCAGCGCGTGCTGGAGGTCGCGATGGCGCTCGCCCTCGAGCCCGAGCTGCTCATCCTGGACGAGCCCACGCAGGGGCTGGCCGCCGGCGAGATCGACGCGCTCTGCCGGCTGGTGCGTGACGTCGCGGGGACGGCCACCGTGCTGCTCATCGAGCACAACCTCGGGGTCGTGCTGGAGCTGGCCAGCCGGGTGACGGTCATGGACCAGGGCCGGATCATCGCCGAGGGCACCCCGCGCGAGATCGAGGCGCACCCCGAGGTGCAGCGGGTGTATCTCGGACGATGAGCCACGCTGGCGGGAAGCTCGGGGCGCCCCTCCCCCCCTGAGGGCCGCCGGAGGGACGGGACGTCGCGAGGGCCGTAGGCCCGAGCCGTCCCGGCGATCTGGACAAAGGGGGCGGGGGTGCGGGGGGACCCGATGACGCTGGTGGTCGACCGGATCAACTGCTACTACGGAGACGTCCACGTCCTGCGGGACGTGTCCCTCCAGCTGGGTGCCGGCGAGATCCTCGGGCTGCTGGGCCGGAACGGCGCCGGGAAGACGACGCTGCTCCGGGCGATCATGGGGCTCGTGCGGCCGCGGTCCGGCAGCGTCACCCTCGACGGCCGGGAGCTCCGGCACCTCGCGCCCCACGAGATCCCGCGGCTCGGGATCGCGTACGTGCCCCAGGGCCGCCGGCTCTTCCCCCACCTGACGGTCGAGGAGAACCTCCGCATGGGCCTCCTGGTCCGCGGCGGCGGTGAGGAGACGCTCGCCCCCGTGCTCGACCTCTTCCCGATCCTCCGGGAGCGCCCGCGGCAGCGCGCGGGGACCCTGAGCGGCGGCCAGCAGCAGATGCTCGCCACGGCGCGGGCCCTGTGCGCCCGGCCCGCGGCGCTCCTCATGGACGAGCCCAGCGAGGGGCTCATGCCGAGCCTCGTGGATCGTCTGCTCGAGACGATCGTCGCGCTCAAGGCGCGCGGGGTGGGCATCCTCCTGGTCGAGCAGAAGGTCGACGCCGTGCTGCGCGTCGCTGACCGCGTCGCCCTCATCGAGAACGGGCGCATGGTCAGGGAGGCTACGCCGGCCGAGCTCCGAGCCGAGCCCGAGGTCCTCCTGCGGCACGTCGGGGTGCGGCGGCCAGCCAGCCCCCCGGCCGCGTCAGGCGGGCCCGTCGCCCGCAACCCGCGGTGACCTGGCGGCGTGCACCGTCCTCCGCGGTCGGCCGTCGTGCGAAGCACAACGTGGGACACGGCGGCTCGCGTAGAGGTGCCAAGCTGAGAAAGGGCCGGGACGGCAGCCGAGTACTCTAGCGCCGCTTCCAGGGCGCGCCTGGCAACCGCTCGATGAAGGTGCGTCACACTAACTCGAGGGCCTCTCCCGCGTCGTAGGCCACGCCGGGCGCGAGCATCGGGTTCACCTCCGTGAGGAACGCACGGCTGAGCCCTTTGGTAGCCAGATTCCGCTCGAACTCGGCCCGCGTAACCCGCAGGTTCTGCGCCCCAAGGTATGCCTGGAACGCTTCGATCACCCGCACCGGGCCCACCGTTCCCCGGCGGCAGGCGTCCCAGAGATCGAATAGGTCACGCCCGCGGCGGCGTTGGTAGAGGGCTCGGAGCTTCGTGGCGAGCAACTCGTCGAGCTCGAACGTCCGCACGTCGACGTGTCCGCTGAACCATCGGGACTCCACCGTCAGTGGGCGGGTCACATGCCCGAACACGGCGGCGTGCTCGCGCGTGTTGATCTCCACCTTCAGCCGCAGGCGCCGGACGGGCGGGATTTCCGCGCTGAACCTGTAGAGGAGCGCGACGCTCGCGACCGCCTGGTCGCGGCTGGGCTCGCCGAGCCAGGGATCCAGCCGCCCCCGGATGGCGTCAAGCAGACCCCCGATCGGCCCCGGGTCGACCTGGACGAGGTCCAGGTCCTCCGAGTAGCGGCTTGCCGGTGGGACCGCGAGCTTCTGAAGGGCAGTACCGCCCCGGAACGCGAGGCCCCGAGCCAACGCTGGCTCCGAGAAGATCTCCACCACCGCCCGTGACAGGACGAGGTCCTGCTCCACCATCCAGTCGTCGGCCCACGGCGCGGCTTGGCGCCAGGCAACGATGTCCGCCTGCGGGATCACGCTTGCGCCTCGTCGCGTTCGACCTCCTCGTTCACCGCCACGCGCCAGCGTGCGTCGCGCCGCGCACCAGCCATCCGCTGGCCAGGCGACAACGGAGTCACCCGCGGCGCGCGGGCCACGACCCACGCCGCCAGGGCTCGCGCCACTTCCTGACGTCCGACCAGGTCGAGGAGGTACCCCAGCCGCTGCGCGTACGCCACCTCGCCGTCGGCCTCGGCGACCCGCGCGAGCTCGCTGCCGTCCAGGCGCTCGCCCAGCTCATGGAGGATGGTGGCGACGTTCGAAAGGCCACCACAGTGCTCCGGGTACCGGACCAGATCGAGCGCGGTCGCTTCCGGGGTTGAGACGCGGATGTCGCCCGTCGGGGTCTTGATCCCGACGGTCGGAGCGCTCGCGAGGTGCGCCTTCTTCACGAAGCGGATCCGCACGCGACCAACCTCGATGGGGCCCAGCGGGCGATCGGTGACGACCTGGAACTCCTGTGGCGCCTGGTGCGCCGCGCCGTGCAGGGAAGCAGCGGTGAGGAGGCCCACATAGTAGGGGCGGCCCAGGTAGTCCATGAGATCGCGGATGAACCAGGGCGCGGGGAGCGACCGGGCCACGCGGTACTCGGGGGGCACGATCACGTAGAACCCCCGGCGTGGTGACGCCACGCGGCCGGCCTTCGCCAGGCGCCAGAGCGCGTTCTTGAGCGCGACCTTGGAGAGACCGAGCACCTTGGCCGCATCGGCCCGGGTGAAGGTGTACCGGCCGGAAGCCTGGAGGGCATCGAGGAAAGCCCTGGGGCTCCCAGGTTGCTGTGGAGATCGAGAAATGTCGCGATTTCTGCGACCTTTCTGAACTGATGCCGCTCGACGCTTCTTCATCAGTCATGTATGGTCGCATAATCTGCGACTTTTCGGAACAGCTACAGATCGCGTCCAGTAGCTGGACGGTCCCGGCCCCGTAGCACGACGAGCTACGGGGCCGGCCCGGGGCCCCCGCGACTGGCTCAGCTACGGGACGGGCGGGCGGTCAACGGCCGTTGACCCGGAGTTCCGGCGGGGACCAAAGCGGTCAACGGCCGTTTACCGGGGTAGACCGGCCCCCAAGGGAGCAGCCCGGCCCCGCCCGTGTCCCGTAGCACGCTGTGCTACAGACACCCGGGGCCGGGAGCCCGAATGCCGCCCCTGCCTCACGCCCCGACCCATCGTCCCACCCGTGGGGGTGACTGTCTCAGTCCTGGCCCCGGGGCCATGAGGCGCGACACGCAAAGCTTCGGAGGCTCTCGGGCGCGCGGCGCAGCCCTGCGCATCGGGACCGGGGTAATGCGTCTCAGGCTGCGAGCGGCTCGCGTGGGCGATTGTTGTATAGTGGTTGGCGTGACCAAGAAAGCTGGTCGAAAGACCAAGAAGACTGGTCGAACCAAGAAATCTGGTCGAACGACCAGAATCTTTGGTCGGCGGCCTGGAGAGGTTCTGCCGAGGGGCAGAGCTGATGGCCTGGGCCGTGTCTTCGCGGGACGCGCCTTGCTGCCCTTGCTCAAGGTGTTCTTCTTGTCCCCTTCGCGAGACTTCTACCAGAGGGAGTTGACTGTCACTCTCGGCGAGAGGCTGTTCGTCATCCAGACCGCTCTCAAGCGCCTGATCGAAGCAGGCCTCATCGAGCTCCGCGCACGCGGCAACAGAACGTACTATCGCGCGAAGCAGAGTCATCCAGCCTTCCCGGACCTGAAAGCACTCGTCCTCAAGACGGTCGGCCTGGGAGAAAGTCTCCGAGCGCACCTCCGTGGGCTAGAGGGCAGGGTCAAGGTCGCCTTCGTCTACGGCTCCGTCGCGCGCGGGGAGGAGGGTGCGGCGAGCGACGTCGATCTCATGTTCGTCGGTGACATATCGGGCCGGGAACTCGCGTCTGTGCTTGCGCCGGCTCGCAAGTCATTGAATCGTGAGATCAACCCGACGACTTATACTCCTGACGAATTGAGACGCAAGGTCCGGGAAGGGTCCCCGTTCATCCGCGAGGTCCTCGCGGGCCCCAAGATGTTCTTGCTGGGTGACGAACGTGCCCTTGCGAGACTTTCTCGCCGACGGCTCTCTTAGGCGGCATCGACCGAGCCGGAGCGAGATGCGCAATCTGCTGCGTGTCGCCGACCGCGACCTTGGGGATGCCAGGGTCGAGGCGGTGTCGGTCGACACGCGGTTTCGTCTCGGCTACCAAGCTGCATTCGCGCTGGCTACGATCGTGCTAGCGGCCTCTGGCGTGCGGACAACCGGAGTGAGACACCATGTGGTGACATGGCAGGCCTTGCCTGAGTTGCTCGGGGCTGAGTTCCAGGACTTGACCGGATACTTCGATCAGGTCCGCAGCAAACGGAACGTGGCGGACTATGACAGGGCCTTCGAGATCGCAGAGGTCGAGCTTCGCGAGTTGATCGAGGAAGTGAGGAAGTTTCGACCGGTCGTTCTCGCTTGGCTGAAGAAGCACCATCGCTCGCTACAGCCGTGAGGCGAGGCGCGAGAACTGCATCCGTGTCGGGCCGGTTGCGGCACGACATCGCTTCTGACAGAATCGGGGTCCGTCGGCGGCCGGCCGGTGGCGAGGGCACGATAGACCCGCGAGCAAAGGAAACAGCATGAAGACCTTGATCCGCAACATCGGCACGCTGGTGAGCGGCGACATCGACCGACCGGTCCTCGACGCCGACTCCATCCTGATCCGTGACGGCGTGATCGCGGCGGTCGGGCGGAAGCTGGACGACGACGCCGATACCGTCGTGGACGCGCAGGGCACGACGGTGATGCCCGGGCTCATCGACTCCCACGTCCACCCCGTCTTCGGCGACTTCACGCCGCGCCAGCGCACGCTCGACTTCCTCGACTCGGGGCTCAACGGGGGCGTCACGACGGCGATCTCGGCGGGCGAGGTCCACCTGCCGGGCCGACCCAAGGACCTCGTGGGGCTGAAGGCCCTGGCGATCGTCGCCGCGCGCGCGTACCAGAACTTCCGGCCCAGCGGGGTCAAGGTCCACGCGGGCGCCCCGATCCTCGAGCTGGGGCTCACGGAGGCCGACTTCGCCGAGATGGCGGCGGCCGGCGTCAGGCTCGTTGGCGAGATCGGCCTCGGGTCGGTCAGGACGGGGAAGGACGCCGCGCCGATGGTCGAGTGGGCCAAGCGGCACGGCATGACCGTGACGATCCACACGGGCGGCCCGTCCATCGCCGGCTCCAACCCGATCAGCGCCGACGTCGTCCTGGAGACCCGGCCGCACGTGGTCGGGCACATCAACGGCGGCACGACGTCGATGAGCCCCGCCGACATCGAGCGCCTGGTGGCCACGGACATGGCGCTGGAGATCGTCCAGTGCGGCAACGCCAAGACGGCGCTCCACACGCTGCGGACGACGATGGACGCCCGGGCCGCGCACCGGATCATCCTCGGCAACGACGCGCCCTCGGGGACCGGCGTCATCCCGCTCGGGATCCTGCGCACGATCAGCCTGCTGGCGGCGCTGGGTGGCCTCGGCGCGGCCGAGGCGATCTGCTGCGCGACCGGCAACACGGCCCGTGTCTACGGGCTCAACGTTGGGACGATCGCCGCGGGGCGGGAGGCGGACCTGGTCATCTGCGACGCGCCGGTCGGCAGCGTCGGGATGGGCGCGCTAGGGGCGCTCGCCGCGGGCGACCTGCCGGGCATCTCGATGGTGCTGATCGACGGCACGCCTGTGATCGGGCGGAGTCGCAACACGCCGCCGGCGGCGCGTGCCGCGCAGGTTGTGAAGGGGCAGGGGCCGGGGGCGGGCGGCCACTAGCTAGGATCGGGACCCGCGGGGACCTGCCGAGAGGAGATCGCGCATGACGAAGATCCGCAAGCTCGTCACCGTCGTCGAGGAGACGCTGAGCGACGGCGGCCGGGAGGCCAGGCGCCCGGTCCGGAAGGCCGCCGCCGTCGCCGTCATCGAGAACCCGTTCGCCGGGCGGTTCGTGGACGATCTCGCGCCGCTCGTCGAGGCCGGCGAGGAGCTGGGGGCGCTGCTCGCGAAGAAGGCCACCGAGGCGCTCGGCGCCCCGGCCGAGTCGTACGGCAAGGCCGCGATCGTGGGCGAGCGCGGCGAGCTGGAGCACGCGGCGGCGCTGCTTCACCCGAAGCTCGGCGCCCCGCTCCGCGCCGCGGTGGGCGGCGGCAAGGCCATCATCCCGTCGGCCAAGAAGCTCGGCGGGCCGGGTACCGCGATCGACGTGCCGCTCCACTTCAAGGACGCGGCGTTCGTCCGCACCCACTACGACGCCATGGAGGTCCGCGTCCCTGACGCGCCACGCGCGGACGAGATCGTGCTGGCGATCGTCGTCACCGACGGCGGCCGGCCCCACCCGCGCATCGGTGGGCTCACGAAGGAGGAGGCGAAGAAGGAGGACGGCCTGCGATGAGAGCAAGTCGGCCACGCAACGGTCACGAAGACGCACCGTGCTCCCCTCCCCCCCTGAGGGGCGGGAGGGGGCGGGGGTGTGGGGGGACCCGATGAGGCACGGCCTGCGGCTGCCCTCGTTCGCGCTCGGGCCCAGGACGGCGACGCTCGCGGAGATGGGGCGCTACCTGCGCCGGGCCGAGGACCTCGGCTTCGACTGCGCCGTGACCATCGATCACCTGCTGCTCACCCCGCCCGCGTACGCCTGCACGTGGCTCGAGCCGCTCACGCTGCTGGCGGCGCTGGCCGGCGTGACCCGCACGATCAAGCTCGGGACGATGGTCCTGGTGCTGCCGCTCCGCAACCCCGTCTACTTCGCCAAGGAGTGGGCGACGCTGGACCTCCTCTCGGGCGGCCGCACGATCCTCGGGATCGGGGTCGGGTGGCACGAGGAGGAGTTCCTCCTCATGGGCGTGCCCCACCGGGAGCGCGGCCGGCGCATGGCGGAGTGCCTCGCAATCGTGCGGGCGCTGTGGGCGAGGGACGACGTGAGCTACGAGGGCCAGTTCTACCGCTTCCGGAACCTGACGATCGACCCCAAGCCGGCGCAGCGGCCCCACCCGCCCATCTGGATCGGCGGCGGGACCCAGCCCTCCGAGAAGGTCTACGGGCAGACCGTCAAGAACATCGACCCGGTGCTGCGCCGGATCGCGCGCTACGCCGACACCTGGGTGCCGCACTCCTCGTCGACGCCCGAGATGGTCAAGGGCGACTGGGTGAAGGTGCAGGGGTTCGCGCGGGAGCTGGGGCGGGACCCCCGGACGATCGGCCGGGTCTACTCGAACTTCGTGTGGGTGCTCAAGCCGGGGGAGAAGCCCGAGTCGGCGGCCCCCCACTTCTCGGTGTACTCGGGGATGGACCTGGACTACTGGCACACGTACTACCTGCTGGGCGAGGCCGAGGAGCTGGCGGAGAAGATCTCGGCGCGGATCGCGGCGCTCGACGGCGGCGTGGACACGATCGTGCTGAACCCGCTCGACTGGGGGCTGGAGCAGCTCGAGCTCTTGGCCGGGGAGGTCCTGCCGCGGGTGAAGACCTCTCGGTGACGGGCGGCGCCGTGGTACCCGGGCAACCAGAGCCGCCGCCGATCCGGCTGACCGGCTGCCGGACATGCACGTGCGGTTGGTGATGATCGCTTGACCCGAAGTCCTCAATAGCGCCGGTGTGGCCGACGTGCTGCGATCTCACCACCACCGTCAGATGAGGTCCGCCGGGCCGAGGTCTATCGGGTACGCCGTTCAGCGAGACGACACCATGCCGACTACGAGGCCCGACGCACGATCTCAGCGCCCGGCGCGCGGCTGGCGGAACGCCTCCAGGCGCGGGAGGAGATCGCGGAGGAGGAGCCGGCGCTTGAAGGGCAGCACCGTCGCCGGGAGTCTGCCGGCGCGGGCCGCCAGGTGACGGGGTACGGCCACGACGAGATTCACCCCGCGCGCCGCCGACAGCTTGCCCAGCTTCTCGGCCAGGTACTCGGGTGTCCAGTAGCCGACGATCTCCAGCAAGACCTCGGTGCCATCCTGGTGGTGAAACACGAAGTCGGGGACCAGGAGGCTCCTGCCCACGTCGAGCACCGCGCCCTCCCGCACGAGGCGCCACCCGCCCCGCTCGCGGCCGAACTTGCGGGCGATGGCCTCCTCGAGGCTCGAGTCGAACTCGGGCGGCGGGGCCGCGCCGACTCCCAGGCCATCGGCCGAGCTGAGCGCGAACACGAAGGGCCGCCAGCCGCGGCGCAGCTCGATGTCGGCCTGGAGCCGCCAGTCGCCGAGCCGGACCAGCGCGGCCAGGAAGCGGGCGAAGTCCACGCCGTAGGCGCGCGTCCGGCGCAGCACCGAGTTCGGGCCGTCCAGCACGAACCGGTAGCCACCATCGGCGGCGGCCGGCGACGGCGCGACCCGGCGACGCCTGCGCCGCGCGGCCCGGGGGCCTGGCTCCCCCTGGATCCGCTCGACGCGGTGGAGCAGGCGGGCCAGGCGCGCATAGCGGAGGATGTGCTTGAAGTCGCGCCCGGCCTCGACCGTCACGCGCGTGGCCGAGTAGAGCAGCGCCTGGGCCTGGGCAAGGTCGTAGTCGGCCCTCAGCGCCGCCGCCGCGTAGTCGGCCGGGAAGGCGGCTAGGCGGTGGAACTCGGGGTAATCGGCGTAGAGGAGCGCGACGGCCTCGGCTTGGTCGGCCGGCGGGGGCGTGAAGCCGGCGAGCAGCTCAGTCGCCGCCGCGGCCTCGAGCAGGGGGTGGCGGCCAGCGGCCCTCTCGAACACCTCGACGCGTCGCTCGGCGCAGCGCGCCGATGAGGGCCACTCGTAGGTGGCCACGTCGTCGAGGAGCTTCACCACCGGCTCGACGCGGTCGGGCCGGAGCCCGTCCAGCGCCCGGCGCGCCGCGTTCCGGACCTGACCGCGCGTCTGGTCGACCCGCTCGCGATAGACGGCGAGCGCCGGCTCGAGGGCGGGCAGCGCCGCGTCCTCCAGCCGGTCAGAAGAGATCGAGCTGCTTCGCCTGTCCCAGTGATAGACGCGGAGCGCGGCGGTAAGCATCCGTCTTCCCCCGGCGCCGCGCGCGGGCGACGTCGGGGGTCTCCTGAAGGACGACCTCGTAGAGCCGGGCGGTGCGGTCGCCGGATTTCCGGAGGAGCCGGCCCAGGCGCTGCACGGCCTCGCGGACTCCTTTCTCGCCGCCCAGCACGACGCCCACCTTCACGGCCGGCGCGTCCCAGCCTTCGTTGAGGACCTCGCAGGCCGCCAGCGCCTTGATGCGGCCGGCGGCGAAGGCGTCGAGCACCCGGTTGCGCTCGTGCTTGTCGGAGTGGGCGGTGAGGGCGGGGATGAGGAACCGCGCCGAGACGTCGAGGGCCATGCGGTTCGAGGCGGTGAAGACGACGCAGGGCTCGTCGGGGTGCAGGCGGAAGACGTCCTCGAGGACGCGGAGCTTCTCGGCCGAGCGGTGGACGATGGCCAGCTTGCGCCGCCAGCCCCGGAGGATCTCCCGGGCGGGAGGGTCGGTGCGCGAGCGCCGGGCGATCTCCCTCCAGTCGAAGGCGCCCTCCTCGCGCTGCCGCGCGGCCACGTACCGACGGATGCTCCGCGACAGCTCGTCGAACTCCGCCTGCTCCGCCTCGGTGAGGTAGATCGGCACCCGGACGATCACGTAGTCGGCCACCGTCCGGCCCCGGGCCTGGGCGAGGTCCTCCTCGTACACGACGGGCCCGATCAGGTCGGCCAGCATGGCGTCGCGCCCGTCGGCCCGTCCGGGCGTCGCGCTGAGGCCCAGCCTGAGCGGCGCGAGGCAGTCGAGCGCGCTCTCGTGCTGGGTGGGGCCGGGCAGATGGTGGGCCTCGTCGTAGACGATCAGCCGGTAGCGATTGCCGATCTCCTTCATGTGGATCCAGGCGCTGTCGTAGGTAGTGACCGTGATGGGCCAGACCTCCTGCCGCCCGTCGCCCAGCACGCCGGCGTCGAAGCCGAGCCCGGTCTTGATGCGCCGCTGCCACTGGTACATGAGGTCGCGGAGCGGCGCGACGACGAGCGCCGGCGCCTGGTGGCGGGCGAGGATCGCCAGCGCGATCTCGGTCTTGCCGGTGCCGGTGGGCTTGACGACCACGCCGCGGCCGCCCGCCCGCTCCCACGCGTCGATCGCCGCGTGCTGGTCGCGCCGGAGCGGGGGCAGGGCCGGCCGGAGCGCCGGGGCCGGGAAGAAGCGCGCGGCCCGGTCGCTCAGGGTGAGCCGGAAGGCCGCGGCGTCCTCGCACACCCGGAAGTGGTTGAGGGCGGCCGTGCGCCAGGCCCCGACCCGCGCGTCCCAGACGAAGTAGGGCGGCACCCGGGCCGTCGCGGGCGCCTCCAGGCGCAGCGAGCCCCGGTCGAAGCTCAGCGCGTGCGCACGTGCCATGGGTGTATGTGTATCGGAGCGCTCGCGCGCATGCAAGCGGGTCACCGGGGCTTCGGGACTCGAGGTGCTGACCACGGGCGGCAGGGGCCGCAACTCTAGAGTGCAGATCCAACGAAATTCGGCGAAGAGTCCCCCGCGGGTGGCGCCGGTGAGGACCCCGGCGCGCCGAGGCAGAGGGGGCCCCTTCGCGGTCCTGCCGCGAGGCGCGGACTCGGGACAGGGCGCGAGCGGGTGACGGCGCCGAGGCGCGTCCGGGGCGAACCGGCGCCAGGACCCGCGGGGGTTCGCCGGGGATACTCGGATCGGCACTCTAGGGCAGGCGAGCGGACGCGCTCACCGCGTGGCGGGAGGCGGCCGCGCCCGGGCCGGTCCTCGGGGGTCGCTCCGTCGGCGAGAAGCTCGCTGGCCGAGCGCCTCGCCGTGTTCTTCTACGCTCAGGGGACAGTATACGCGCGGCCCCGGCCCGGCCATCCGGGGCGGGACGTCACCCGGCCGCCCGCTGTGCCTCGGCCAAAGGGGAGGCATCCCCTCGAGCTTTCTGCACTACACTGGGGCCGGTGAGGGCAGAGACCGGACGCCGAGTTGCACGGTGGCGCTGGCTGCCGGACGCGGGCGCCATCGTCACCGTCGCGGCGCTCGTGCTGATCAAGTGCTGGCCGCTCGTTCGCCCCTGGGAGCGCGAGTACATTGGTGGCGATTTCGCACTCAGCATCGAGCCGCACTTCTACCACTGGCTCAAGCGGGGAGTGGTCCTCCTCTGGGACCCGACGATCGGCACCGGGTCCTGGCTGCTCGGCGGCGGTACCCACCCCCGGTTTCCGGTCATTGCGAACCTCCACCTTCTATCCATGCTGCCCTCGGGCTGGGCGCTCTGCTGCTGGCTTTCGGCGATCACTTCACCCTCTACCGGCTGGCCTTCGACCTGGTTCCGGGAGTGGCGTTCTTCCGGATCCCGGCGCGGATCCTGATCCTCTTCAACCTCGCGGTGGCCATGCTCGCCGGCGTGGGGGTGCATGCCTTACTCGGCAGGCGGGACCTTCGCGGCCTCGGGCGCTTCGTGCGCTGGGGCACGGGGCTTGCCGCCGCGGCTGCCCCGGCGATGTACCTGCTCCTCCTCTGGAGCGCCGAGGAAGCCCTCGCCAGCGCCGCGGCGACCCTCGTCGATCAGTACGTGCTGCTCCTCCTTGTCCTGGCTGGGAGTCTCGGGAGCGACCGCGCTGGCGCTCGCGCTCGGCGGCGTCCTGGCTTGGCGCCGACGGGCCGATCCGGTCCAGGCGCAGTCGCCGGAGGACGATCACGCCACGCCGAGGTAGGGGCGCCTCTCCGGATCCGCCGTGCCCGCCCCGGCCCTTGCCGGGCCGGCCGGCCGCGCGCTAGAAACAAGCGGATAAGCAAGAGACTCCTTGACGGGCCCAAGTCTGCACGAACCTGTCAGACTCGATCACGAGCAGTCGCGTCGGGGGCAAGAGTCGAGCGGCGCGCCGACTGCCAGGTATGACGCTCCGAGCGCGCACCCGCGCGGGGGTGCTGCGCGCCTCGGGCGCAGGTACCCGGCCCGCGCAACCCCGTCCTGGAGGAGCCTTTGCAGGGGGCTGCCTCCCTCAGGGGGGCGCCGGCGCGACGGGCCCGTAGAGATGGCACTCGACGCGGGCGCCCTCGGCCGCGACCGGCTGGGGCGGGACGGCGCGGCACTGCGGCAGGCGCTCCGGGCAGCGCGGGTGGAAGGCGCACCCGGAGGGGGGGTCGAGGGGGTCCGGGAAGCCGGCTCCCAGGCGGGTCTCGGGGATGCCGAGGCCGGGCTCGGGCGTGAGCACCGAGGCGAGGAGCGCACGGGTGTAGGGGTGGCGCGGGCGGCGGAACAGCTCGTCGGTTTCCGCCTCCTCCACGATCCGCCCCAGGTACATCACCGCCACCCGGGTCGCCATGTGCTCGACCACGGCGAGGTTGTGGCTGATGAGGATGTAGGTCAGACCGAGCTCCCGGCCGAGGTCGGCGAGCAGGTTCAGGATCTGTGACTGCACCGACACGTCGAGCGCGGAGGTGGGCTCGTCGCAGATCACGACCGCCGGCTTCATGACCAGGGCCCGCGCGATGGCGACACGCTGGCGCTGGCCCCCGGAGAGCTGGTGCGGGTAGCTGTCGACGAGGCGCCGGGACAGGCCCACCAGGTCCATCAGCTCGAGCACCCGGCTCCGCCAGTCGGCCCGCCCGCCGACCCGGTGGACGCGCAGCGGGAGCGAGACGATCGCGCTCACCGGCTTGCGCGGGTTGAGCGACGAGTACGGGTCCTGGAAGACGGGCTGGATCCGCCGCGCGATCTCCCGGCGCGTGAGGGTCGCGAGCGGCCGGCCGTCGAGCCGCACCTCGCCGCCGGTCGCCGGGAGGAGCCCGAGCAGGATCCGGGCGAGGGTGGTCTTGCCACAGCCCGACTCGCCCACCAGGCCGAGCACGCCCCCGCGCTCCACGGCGAGCGAGACGCCGGCGACGGCGCGCAGGGGCCGCGCGGGCCGGAGCAGGCCGGTCCGGACCGCGAAGGTCTGCGAGACGTCGCGGGCCTCCAGGATGGGCGGGCTCACGCCGTCACTGGCTCCGGGGGGCGCGCGGTGCGTTCGCCGGGCGGGAACAGGCAGCGGTAGGCGCGCCCCGGCGCCACCGCCGTGAAGCCAACGTCGGTGGCCGCGCAGGCCGGCTCCGCGTAGACACAGCGGTCGCGGAAGCTGCACCCGGCGAGCCGGCCGATCAGCGTCGGCACCATCCCGGGGATCGAGCCGAGCCGCTCGCCACGCCGCGTCCGGCCGGGCACCGGGACGCAGGCGAGGAGGGCCTGCGTGTAGGGGTGTAGCGGGTCCGTGAGCACCTCGCGGACCGTCCCCGTCTCCACGACCTGCCCGGCGTACATGACGGCGACCCGGTCGGCCACCCGCGCGACGATGCCGAGGTCGTGGGTGATCAGGATCACGCCCATGCGGAACTCGCGCCGGAGGTCGGCGAGCAGGCGCAGGATCTGCGCCTGGATGGTGACGTCCAGCGCCGTGGTGGGCTCGTCGGCGACCACCAGGTCGGGCTCGCACATGAGCGCCATGGCGATCATGACGCGCTGGCGCAGGCCCCCGGAGAGCTGGTGCGGGTACTGGCGGAGCCGGCTGGCGGCGGCCGGGATCCCGACCTTGTCCAGGAGGAAGACGGCCCGGTCGCGCGCCGCCCCGCGCGAGACCCGGCGGTGGCGGCGCAGCACCTCGACCAGCTGGTTGCCGATGGTGTAGGTCGGGTTGAGCGCGGTCATCGGCTCCTGGAACACCATCGCCAGCCGGTCGCCGCGGAGGTCGGCCATGCCGCGCTCCGGGAGGCCGAGGAGGTCCTGGCCCGCGAAGACAAGGCGCGCCGCGCTCCGGCGGGCATTCCGGGGCAGGAGGCCCATCACCGACAGCGCGGTAAGCGACTTCCCGCAGCCCGACTCGCCGACGATGCACAGCGTCTCCCCGTGGTCGACTTCGAAGCTCACGCCGCGCACCGGGTGGAGCACCCCGGCCGCGAGCGGGATCTCGACCCGCAGCGCCTCGACCTCGAGGACCGCGCTCAGGCCCGGGCCTCCGGCGCGGTGACGTCCCGGATGCCGTCGCCGAGGAGGTTGATCGACAGCACGAGCAGGAACAGCGCCACCCCCGGCATCGCGATCAGGGACGGCTTCACGAACATGAACTGCTTGCCCTCGGCCACCATGAGCCCCCAGGACGGGAGCGGCGGCTGGACGCCGAGCCCGAGGAACGAGAGCGCCGCCTCGAGCAGGATGGCCTGGGCCATCTCCAGGGTGGCGACGACGATCAGGTGGTTCATGGTGTTCGGCAGGATCTCCGACAGCACGATCCGGAGCGGGGAGCAGCCCGCCGCCTGCGCCGCCGTCACGTAGTCGAGCACCCGGGCCTGCTGCGTCGCGCTCCGCATCACCACGGCGAAGCGGTCCCAGAGCAGGAAGCCGAGCACCGAGATCACCACGCGGAGCGAGCTGCCGACGAGCGCCACCACCGCCAGCGCCACCAGCACCACCGGGATCGACAGCCTCGTGGTGACGAGGAAGGTGATGGCGAGGTCGGTCCGGCCGCCAAAGTAGCCAGCCGTGATGCCGAGCGTGGCGCCGATCAGCCCCGAGATCACCATCGCCGAGACGCCGATCAGGAGCGAGATCCGCGAGCCGTAGATGACGCGCGAGAGGTAGTCGCGCCCGAGGTTGTCGGTGCCGAGCGGGTGCGCCCACGTGCCGCCGGCGTGCCAGCCCGCCGCCAGCATCCGCCGCGACAGCTCCTGATCGTAGGGGTCGTGGGGCGCGAGCCACGGGGCGAGGAGCGCCAGCCCGAGGATGAGGAGGAGCGCGCTCCCGCCGAAGACGATCCCGCCATGTCGGAGGGTCCGGCGCCGGAGGAGGGCAGCCGGTGTCGGCGCCGCCGCGGCGGCGTCGAGCAACAGGGCGGGGGGCGGTCCGGGCGCCGGCACGCGCGCGCTCAGCCCACCCGGAGGCGGGGGTCGAGGAGGGCGTTCAGCAGGTCGGCCAAAAGGTTCAGGCCGACGTAGAGGAGGGCGAGGATCAGGACGATGGCCTGGACCAGCGGGAAGTCCGAGCGGGTGATCGACTCCCAGGCGAGGAACCCGATCCCGCGCAGGGCGAAGACGGTCTCGATGACGACCGAGCCCCCGAGCATGAAGCCGAGCTGGACGGCCGCCAGGGAGACCACCGGGATGATCGCGTTGCGGAGGGCGTGCTTGAAGAGGATCCTCGGGGTGCGGATCCCCTTGGCCCGGGCGGTGCGGATATAGTCGGAGGCCAGCACCTCGAGCATCCCGGTGCGCGTGAGCCGCATGAAGGCCGGCGTGGCGTAGTAGCCGAGGGCGATCGCCGGCATGACGAAGTGCGCCCAGGTGTCGCTCCCGGTGATCGGGAGCCAGCGGAGCGCGACGCCGAAGAGCAGGATGAGCATGAGCGAGAACCAGAAGCTCGGCATGGCCTGGCCCACCACCGACAGCGTGAGCGCCAGGCGGTCGAGCCAGGTGTTCGGCCGGACGGCGGCGAGGACGCCGAGCGGGATGGCGAGGACCACGGCGAAGCCGAGCGCCAGGCCGCCCAGGGTCATGGTCACCGGCAGCCGCTCGCCGATCACCTCCGAGGCCGGGAGCTGGAAGTAGTAGGACTCGCCGAAGTCCCCCCGGACGACCCGGCCGAGCCACTCGACGTAGCGGATCAGCACCGGCCGGTCGAGGCCGAGCTGCCGCCGGAGCGCCTGCACGTCGGCGGCCCGCGCCTCGGGCCCCGCGATCGCCTGGGCGAGGTCGCCTGCCAGGTTGAGGAGCAGGAAGCTCAGGAGCGACACGGTCGCCGCCACCAGGAGAGCGAGGAGGACGCGCTTGCCCGTGTATCGCAGCATGGCGGTTTTCTCCGGCGCGCGCGGACCGGTCCCCGGCGGCCCGCGCGCGGGGCAGGTCCGGGCGCGCGCTCCGGGGCGCCTGTCCCGGGCGCCTAGCGAGCCACGGCGTCGGCGCTCAGTTCACCCTCGGGGGGAGCGACCGCCACTCCACCCCCTCAGCCGGCGGCGATCACTTCCACTTCGCGCGGAAGAAGAGCGGTGTCTCGTCGGGACTCGGCGTGAAGTCGAGTTCCTTCGCGTAGGCGTAGTTCATCACGTAGGTGAACAGCGGCACCCAGTAGGCCTGCTCCGCGATCCGTTGCAGGGCCTTCGCGTAGTTCTCCTTGCGCCCCGCCGCGCTGGTCGAGGTGTCGCCGGCCTTGAGCCACGCGATGACCTGGGGGTCCCGCGCGAGGTCGGCGTCCTCGCCGCGGAAGAAGTGGCTGGTGATGGCCGACACGTCCCAGATCGAGCTCGACCCCCAGGCCATGAAGTAGAGCTCGGTCTTCCCCGCGTGGTTCTTGTCGCGCAGGACGGGGTAGGTGTTCCACACCAGGTTCGCCTTGATCCCGGCCGCGCGCAGGTAGCCGATGATCGCCTCGGCGTACGGCCGCTCGCGGTAGGCGTAGATGTCGGTCTCGAAGCCCTGCGGGTACCCCGCCTCGGCCAGCAGCGCCTTGGCCTTGGCGGGGTCGTAGGCGTAGCGCGCGACCTCCTCCGTGCAGCCGAACTGGCCCGGGTAGCAGGCGGCGTGGACCACGCGCGACTCGCCCTTGACCAGGTTGCGCGCCATCGCCTCGCGGTCGATGGCGTGGGCGACGGCCTGGCGTACCTTCAGCTTGGTGAACGGGTGGTTCTTGCCGGTGCGGTTGGCGGCGTCGAAGCCGACGTAGCCGATCCGCATGATCTCCCCCACCTTGGTCTGGAACTTCCCCTCCGCGGCGAGCTTCTGGGCGTCGTCGACCGGGACGCGCCAGATCCAGTCGAGGCCGCCGGCGCGGAGCTCGGCGAGCCGGGTGCTGCCGTCCGGGATCGATCGGTAGACGATCTTCCCGATCGACGGCTTGCCCTTCGGGCTGTCGGCGAAGTAGTCCTTGTTGATCTCGAGGTGGACGGCGCTCCCGGCCTCCACGCGGGTGACCCGGTACGGGCCGGTCCCCACCGGCTTGACGCCCATCCCCTTGGGGCCGACCTTGGCGTAGTACTCGTTCGGATAGATGGTCAGCGGACCGGAGAGGTACTCGAAGGCGGGGGCGAACGGGGCGGCGAGGTGGATCCTGACCTTGTAGTCGCCGAGCTTCTCCGCGCCCTTCATCCAGTTGTAGTCGCTCGAGGTGGGGATCTTGTGTTCGGGGTTGATGACGAAGTTCACCGAGAAGACGACGTCGTCGGCGTCGAGCTTCTCGCCGTTGTGGAACCGGATCCCCTCGCGCAGCTCGAACTCGAGCGTCAGGTCGTTTACCCAGCGGAAGGACTTGGCGAGGAGCGGCTTGTACTCGCCGGTGGCCGGGTCCCGGAACAGCAGCGTGTCCCAGATGTGGTGGGCGAGGATCAGCCCCTCGCGGGAGGTGTCGTAGTAGCGGTCCATCACCTTGATCTCGAGGTCGGACGCCCAGCGCAGGGTGTCGTCCGCCTTGCCCGCCGTGGCGGGCGGCACGGCGGCGAGGAGCAGGGCGAGCACGAACGAGGCGGTCGCGAGCCGTCGGGACGTCATCGGAGGATCCTCCTCTGGGCGCGTGTTGACCGGAGCGGGATGCAGGGCAACCTCACCGATGGGGCATGATAGGGCGAAACGGCTCCCGGCGGCAAGAGGGCGCGCGTGGTCCAGGGGCCTGGCCGGTCCGCGGAGTGCCGGGAGGACTCGGGAGGGGAACGATGGGGATGTCGCTGGTGCGGGGGAGGTACCTGGTGTCGCGGGTGGGGGCGACCGGCGCGGTGGTCATCGAGGACGGCGCGCTGGTCCAGCGGGACGGGGAGATCCTCGCGATCGGGCCGTACGGCGAGCTGGCCGCGCGCTACGCCCCGGACGAGCTGATCGGGTCGCCGGAGCACGTGGTCTTCCCGGGTCTGGTGAACGCCCACCACCACGTGGGCCTGACGCCGTTCCAGCTCGGCTCGCCGGACCTGCCGCTCGAGCTGTGGCTCGCCTCGCGCCTCGGGGCGCGGGACGTCGACCCCTACCTCGACACCCTGTACTCCGCGTTCGAGATGGTCGAATCCGGGGTGACCACCGTGCAGCACCTCTGGGGGCAGCGGCGCGGGCCCGCGGCCGCGTGGCCCGACCGGGCGCGCCAGGTCCTGAGGGCGTACCAGGACCTTGGGATGCGGGTCAGCTTCGGGTTCATGATCCGCGACCAGAACCAGCTCGTCTACGGCGGCGACGACGCCTTCGTCCGGAGCCTCCCGTCCGGGCTCCGAGGCGAGGCGGCGGCCGCCTTCGCAGGGATGCGGATCCCGGTCGACGAGTACTTCGAGCGCCTGTTCGTGGACCTCTACGAGGCCGCCGGGGAAAACCGCGCCGAGCGGGTCCGTATCTGGCTCGCCCCGGCCAACCTCCACTGGTGCTCGGACGGGCTCCTTGCCCGGATCAAGGCGCACGCGGCGCGCTACCGGGTCGGGATCCATATCCACCTCGTCGAGACGCCCTACCAGCAGCGCTACGCCGAGCGGCGGTCGGGCGGGACCGCCGCCGGCCACCTCGCCGCGCTCGGCTTCCTGGGGCCGGAGGTCACGCTCGGCCACGCGGTGTGGCTCACCGAGGCCGACATCGACCTGGTGGCCGGCGCGGGGGCCACGGTTTGCCACAACGCCAGCTCCAACCTGCGCCTGCAGAGCGGCACCGCCCCCGTCAACCGTCTCCTCGCCCGCGGCGTGCGCGTGGCCCTCGGGATCGACGAGGCGGGACTCAATGACGACCGCGACATGCTGCAGGAGATGCGGCTGGTGCTGAGGCTTCACCGCGTCCCGGGCCACGATGCGCGGGCGCCCACGGCGGCGGAGGTCTTCCGGATGGCCACCGAGCACGGGGCCCACGCCACCGGCTTCGGCGACCGGGTCGGCGCGCTCGAGCCTGGGCGCGCGGCGGACGTCGTCGTCATGCGCCTGGGGAACGTCGCTTACCCCTACCTCGACCCCGCGGCGCCGGTGCTCGACGCCCTCGTGCACCGGGGCCGGAGCGCCGACGTTGAGACGGTCATGATCGCCGGCGAGGTGGTGATGCGGGACCGCCGCTTCACGCGCGTCAGCAAGGCCGACGCCCTCGAGGCGCTCGCGGCCTCGCTCCGGGTGCCGCTCCGCCCCGACGAGGTGCGGCGCCGGGAGCTGGCGCAGGCGCTCCTGCCTCACGTCCGGCGGTTCTACCACGGGTGGGAGGTCCCTGAGGGCTCCAGGGCGTGACGCTCAGGAGAGCGGCAGGCGAGAGAGCGCCTCGCCAAGCAGGTCCGCCGGTACGAGGCTCACAGTTACCGGGCCACCTTCACGCTGCCCCCGGCTTTCCGCCTGGCCGAGCTGGTCCTAGAGCGGATCGCGACCGGGAGTCGGCTGGCGATCGAGGCAGTCCGCCTCGACGGCCAGACCCCCGAGCCGCGGAGACCCTACCGCCTGGTCCGTCCCGATCTCTACGAGAACGACGCGGCGCTTCCTAGTGTCAGCGAGCCGGTCCTCCTGATCTTGAGCGACACCTACGATCGTGGCTGGCAAGCGTGGGACAACGGTCGCCCGGTTCCGATCCTGCGGGCCAATCACGCGCTCCGCGCTGTCCATCTCGCCCCGGGGAGCCACGTCGTGGAGTTCCGCTATCGCCAGCCGGGGTTCTGGGTGGGGCTGGGAGTCTCGGGAGCGACCGCGCTGGCGCTCGCGCTCGGCGGCGTCCTGGCTTGGCGCCGACGGGCCGATCCGGTCCAGGCGCAGTCGCCGGAGGACGATCACGCCACGCCGAGGTAGGGGCGCCTCTCCGGATCCGCCGTGCCCGCCCCGGCCCTTGCCGGGCCGGCCGGCCGCGCGCTAGACTCCGGGCACGCTGGCGAGGCCCCGTCGGGGGTGAAGCCGGCCCGGGGTGATGCTCAGGAAATAGGGTTTGCGCAGGCGTACTCCCTGTACGTTGAGGCTCGGCGACGACCGAGGACGCCGGGATGCGACGGGGATCGGCCATGCCGCTAGAGCGCGGCTGTACCGCCGCTGAATGCCCCCGGCCGCCGTCAAATTCCATCCTGCAGCCGCGCAGGAGGCGGAGGCGGCGTATGACTGGTACGCGGCTCGAAACCCTCCATCGGCAGCGCGTGGACACGATCGTGCTGAACCCGCTCGACTGGGGGGTGGAGCAGCTCGAGCGGCCGGCCGGGGAGGTCCTGCCGCGCATGAAGACGGTCCGGTGACCGACGGCGCCGGGGTGCCTGGGCAGCCGGAGCCGCCGCCGATCCGGCTGACGGGCGCGCGGGTCAAGCGCCTCGAGGACCCGCGGTTCCTCCGCGGACTCGGCCGGTACGTCGACGATCTCGTGCTCCCGCGCCTGCTGTGGGGGGCGTTCGTCCGGAGCCCCCACGCCCACGCCGAGGTGCGGGCCGTCGACGCCGACCAGGCCCGGGCGCTGCCGGGGGTGGCGGCGGTGCTGACCGCAGACGACCTCCGGGGGCTGGCGCGACCGCTCGCCCCCCGGCTCGAGGGCGGCGGCTTCACGCCGACCGCCTGGCCGCCCCTGGCGGACCGGCGCGTCCGGTTCTGCGGCGAGGCCGTCGCGCTCGTCGTCGCCGAGAGTCCGTACCTCGCCGCGGACGCCCGCGACCTGGTCCGCGTCGACTACGCGCCGCTCCCGGCCGTCACCTCGATCGACGCCGCGCTCGCGGCTGGGCAGGTGCTCTTCCGCCGCGACTGGCGGCACGGCGACGTCGACGGCGCCTTCGCGCGCGGGGCCCATGTCGTCCGCGAGACGTTCGCCCACGGGCGGTGCGCGCCGTCGCCCATCGAGCCGCGGGGCCTCGTGGCCGACTGGGACGGCGAGACCCTCCACGTCTGGGCGGGTACCCAGACGCCGAGCATCCTCCGCGCCGCGCTCGCCGAGGCGCTCGGCCTCGACGCGGCCCGCGTGCGCGTCGCCGTCCCCGACGTGGGCGGCGGCTTCGGCCTCAAGATGCACGTCTTTCCCGAGGACGTCGCGGTGGCCGCTGTCGCCCGACGGCTCGGCCGACCCGTGAAGTGGATCGAGGAGCGGCGCGAGAATCTGACCGCGGCGTCGCACGCCCGCGAGCAGCATCTGGAGGTCGAGGCCGCTGCCGACGCCGCGGGGCGGCTCCTGGCGCTCCGGGCGCGTGTGGTCTCCGACGCCGGCGCCTACCATCTCTACCCGACGACGGCGGCGCTGGAGCCCCTGGGCAGCGCGTCCATTCTCCCGGGCCCGTACCTGACGCCCGCCTACGCCTACGAGGCGGTCGCCGTCGCGACCAACAAGCCGCCGATCGGCGCCTACCGCGGCGTCGGCATGACCATGGGGACGTTCGCGATGGAGCGCACGCTCGACCTCCTGGCCGAGCGCTGTGCGCTCGACCCCGCGGAGGTGCGCCGGCGCAACCTGATCCCCCGCGAGGCGTACCCGTTCACCTCCGCGAGCGGCCTGCGCTACGACAGCGGTGACTTCCCGGCGGCCCTCGCGCAGGCGCTCGATCTGGCCGGCTACGACGCGCGCCGGCGGGAGCAGGCGGCGGCCCGCGCCGAGGGCCGCCTGATGGGGATCGGCATCGCCTGCTACACGGAGTACACGGGCACGGGGTCCCCGGTGTTCCGCCGGCGCGGCATGGCGGACGTCCCCGGCATCGAGGCGGCGACGGTGCGCGTGGACCCCGACGGCACCGTGCGCTGCCTGGTGAGCTTCCCCTCGCAGGGCCAGGGCCACGCCACCGCGCTCGCGCAGGTGATCGGGGACCGGCTCGGCGTCGCGCTGGAGCGCGTGCGCGTCCAGCCGGTCGATCTGGACGCCGCGCCGCTCGGGAGCGGGACGTTCGCGAGCCGCGGCGCCGTCGCGATCATGGGGACGGCCGCGGTCGCCGCCGACGCCCTGCGGCGGAAGGTCGAGGCGCTGGCGGCCCACCTGCTCGAGGCGAGCCCGGCCGACGTCGTGCTGGACGGCGGCCGCGCCCACGTGCGCGGCGTGCCCGGCCGCGCGGTGGCGCTTGCCGAGATCGCGCGTGCCGCCTACTCGCCGCCGGCGCGCGGGCTTCCCGCCGAGCCGGGGCTCGAGGCGACCGTCTACTTCGACCCGCCCGGCCCGACGTTCTCGGGCGCGGTCCACGTCGTCACGGTCGAGGTGGACCCCGAGACGGGCCGGGTCCGGGTGCTGCGCTACGCGCTCGTCGAAGACTGCGGGCGGGTCATCAACCCGCTGCTGGTCGAGGGCCAGATCCATGGCGCCCTGGCCCAGGGGCTCGGCGAGGCCCTGCTGGAAGAACTGGTCCACGACGGCGAGACCGGCCAGCTCCTCACCGGCACGCTGATGGACTACGCGCTCCCGCGCGCCGACGACCTCCCCGAGCCCGCCATCGGCCACCTCGAGATACCGGTGCCCGGCATGCCGGGCGGCGTCAAGGGCATGGGCGAGGGCGGGACGATCGGGGCCCCCGCCGCCCTCGCCAACGCCGTGGCCGACGCCGTCCGCCCCCTCGGTCTTGCCATCACCCGCCTGCCGGTCCGGCCAGAGGCCCTCGCCGTGGCGGCGCGGCGCCCCCGGCAGACCCGATGACTGGCCTCGAACCCTGAGGGCTCCTGCGGTATCTTGGGGTGAGGCGGTAGGTCCATGAACGATCCGGCGAACCCCACGGCCCCCCCCGTTGCCGACGGCGCGGCCCGGGTCTCGCTCCCCAAGCCGCCGCCAGGGCGGCTCGACGTCCCCGGCGTCGTCGAGGCGTTCGCTCACCAGATGATGTATTCGGTCGCGAAGGGCGAGCACACGGCCAGCCAGTTCAACGTCTACCAGGCCCTGGCGTTCGCCGTGCGCGACCGCCTCATGGAGCGATGGTTCCTGACCCAGGACACCTACTACCGGCACGACGCGAAGCGGGTCTACTACCTCTCCATGGAGTTCCTCATGGGCCGGGCGCTCCTCAACAACATCCTGAACCTCGGCGCGTACGACGCCCACGCGCGGGCGATGGAGCAGCTCGGCTACCGGCTCGAGGACCTCCACGCCGAGGAGTGGGACGCCGGCCTCGGCAACGGCGGCCTGGGGCGGCTGGCGGCGTGCTTCCTCGACTCGGCCTCGACGCTCGCCCTGCCGTTCTACGGTTACGGCATCCGCTACGAGTACGGCATCTTCACGCAGAAGATCGTGGACGGCTACCAGGTCGAGGCCCCGGACAACTGGCTCCGGTACGGCAACCCCTGGGAGATCCCGCGCCCCGACGCCCTCCACCCCGTCAAGTTCTACGGCCGGGTCCAGCCCTATCGCGACGGGCACGGCCACGAGCGGCTCGAGTGGGTGGACACCGAGGACGTGATGGCGATGGCCTACGACACCCCGGTGCTCGGCTACCGGAACGACACCGTCAACACGCTCCGACTCTGGGCGGCGAAGTCCACGCGCGAGTTCGACCTGGCGAAGTTCAACGCCGGGGAGTACGTCCGGGCCGTGGAGGACAAGAACGAGACGGAGAACATCTCCAAGGTGCTCTACCCGGCGGACGACCAGTACGTGGGCAAGGAGCTCCGGCTCAAGCAGCAGTACTTCTTCGTCTCGGCGACGCTCCAGGACGTCCTCCGGCGCTTCAAGAAGCGGGACCGCCGCTGGGACACCTTCCCCGACAAGGTGGCGATCCAGCTCAACGACACGCACCCCGCCGTCGCGATCCCCGAGCTGATGCGCGTCCTCGTGGACCAGGAGCACCTGGACTGGGACGCGGCGTGGGCGATCACCCAGCGGGTGTTCGGCTACACGAACCACACGGTCCTGCCGGAGGCGCTCGAGCGCTGGCCGACGGAATTCTTCGGCCGCCTCCTCCCGCGCCACCTCCAGATCATCGAGGAGATCGACCGCCGGGTCCGCGAGGGCGTGCGCGCGCGCCATCCGGGGGACGAGGACCGGGTCCGGCGGATGGCGATCATCGGCGAGGATGGCGCGCGCAGCGTCCGCATGGCGCACCTCGCCATCGTCGGGAGCCATGCGGTCAACGGCGTGTCGGCCGTGCACGCCGGGCTCCTGAAGACCTCGATCTTTCCAGACTTCCACGCGTTCTTCCCGGGGCGCTTCACCGCCAAGACGAACGGCATCACGCCACGCCGGTGGCTCCTGAAGTGCAACCCCGGCCTCGCCGGACTCGTGACGGAGGCGATCGGGGACCGGTGGACGACCGACCTCGACGCGCTCAAGGGGCTCGCCCCCTTCGCGGAGGACGACGAGTTCCGGACGCGATGGGCGGCGGTCAAGCGCGCGAACAAGGTCGCCCTGGCCCAGAGCGTCCGCGATGGCGGCCTCCCGCCGCTCGACCCGGACACCCTGTTCGACTGTCAGGTCAAGCGTCTCCACGAGTACAAGCGGCAGCTCCTCAACGTCCTCCACGTCATCGCCCTCTACCACCGGCTCCGCGAGGGGGCCGCGGGCGACGAGCCGCCGCGGACGATCATCTTCGCGGGCAAGGCGGCGCCGAGCTACGTGATGGCGAAGCTCGTGGTCAAGCTGATCCACGCGGTGGGCGACCTCGTGAACCAGGACCTCACGGTGGCCGGGCGGCTGCGGGTCGCCTTCATCCCCAACTACAGCGTCTCGCTCGCCGAGCAGATCTTCCCCGCGTGCGAGCTCTCGGAGCAGATCTCCACCGCCGGGACGGAGGCGTCGGGCACCGGGAACATGAAGGCCGCGCTCAACGGCGCGCTCACGATCGGCACCCTCGACGGCGCCAACATCGAGATCCGGCAGGAGGTCGGGGACGCGAACATCTTCATCTTCGGGCACACGGTCGCCGAGATCGCGGCGCTCCGCGCGGGCGGCTACAACCCCCGCGCCTGGGTGGAGGCGAACCCGGAGCTCCGCCGGGTGATCGAGACGCTCGCGGTCGGGGCGATCGAGCAGGCGCACCCCGGCCTCTTCCGGCCGATCGCGGACGCGCTCCTCGGCCAGGACCGTTACTTCCACTGCGCGGATTTCGCCTCGTACCTGGAGTGCCAGCGGCGGGTCGGGGAGACCTATCGGCAGGCGGACGAGTGGATCCGCATGTCGATCCGGAACGTGGCCGGGATGGGCCGCTTCTCGAGCGACCGGACGGTCCGGGAGTATGCGGAGGAGATCTGGGGCGTCCAACCGGTGCCCGTCCGGTTCGGGACACCGCCGTCCGGCGACGGGGGCGAGCCGCGGTGACGAGCGACCCCGGCGCGAAGCTGATGAGCCTCGCCCGGGCCGCGGCGCTGGTTCCGGACGGCGCCCACGTCACGCTCGGCGGCGTCATGCTCCACCGGATCCCCGCGGCGTTCGTCCGGGAGTTGGCGCGCCAGGGCCGCCGCGGGCTGCGCCTGTCGAAGCCGTCCCCGTCCTACGACCTCGACCTCCTGTGCGCGGCCGGCTGCCTCGCCGAGGTGGGGGCCGGAATCGCCTCGTTCGAGGCCGCGTTCGGCGGGAACCTGCCGAACTACCGGCGCGCGGTCGAGGCCGGGCGCGTCCGTGTCCGCGAGTTCTCCTGAGTGGGCGTCATGACGGGGTTGCGGGCCGCATCCCTCGGCGTGCCGTTCGAGCCGCTCCCGGGCCTGCAGGGAACCGACCTGCCGGCGGTCGCCGACCTCCGGGCGGTGAAGGACCCGTGGAGCGGGGAGGAGGTCTACGTCGTCCCCGCGATCCGGCCCGACTGGGCGATCCTCCACGTCCAGGAGACGGACGCGCGCGGCAACGCCCGGATCTACGGGTCGCCGGGGTACGACGTCCTGATGGCCCAGGCGGCGGACCGCGTGATCCTGACCGCGGAGCGCGTCGTTCCGACGGAGGAGCTGGCGCGCGTGCCGGAGCTGACCCGGATCCCGGAGCTCGCGGTCGCCGCGGTCGTCGAAGCGCCGGGCGGCGCGCGGCCGGGCGACTGCGCCGGCTGCTACGAGGTGGACGAGGCGGGGGTTCGCGCCTACCTCGCCGCGGCGGAGGATCCCGAGAGGCTCACGGCCTACCTCCGGGCGCAGGCGTGAGGCGTCTGATTTCCCCTCTCCGCCGCCGGGGGAGAGGGAAGGGTGAGGGGGCGATGAATCGGCCCCACCCTCACCCCTGCCCTCTCCGTCCCGAGGGAGGGAGAGGGGACAGATCATGACGGTCGGCCCGCCCGAGCTCGTCGTCGTGGCGCTGGCCCGGCTCGTCCGGGACGGCGAGGTCGCCTGCCACGGCGTCAACTCCAGCGTTGCCGCGCTCGCGCTCCTGCTGGCCCGCCGTCTCCACGCCCCGCGCCTCCGCCACGTTTCGATCGGCGGCGGCCTCGATCCCGCGCCGGCGACCCTCCCGCCCTCGTCGTCAGGCCCGGCCTGGCTCGTGGGGTCCCCGGTCGTCCTCTCCAACGTGGACGTCTACCAGCTCGCGCTCCGGGGCCGGCTCGACCTCATGCTGCTCGGGTGCGTCCAGGTGGACGTCCAGGGGCGGGTCAACTCGACGGTCATCGGGCCCTTCGACCGCCCGAAGGTGCGGCTCCCGGGCGGGGGTGGCGCCGCCGTGATCTTCCGGGTCGTCCGACGGATCGTCGTCTACCGGACGCGCCACGATCCCCGCTCGCTCGTCCCGCGCGTGGACTTCGTCACGGCGACCGGAAACCTCGACCGCGTGGTCACGCCGCTCGCGGTCTTCCGCGCGACGGCCGACGGCCTCCGGCTGGAGGGGCTCCAGCCGGGCGCCACGCTCGCCGAGGTCGAGCGCCAGACGGGCTTTCCCGTGGTCCCGACCGAGGACTGCGCGCCGATTCCGCCGCCGACCGACGCCGAGCTGGCCGCGCTCGAGGCGCTGGATCCCGAGCGGCTCCGCGCCCTCGACTTCCGCTGACGCAGCGCGAGACACTCCCCGGCGCGGGATCGAGCGCTTGCGTACCGCGTGAGTCGGTATTACGATGGCGGCAGTCGGGTATCACTCATGCGCGCCATGAGGACGCTCTCGGTGAAGCTCCCTGCCGCCCTGGAAGCCAGGCTTGCCGCTCTCGCCCAGCGGCGAGGGGTGACCAAGTCCGCGGTGATTCGTCGGGCCCTGGAGTGGACGGTCGCGGACGATCGGGGACGGGGCCGGGCGGGGTCGTTCCTGGCGCTGGCCAAGGACCTCGCGGGAAGCCTCGCCGGCCCGGCGGACCTGTCTCACAACAAGCGGCGACTTCGCGGCTACGGGCGGTGACGGTCCGGACCCTGCTGGACACCGGACCTCTCGTCGCGTTCCTCAACCGGCGCGATCGGTATCACGCCTGGGCGCTGGCGCAACTTGCCGAGCTTCCTGCTCCACTCCTGACCTGTGAGGCGGTGCTGTCGGAGGCCTGTTTGCTTCTGCGGCACCTGCCGGGTGGCGGCCGGGCGGCGATCGAGCTCGTGACCCGAGGAGTGTTGAAGATCGGCTTTCGGCTGGAGGAGGACGCCGCGTCGGTCGGTAGATTGCTCGGGCGCTATGCGAGCGTTCCGATGTCCCTGGCAGATGCGTGCCTGGTCCGTATGGTCGAGAAAGACCCCGGAAGTCGCCTTCTCACGCTCGATCGCGACTTCCGCGTGTACCGGGCGCACGGTCGCCAGGTCATCCCGCTGACCATCCCGAGCGACCGGTGACCCGAGCGAGGCTGGCGGTTGGATGCCCCGCGGCTTGACCGCCCTCTGACGGCCCCGTATAGTGGACCCTGCATGGCGATTTCCGGCGACAAGAGCACGGTCACGGAAGAGGCCGTCCTGACCGCCCTCCGCGCGATCCAGGATCCCGAGGCGCGGAAAGACGTCGTGAGCCTCGGCATGGTGAAGGACCTCGCGATCCAGGGCGGCCGGGTCACGTTCACCCTCCAGTTCACCACCCAGCCGGCCATGACGAAGGTGGAGCTCCACAGCCAGGCCCGCCGCGCGGTCGCCGGGCTGCCGGGGGTCTCCGACGTGAAGGTCGCGATGGGCTCGGCCCAGGCCGCGGCCGCCGGGCGCCCGGCCCACGCCTCCGCCGAGAGCGTCATCCCGCAGGTCAAGCATACGATCGCGGTGTCGTCGGGGAAGGGTGGGGTGGGCAAGTCCACGGTCGCCGTGAATCTCTCGCTGGCGCTCCACGAGATGGGCCACGCGGTGGGGCTCGTGGACGTGGACGTCTACGGCCCGAACATCCCGCTCATGGTGGGGGCCCGCGGGCGGCCGGGGATGTTCAACAACCGGATCATCCCGGTCCAGGCGTACGACGTGAAGATCATGTCCATCGGGTTCTTCGTGAAGGAAGGGGACCCGGTGATCTGGCGGGGGCCGATGATCCACTCCGCGGTCCAGCAGTTCCTCCGCGACGTCGAGTGGGGGGAGCTCGACTACCTGATCTTCGACATGCCGCCCGGCACCGGGGACGCGCAGCTCTCGCTCTCGCAGGTGATCCCGCTCTCCGGCGCGGTCATGGTGACGACGCCCCAGGACGTCTCCCTGCTCGACGTCCGGAAGGGGCTCCAGATGTTCCGGAAGATGAACGTGCCGATCCTCGGCGTCGTCGAGAACATGGCGGGATTCGTGTGCCCCCACTGCCACGAGATGACGCCGATCTTCGGCGAGGGGGGCGGCCAGAAGCTCGCCGACGAGTTCGGGGTGCCCGTGCTCGGCTCGATCCCGCTCGACCTGGAGACGCGCGTCGGCGGCGACACCGGCGCGCCGATCGTCGTCGCGCGGCCGGCCTCGGCCCAGGCCGAGGCGTTCCGGAAGGTCGCGGCGTCCGTCGCCGCCCGTGTGGCCTCTCTGGCGGGCCTGAAGCTCCCCACCATCAGCTAGGCGCTCAACTGGACGCGGCCGTCCTCATCCCGATCTTCCCGCTGCCGGACGTCGTCTTCTTCCCGAACACCGTCCTGCCGCTCCACGTCTTCGAGCCGCGGTACCGCCGGATGGTGGCCGACTGCCTGGCCGGTGACGGCCGCCTGGCGGTCGTGATGCTGCGGCCCGGCTGGGAGCGCGACTACTACGGCCGGCCGCCGGTGCACGCCGTCGCCGGGGTGGGCGAGATGATCCAGTGCGAGCGGCTCGCCGATGGCCGGTACAACATCGTGCTGGACGGCCAGATGCGCGTCCGGCTCGAGGACGAGGTGCGCCCGGAGCTGCCGTACCGGGTCACGCGCGCCCGTCGCCTCGCCGAGGTCTTCCCCGAGGGCGGGCCTGCGGCCCTCGCGGAGCGGCTCAGGGCGCTGCGCGCCGCCCACGCGAAGCTGCTCGACGTCCTCGGCCGGGGGCACGCGGACCTCGTGGGGCGGCTGACCGTGGCCGGGGCGACGCCCGGCGCGGTCATCGACCGCATCGTCTCGGCCGTCGTCCCGGACGCGGCGGTGCGACAGCGGATTCTCGAGGCCGTGGATGTGAGCGAGCGGCTCGACTTCGCGACAGCCGCCCTCGCGGACCTCCTCGCCATGGTCTCGGGCTCGGAGGCCGAGGATGAGGGCGCCGAGGCCTGAGGCGGCCCGACCGCCCCGGATCGGGCGCGTGGCCTGCGCGCTCGCGCTCGCCCTGGCGGCCGCGCTGCCGGTGTGGGCAGGCGAGCGGTGGGGGTGGCTCGGGGTGCGGATCCGCGACCTCTCGGAGAGGGAGGCGGAGGAGCTGTCGGCGAAGCTCGGGCTCGCAGAGGGCTACGGCGTCGTGATCGAGGAAGTGCTCAAGGACACGCCGGCCGAGGCTGCCGGGCTCCGGAAGAGCGACCTCGTGGTGGCGATCGAGGGACGGCCCGTCGTCGAGACGCGGGCCCTGCAGCGGATCGTCGGCGACACGGCGGCCGGCCGGGAGCTGCGCCTCGTCGTGCTCCGGGAGGCGCAGCGGCATGCGCTGCGCGTCCGGGTGGGCCAGATGCCGCCCGACGTCGTCGCCGAGCGGGTGGCCGCCGAGTTCGGGTTCTTCGTCCGCGAGGGCGAGGAGGCGGCGCCCGGCGCGGTCGTCGGGGCCGTGGCGGAGCGGAGCCCAGCCTGGCGCGGAGGGCTTCGGGCGGGGGACCGGATCCTCGCGGTCAACGGCGAGGCGGTCGGGTCGGTCGAGGCCGTCCGCCGCCGGCTCCAGGACATCCTGCTGCGGGACGAGATCCGGCTCCGGGTCGGGCGCCAGGGCGAGCCGGTCCCGCTCGTCCTGCCGCCCGCCAAGCCCGCGCTTCTCCCCCAGTGACCACCAGGGGTTCGGGCGCCGTCTGAGATGCAGCGCCGTCGCGACCAGGGCCGCAGCCTCCTCGCGGCGGAGGTCCTGGGGCTCCACTCGGGCACGCTCGGGGCGGGCCCGCCATTCGCCGTACCGGGCGACGCGGGCGAGCGCGCGCGCCGCATCCTCGGGGAACGCGTAGGAGGGGATGCGCTCCTCCGCGCTCCGGAGCGCGTCGGGCACCCCGCGGGCGGACATGAACACCGTCAGGAGCGGTCCCCGGCCGCCCAGCGCCCTGGCCCCGTCCACGATCGCCTGCGCCGCGTCGGTCGCCCGCGTCACGAGCGGCGGGATGAAGATGACGATCAGCGCGTCGATTCCCGGGTCCTCGCCGACGATGCGGATGGCCTCACGGTAGTGCGCGGCCGTGGCGGAGGCGATCATGTCCACGGGGTTGGTGATCGTCGCCTCGCGGGGCAGGAAGACGCGGAGGCGCGCCTGGGTGTCGGCGCGAGGATGGGGACCTCGAGCCCTTCGGCCTCCAGGGTGTCGGCGCAGAGAATGGCCGGGCCCCCGGAGTTCGTGATGATGCCCACGCGGCGGCCCCTCGGCACCGGCTGGTGGGCGAGCAGGGTCGCGACGTCGAAGAGCTCCTCCAGGGTGTCCACCCGGATCACGCCGGCCTGGCGGAACAGCGCGTCCACGGTGACGTCGGAGGCGGCGAGCAGCGCCCCGGTGTGCGAGGCCGCGGCGCGAGCCCCCGCACGCGTCCGACCGCTCTTGACGGCCACGATCGACTTCCTCCGGCCGACCCGGCGCGCGATCCGCGAGAACTTGCGCGGGTTACCGAGCGATTCGACGTGGAGCAGGATCACCTCGGTATCCGGTAGTTCTCGGGGAGCACCGTGGCTTCGAGGACCCGGACCCCGTTCGCCGCCGCCGCCTCGGCCAGCTGTCCGAGGAGGATGGTGCCGAGCCCGCGTCCCTGATAGTCGTCCGCGACGGCGAGGGCGACGTCCGAGTGATCACCGTCCGTGGCCACCACGCAGAACGCGTGCCCGACGACGCGCTCGTCCAGGCCCGCGAGGGCGAGGAGACCGAAGGTGCGCCCATGGTCCACGTCAGCCTCGCGGCGCGCCTCCCCGCGGAGGAAGACATCGGTCGTGGCCGAGAAGAATCGGAAAACGCCGTGGCCGGGAGCCCGTCCCAGGTTGACAGAGGCTCCCGGGCCGGCCGATAATCCACCCGCTCTCCCCGAACCCGCCCGGGCGGCGGGCCGTGCTCGCCGCGGTCAGACCAGCCGACCGCGTGGCGCGCGGAGCAGGCGCCTCGGAAAGGACGGCGGACCATGGCAGACCTTCATCGGATGTTCATCGACGGTCAGTGGGTCGAGGCGGCATCGGGCCGGACCTTCACCGTCACCGACCCCGCGACGGGGGAGCCGGTCGGCGAGGTGGCCGACGGCGGGGCCGCGGAGGCGGGCCGCGCCATCGAGGCCGCGCACCGCGCCTTCCGGGAGTGGGCGGCGATGCCGGCGAAGGAGCGCGGGCCCATCCTGCAGCGGATCCAGGCCCTGATGGAGGCCCGCCGGGACGACCTCGCGCGGCTCGTGACGCGGGAGAACGGCAAGCCCTTCGAGGAGGCGCGCCGCGAGGTCGGCTTCGCCCTCGGATACTTCGGCTGGTTCGCCGAGGAGGCGCGCCGGACCTACGGAGACCTCGTGCCGTCCCCGTTCCGGGACCGGCGCCTGTGGGTGATCCACCAGCCGCTCGGCGTGGTGGGCGCCATCACCCCGTGGAACTTCCCGGCGACGATGGTCACCCGGAAGATCGCGCCGGCCCTGGCGGCGGGCTGCACGGTCGTGCTCAAGCCGGCGTCGGCCACGCCCCTCACGGCCCTGGCGCTCGCCGGGCTCACGGCGGAGGCGGGCCTGCCGGCGGGCGTCTTCAACGTCGTCACGGGCGCGAAGTCGCGGCCGATCGGGGACACCCTCGTGAGCCACCGGCTGGTCCGGAAGATCGCCTTCACCGGCTCGACCGACGTGGGCAAACAGCTCATGCAGGGCGCGGCCCGCTCCCTCAAGCGCGTCTCCTTCGAGCTCGGCGGGAATGCCCCCTTCGTCGTCTTCGACGACGCCGACCTGGACGCCGCGGTCGAGGGGGCGGTGGGAATCAAGTTCCTCCGCGTCGGCGGGCAGTCGTGCATCTGCGCGAACCGCATCTTCGTCCAGGAGACGATCGCCGAGCGCTTCGTCCCGCGGTTCGTCGAGGCCGTCCGGGCGCTCCGGGTCGGTCCCGGGTTCGAGCCGGGGGTGGTCGTCGGCCCGCTCATCAACGAGGAGGCGCGCAAGCAGGTGCACGGCCTCGTCGAGGACGCGGTGGCCGGCGGGGCGCGCGTGGCGACGGGCGGCCATGCGCGGGAGGAGGGCGCCCTGGCGCGCGGGTACTTCTACGCCCCGTCCGTCCTGCTCGGCGTCCGGGACGAGATGCGCGTCTGCCGCGAGGAGATCTTCGGGCCGGTGGCGCCCGTCCTCACCTTCCGGACCGAGGCCGAGCTGATCGCGCGGGCGAACGACACCGAGTACGGCCTGGCGGCCTACCTCTACTCCCGCGACCTCGGCCGCGTGACTCGGGTCGCGGAGGGGCTCGAGTACGGCCTCGTCGGGGTCAACGACGCGGCGGGGTATACGCACGAGGTCCCCTTCGGAGGCTTCAAGGAGTCGGGGCTCGGGCGGGAAGGGGGGCGGGAGGGGATCTACGAGTACATGGAGGTCAAGTCGATCGTCGTGAACCTCCCGCGTTGAGGGTCAGGGCGGGGAGGGGGCGACCCGGAACCCGTACTTCCAGAGGGGGTCCGCGTCGTTCGGCATCTGGCGGCGGTCGGTGCGCCGCCGCTCCTCCGCCGCGCTGTCGCTGGTCCGGCGCCGCTCGCCGTGCCGCCGGTCGACGAGCACGGTCACTTCCGGCTCCTGGAAGTGCTGCTGCAGGTAGGTGTAGAGCGGCTCCTCGTCGCGCTTCACGATGACCAGAAACGCCATGGCGCCTCCCCCCGTCGGTCGCATGTGAGCACCCGCCGCACTCTAGCAGACAGGTGCGGAGGCCTGTCAAGAGCGAATCGCGTTCCCCTCGCCCGGGCCACCCCTTGACCGCGCCCCGGGCGGCGGTGTATCAAGAAAGGAGCGCGGCGTGACCACCCCGAAGGTCCGGAACGCGACTCCAGAGAGGAGGGAGGGCAGATGCCTCTCTACGAGTTCCGCTGCCCCCGGTGCAAGAAGGAGATCTCTATCACGCTCACCGTCAAGGAGCGGGAGAGCGGCACGGCCAAGTGCCCCGACTGTCGCGGGGATCTCGAGCCGCTGATGGCGACGTTCTATTCGAAGACCTCGAAGAAGAGCTAGCGCCGATCCCGACCGGGTCGGCTCCAGGGAGGATCCATGCAGCTGAAGGGCAAGCGAGTGGCGGTCCTGGCGGAGAACATGTACCAGGAGATGGAGCTCTGGGTGCCGTACTACCGGCTCAAGGAGGAGGGGGCCGAGGTCCAGGTCGTCGGCGCCGGCGGGGCGAAATCGTACGCCTCCAAGCACGGCTACCCGGTCCAGGTCGACGTGCAGGCCGAGCAGGTCAACGCGGTCGAGCTCGACGCCGTCGTGATCCCCGGCGGGTTCGCGCCCGATCTCATGCGGCGGTCCCCGGCGATGGTCAAGCTCGTCCGCGAGGCCTTCGAGCAGGGCAAGGTCGTGGCGGCGATCTGCCACGCGGGCTGGATGCCCGTCTCGGCGGGGATCCTCCGGGGCAAGCGCGCGACGAGCTTCTTCTCGATCAAGGACGACCTGGTCAACGCCGGGGCGACCTGGGTGGACCAGGAGGTCGTCGTGGACGGGAACCTGATCACCTCCCGGAAGCCGGACGACCTGCCGGCGTTCTGCCGGGAGATCGTAAGGGCCCTCGCGAAGAAGTAGGCCGGGCGCCGGCGCGCCCTCACACGGGGGGAGGCCCGACGGCCTCCCCCCGCGTCGTTTTTCGGGCTCCCCCGCGGGACCCCCGTCCCGGCCTGGGGCGGTCGCGCCCCAATGCCCCCGCATGCCACGCTCCGCTCCGGTGTAACCCCGCGTCGTTGCGATGCCCAGTGCTGGCACCCGCGTTGCACCCGCGGTCGACTGGAGGAGGCCGGCGTCAGCCGGGACGATGGGGTCCGCGGAGATGCCGGAGCAACTGGCCCAGGTGATGTGGGCGACGTGACCCATGGCCTCGGCGGCCGACCCCGGGGTGGATGAGAGGAGGCTGACGGTGGCGAAGCGCATCCTTGTCCCGCTCGATACGTCCCAACTGGCCGAGTCGGCGCTGCCGTTCGTGGCGGACGCCGCGCGCGGGAGCGGGGCGACGGTCCGCCTCTTGCACGTCGCTCCCTTCCCGGAGACCCGGATGACCAAGGACGGGCGCGTCATCGCCTACGCCGACCAGGAGCGGGAGCGGCTCCAGGCGGAGGGGATCGACTACCTGCAGACCGCCGAGTTGCACCTCGAGGGTGTCCCCGTGGAGTGCGCCGTGCGCTTCGGGGATCCCGTGGGGGAGATCCTCCGGGAGGCGGAGGCGTTCGGCGCGGACCTGATCGTCGTGACCACGGCGGGCCGCGGCGCGATCCGCCGCGCGATGCTGGGAAGCGTGGCCGAGCAGGTCTTCCGCCGGGCCGACATCCCGGTGGCGCTCTTCCGCTTCGCGCGCCCGGCCGAGTGACCGGCAGGGGCCCCGGGAATGCACGAGATCCGCGACGTCACGGTCGGGGAGCTGATGTCGAAGCCCGTGGTCACCGTGACCCCCGAGACGAGCGTCGAGGCGCTGACGGCGCTCATGGCGACGCACGAGTACAACGCATTCCCCGTCGTCAACGAGACGGGGGTCCTCCAGGGGCTCGTGACGCGCCTCGATCTCTTCAAGCTCTACCTCCTGCCGTACCGGCGCTTCATCGCGGCGCTGGAGGAGACCTGGGTCTCCTCGGTCGGCGGGATCATGACGCGGGGTGTGATCGCGCTCTACCCCGTGGAGCCGGCCATCAAGGCGATGGCGTTGATGGTGGAGTACCGCATCCGCACGATCCCGATCGTGACCGACGCCCCGGCGGGGCGGGTCGTGGTGGGGGTGCTCACGCGGCGAGACCTGGCGGCGGCGCTCAAACCCTGACGGTGGGTCGAGGTGTTCCGCATGAAGACTCGGTGGCTCGCGCGCGGTGCGGCAACCGGGCTCGTCCTGGCGCTCGGCGGCCTGGCGGCCCTCGCCCAGGAGCCGGGCGCCTTGGCGGCCCGGGGGCAGCGGCTCTTCGTGGAGCACGGCTGCTACGGGTGCCACACGGTGGGGGCGGCCGGCACGCCGATCGCCGCCGACCTCTCGCGGATCGGCTTCAAGTACCCGGAGTCCTACCTGGCCCGGTGGCTCCGCGACCCCGCGGCGCAGAAGCCGACCGCCCACATGCCCAGGCTCGAGCTGAGCGAGGCCGACATCGAGGCGCTCGCCGCCTATCTCGCGGGGCTCCGCGGCGGTGCCAGGCCGTGAAGCCCGGCGCGCGGCCCCCCCGCCTCCCCGACGCGTCCGCGTGATGATCGGGGGTCCGGCGGGGCGGGACACGCCCGAGATCGAGCGAAGCCCCGCGGCCCTGGGGCACGCCCTCCCGCGTCGGGGCATCGCCGCCTCACCCGCGGGTGGCCCGGCCTTCGGGCTCGCGCCCCTAACCACCCGAAAGCAGAAGGCTTCCCTCGCGCAGGGGCGTGGCACCCGGGTTGCAGCTGGCTCGGACGGCGGCGCGGTCCGGGCGCCCGCGAGGGAGGCCTGCGATGGCAGGGTTTTGGCTCCCGTGCCGGAGTGGCGAGTGGCCGAGCGAGAGTCAGGCCGACGGGCCCGGCCGTGAGAGCGCCGAGACCCTGGAGCGTCCGCAAACGAGAGGAGCACCCATGTACCGGCGTGTGTTGATTCCCCTGGACGGATCCGAGCGGGCCGAGGCGATCCTGCCGTTCGCCGCGAAGGTCGCCGGGCCGCTCGACGCCGAGCTCCTCCTGCTCAGGGTCGTCGAGCCGATCTCGCCAGTCGTGGCCGTGGCCGGGACCGGTGTCGCGAGCCTGGATGTACTCGAGATGCGCGAGATGGAGGCCCGGCAGTACCTGGCGGCCCTGGCCGAGCGCCTCGAGGCGAAGGCGATCCGGGTCCGGACGGTCGTGCGGCTCGGCTGGCCGGCGACGGAGATCCCCGCGGTGGCGGTGCGGGAAGGCGTCGATCTGATCGCCATGTCCACGCACGGCCGGACCGGGCTCGATCGGGTCCTGTTCGGCTCGGTCGCCGAGGCCGTGCTGCGCGCGGCGCCCGTGCCGGTTCTCATGATCCGGGCGAAGGCCGGGCAGGCGGCCGCGGTCCCCGGGAGAGCATGACCATGGCGCGCATCCGGAAGATCCTCTGCGCCACCGATCTCTCCCCGGCGTCCGGGCCTGCCTGGGCCCACGCACAGCTCCTGGCGGGGCTCCTCAAGGCCGAGGTCCTGATCCTGCACGTCGTCCCGCCGCTCCCGATCCCGACGGCGGGGTACTTCCCGCCCGACCTCTACCAGGAGGTCCTCACCGCCAGCCGCCGCGACGCCCAGGAAGGCCTGGACGGGCTGCTGCGCGGGAGCCCGGATCCCGGGGTTCGGGCGGCGACCCGGATCGAGGAGGGCGGGGTGGCGCAGCGGATCCTCGAGGTGGCCCGCGAGGAGGCCGTCGACCTGCTCGTCATGGGAACCCACGGGCGCACCGGGGTCGGGCGGATCCTGCTCGGGAGCGTGGCGGACGCGGTCGTGCGCTCGGCGCCCTGTCCCGTGATCACGGTCCGGGCCGATGGGGGAGTCGCGCCCGGCGCGGTGCGGCAGATCGCTCGCATCTGCTATGCAACGGACTTCTCACCGGCGGCGCGCGCGGCCTGGCCGTGGGTCCTGGCGCTCGCGGAGGCGACGGGCGCCGACGTGGACCTCGTCCACGTGACCTTCGAGGCCGTGGCCGACCGGCACCTCTCGCCCCAGACCCTGGCCGCGATGGCGCGGATTCTCCGGAAGCAGGGCGAGGCCGAGGCCGAGCGCTTCCTCGAGGGGTGCCCGCTCCCGCGCGAGCGCGTCCACCTCGTCGTCACGAGCGGCGTCGTGGGAGACCGGATCGTCCATCACGCGCAGGCGCGCTCGGCCGATCTGGTGGCGATGGGGACGCACGGCTGGTCGGGCCTCCTCCGGTGGATGCTCGGCTCGGTCGCCCACCAGGTCATCCAGCGGGCGCCCTGTCCCGTGCTGACCGTGGGCCCCGCGGAGCAGAGGGAGGAACGTCGCCATGGCGCCTGACATCTCCATCGTCCCGGACGTGCTCAGCGTCACCGAGATCCGCCGGCGGCTCTCCGCTCGGACGGTGGGCTGCCAGATCTGCGTGTACGGCGAGGTGCCGTCCACCAACGCGGTCCTCCGCGACATGGCGCGCGCGGGCGCGCCGGAGGGGACCGTGGTCCTGGCCGAGGGCCAGAGCGCGGGGCGAGGCCGCGGAGGCAAGACCTGGTTCTCCCCGTTCGGGGTCAACCTGTACGCCTCCGTGCTGTTCCGTCCGGCGATCCCGCCGAAGTCGGTGCCCGTGTTCTCGTTCATCGCGTCGCTGGCGCTGGTGGACACCATCGTGGGGATCGGCCTGCCTGCCGCCATCAAGTGGCCGAACGACGTGCTGGTCGACCGCAAGAAGGTGGCCGGGGCCCTGGTCGACCTCGCCACGAGCGACGAGCGGCTCGAGCACGTCATCCTGGGGATCGGCGTGAACCTCAACGTGTCGCGCGCCGACCTCCGGGCGGCTCTGGGCGACGCCGGCCGGGCCGCGGGCTCGCTGCGCGAAGCCCTGGGCCGCGAGATCGACCGGAACGCGTTCACCGCGGCGTTCCTGACCTTCCTCGACCGCTGGCTCACCACCTACCGCGAGGTCGGCGAGGGCGCGGTGCTCCGGGCCTGGCGCGACCGGGACATCCTGACCGGACGGCGCGTCGAGGTGCGGGAGGGGACCTCGGTCTTCGAGGGTCGCGCGATCGGGGTGGACGCCTGGGGTCATCTCCAGGTCGAGAACTCGCGCGGTGAGATCCTTCGCGTCCTGGCGGGCGAGGTCCGCATCGTCGAGTGACCGGGAGGATGTGAATGACCTTGCACCGTCCGGGCGATGGTGACAGGGAAGATCGGCGAGGCCTGTCTGCGGGAGGATACCCCCTGGAGCCGCTGCGCGCCGCCGAAGGCGCGCGAGAGGAGTCCGAGCGCCCGGCCGCGGTGTCGTGACGACGGCGGAGCTCAGTTCAACTTGGGGCGGGAGCGCCTGCTGCCGCTCCCCCCCAACCCCCCCCACCAGCCTCTGCTGCCCCCCGTCGTCGTCGCACGCCCGGTTCCCACATCGATTCGTTCATGGGCTCTCAGCCCGGCGCGGGATCGGTCGGGGTCCGGGGCTCCAGGAGGAGCGCGGTGATCGGGCCTTCGGCCCGGCGCTCCACGACCATGATGGTGAAGAAGCGCTGGTAGGCGGTCTCGGGGCTGAGCCGCGCGTAGAGGGCCGTCAGCTCGGGCTCGTCCTCGGGCTGGATCGGTCGAACGGTCACCAGCATCCCGTCCCGGAGCGTGACGCGCGTCATCGCGGGTCCTCCCAAGGATACCGTCGGATCGCGGACAGCGGGCGGGGCGGCGCCGCCCCACGCGGGACCCCGCCGCCTCACGCGGCCGCCGTTCGGAGCGCCGAACGCCCGTGCTTCCGCGGAGTTAGGCCTGAAGCCCCTGGCACCCGGGTTGCACCGGTTCCGGGTGGCCAACGACGCGGGCGGCGACCGGGCCGCCCGAGAGGGGAGGGACCGGGCTCGTATGCGGGCGCACGCATTCTACCGCCGGGTGAGCGACCGGGCGGGTGGCCTGGCGGGGGGAGCCCTCGAGCAGGCGACGGCGGCCGTCCTGCAGGCCCTCCGCGACCGCCTCACCCCCGGGGAGGCCGCGCACGTGGCGGCGCAGCTGCCGGCGGAGCTCAAGGCCGTCTGGCGGGACGGCGAGGCGCTCGGCCGCACGCCGACGAAGATGCACACCGGCGACTTCTACGACCGGGTGTGGCGCGGGGCCGAGCTCGGCTCGCGCGAGGACGCCCGCGCGGCGACGGTGGCCGTGTTCGCGGCGCTCAAGGAGCAGCTCTCGCCGGGCGAGGCCGAAGACGTCCTCGCCCAGCTCCCGACCGACCTCAAGGCGGTCTGGCGCGAGGCTCCGGCCCGGGCGGTCTCGGGCGCGCAGACGCTCCCGGTCGAGCGGGTCATGACGGCCCGCATCGTGATGATCTTCGAGGACATCCCGATGGCCGAGACCCGCGCGCTCGCGGCCGGCTACGACTACAACGCGTTCCCGGTGGTCAGCCGCGAGGGCCGCCTGGTCGGCGTGGTCTCGAAGGGGGACGTCCTCCGAGCGGTGCGCGCGAGCGTCGCGAACCCGAACGTCTGGCAGGAGTCGGTCTCCCGCTGGATGGCGCACCGGGTGCTGACCCTGCACCGGCGGGACTCCATCGCGACCGCGGTGGCGCTGATGAGCGACTCCGGCTTCCGCAGTCTGCCGGTCGTGGACGAGGGCGGTCGGGTGGTCGGGATGGTGTCCCGGACGGACCTCGTCCGGGCGGTGGAGGGAGGGGTGGAGACATGACGCGACGGGCGAGGCGACCGAAGACGGGGCGTCGCGTGCGCCCGGGGCGTCGGCCCGGCGGGCTCGAGGACCGGGGAGGGATCACCGGGCTCGCCCGCGAGGTGGCCGGACATCCGGAGACCGGGCCCACGCTCAGCGGCGGCGACGTGGACGCCGACTGGCTGCGCGCGCACCTGTCCGGGGAGGAGGCGGTCGGCGGGAGCGTCGCGACGCCCGACCAGGACGTGGTGGACGAGATCGGCCGGGCGCTCGGCGTCGAGCAGGCCCCGGACGCCGAGGTGCAGACCTCGGGGGAGATCCTGCGCGCGCGGGATCGCCGGCGCTGGCATCTCGAGCGGGAGCAGGGCAAGGAGGGGTGACTCCGATGCTGGTTCAGGACATCATGGAGCGCCAGGTGGTCACGATCAACCCGCGCACCGCGCTGCCCGAAGCGCTCCGGCTGCTCCAGCAGCGCCGGATCCGGCACCTCCCGGTGCTCGAGAACGGGGAGCTGGTCGGCATCATCTCGGACCGGGACCTGAAGCGGGCGATGGCATCGCCGGCGACGAGCCTGACGGTGCACGAGCTCCAGTACCTGCTCGACCGGCTGCGGATCGGCGAGATCATGACGCGCGGCGTGATCACCATCGGGCCCATGATGCCCGTCGAGGCCGCGGCGCGGCTCATGGTGCAGGAGAAGATCAGCGCCCTGCCCGTCACCGATGGCGCGCGCCTGGTCGGGATCGTGACCGAGACGGACCTGCTCCAGCTCCTGGTCGAGGCGATGGGCGCGGCGGAGCCTTCGAGCCGGCTCGACGTGCTGCTCGGGGACCGACCCTCCGCGCTGGTCGAGGTCGTCCGGGCGGTCGAGGACGCGGGACTCCGGATCTCGAGCATCGTGACGTTCCCGGCGCGCGGCGGGATGAAGACGGCCGTGGTGCGGCTCGCCACGATCGACCCCGGCCCCGCGGTCCGGGCGCTGGAGGCCAGGGGCTACGCGGTCCGCGAGACCTGGCGCTCCGCGTGAGGCACGCGATGCGCGTCTTGCCGGCCACGGACGGCTCGAGGGACGCGAGGACGGCGACGCGGTGGCTCGCGCGCTTCCCGCTGCCGGCCGGCACGACCGTCCGGGGGCTGACGGCCGCGGCGACCCCGCAGCTCGCCGTGGACGCCAATGGTGGTGGTGGGCGCCCGCGGGGTGGGTCCGGTGAAGCGGCTCCTTCTCGGGAGCGTCTCGGAGGGGGTGTTGCGGGCCGCGCGCTGCGCGGTCCTGATCGTCACGCGGCCACGCAAGGCATGAGGCCGTACCACGTCAGGGAGGACGTCATGAAGCTCGACACGATCCTGGTTCCGCTCGATGGCTCCTGGCTCGCCGAGACCGCCCTGCCCAGGGCGGTGGAGTTCGCCCGCGCCTCGGACGCCGAGCTCCTCCTGATTCGGGCCGCGGAGGCCCACAGCCTGCCGGGCGCGGACCCCACGGAGGGGCAGATCAAGGTGATCCGGGAGGCGGAGGAGTACCTGGCCGGGGTCCGCGCGCACCTCGCGTCGCTGGGGTTCACCAAGGTGGAGACGTCGGTCTGGTACGGGCCGGCCGCGTACTCCATCGTGGAGGCGGCCCGGTTGCGGAAGGCCAACCTCATCGTGATGACCACCCACGGCCGCAGCGGCCTCGGGCGGTTGATCATGGGGAGCGTGGCGGAGTCGGTCCTGCGGGGGACCACCATTCCGATCCTGCTGCTTCGGGCCCCCGAGGCGCCGATCGAACCGCCGGGGAAGGAGGGCGAGGCGCGGCCCTGGTCGACGCTGGCGCATGTATAGCCGCGTCCTGATACCGCTCGACGGCTCCGAGGTCGCGGAGGCGGCGCTCCCGCTCATCGAGGGGATCGCCGCCCCGCTCGGCCTGGAGGTCGTCCTGGTCCGGGTCGTTCTGCCGCATTCGCGCGACCTGATCGGGGTCCCGGCGGCGGTCGCGGAGGACGAGCGCGTGGCGCGGCTCCGGGAGGCCAAGCGGTACCTGGAAGGGCTGGCCGCGACGCTGGGCGAGCGCGGGGTCCGGGCGACCGCGCAGATCCGCGTCGGGGCGCCTCCCGCCGAGATCGTCGCGGCGGCGATCGAGACCGGGGCCGACCTGATCGCGATGACGACCCACGGCCGGAGCGGCCTGGGACGGCTGCTGTTCGGCTCGGTCGCGGAGTCGGTGCTGCGAGGCGCTCCGATCCCGGTCATCCTGCTGCGGCCCACGGGGGCCGCGGCGCGAGCCGCGCGCGACGAGGCGCACGCGTGAGGCGGGCCATGGACGTCCGGGAGCGGCTGACGGAGCTGGCGCGGATCACCAGCGGGGTGTCGCCCGTCGTGAGCGTCTACCTCAACACGAGCTGGCGGGACGAGCACCAGCGCGAGCGCGTGCGGGTGTTCCTCAAGAACGAGCTCCGGCGGGCGCGCCAGGGCGCGGAGCCGGCCCTCGGCGAAGATCTCGACTGGATCGAGGCCGAGGGCGAGTCGCTGATCGACCAGGCGCGGTTCCCCGAGGCGCGCGGCGTGGCGCTCTTCGCCTGCCGGGCCCTCGGCCTCCGCGAGGTCCTGCCCGTGCGCGAGCCGTTCGACGACGCCTTCGTGGTGGCGGAGCGGCCGTTCCTGCGCCCCCTGGCGGTGCTCGCGGAGCGGGTGCCGGCAGCCCTCGTCGTTTTCGTGGACGGCGAGAGCGCGCGGTTGATCCCCGTCGGGGCCCTGGGCCCCGGCGAGGAGGTCGCGCTCGAGAGCGAGGTACCGGGGCGCCATCGTCGCGGCGGCTGGGCGCTCCTTGCGCAGTCGCGCTACCAGCGCCACGTCCAGGATCACCGGGGTCGCCACTTCGAGGCGGTCACCGAAGCGCTCGCCGCGCTCGCCGAGGCCAACGGGCTCGACCGGATCGTCCTCGCCGGCGAGCCGCGGACGGTGGGGGAATTCCAGCGGCATCTGCCCGCGCGCCTCGGCGAGCGCGTCGTCGGCAGCGTGCCCGCCGCACGGCACGAGCCCGGCGCCACGCTCGTCGGCCGCGCGACCGCGCTCCTCCACCGGTGGCGGCGCGAGCGCCAGCACGCCGCCGTAGACGCCGTGCTGACGGAGGCGGCCAAGGGTGGCCAGGCCGTCGCCGGGCTCGGGGAGACCCTCGAAGCGGTCGCGCGCGGCGCCGTCCAACAGCTCTACCTCGCCGCGGGCTTCCGCGAGCGCGGGTGGCTCTGCGGTGAGTGCGGCGCGCTGCAGCCGGGACCGACCGGGCCCTGCCGCCGCTGCGGCAAGCCGACCACGGCGATCGAGCTGGGCGAGGCGATGGTCGATCGGGTCCTGGCGACGGGCGGGGCCGTGGAGACCATCGAGGCGCATCCCGGCCTGGCGCGCGTCGGAGGCGCGGCGGCGCGCCTCCGCTATCCGCTCTGAGCGGGGCGGCTACAGCGTCGGCAGCACCGCTGATCCTCGACGGGTCCCACGGCGAGGGTGGGGGCCAGATCCTCCGGACGGCGCTCTCGCTGGCGGTGACTCTGGGCCGGCCGGTCCAGCTGACCGGGATCCGCGCGCGGCGGTCCCGGCCCGGCCTCCAGCCGCAGCACCTCACGGTGGTGCGGGCCCTTCAGGCCATGAGCGACGCCGAGGTGGCCGGCGACGCGCTTGACTCCACGGAGCTCGCCTTCGCGCCGCGCGCCCTCCGGGGCGGCGAGTACCGCTTCGACGTCGGGGCCATCAAGGGGAGTGCGGGCTCCGTGAGTCTCCTCTTCCAGGCGCTGCTCTTGCCGCTCATCCGGGCCCCGTCCCCCTCGCGGCTCTCGCTCCTGGGCGGCACCCATGTGCCCTGGAGCCCGCCCGTCCACTACCTCACCGACGTCTTCCTCCCGGCGCTCGGGTCCCTCGGCGTCAACGCGCAGGTCGTGCTGCGCCGTTGGGGATGGTACCCGGCGGGCGGCGGCGAGGTCGGAGCGGCTATCGTGCCGACGCCGGCGCTGGAGGCGTTCACCACCGAGGAGCCCGGCGCCCTCGGCGCCGTCACGGGGCTCTCCGCCGTCTCCCGGCTTCCGCGCGACATCGCCGAGCGCCAGCGTCGGCGGGCGGAGGAGCGCCTCCGCGCCGCGGGGGTGTTCGCGAGCCTTCCGGTCGAGGAGGATGTCACGGCGCGCAGCCCCGGCACGTTCCTCTTCCTCGCCGTCCGCGGCCGAGCCGGCTTCTCGGCGCTGGGCCGTCGGGGCGTCCCGGCCGAGCGGGTGGCCGACGAGGCGGTGGATGCGTTCCTCGCGTTCTGCTCGAGCGGTGCCGCGGTGGACGAGCGTCTGGCGGACCAGCTCGTTCCGTTCCTCGCCCTGGCCGGGGCGCCGTCGCGGTTCACGTGCCCGCGGCTGTCCTCGCATCTCGCGACGGTGGGGTGGGTGGTCCAGCAGTTCCTCCCGGTCCGGGTCGAGCTCGACGAGGGGCCGCCCGCCCGCGTCCGGATCGGCGGGGCCGGAGGCCCGTGAACCGCGGCCCGCAAGCTGGCAGACCCTTCGGGGGGAGGGACTACGGCCCAACGACGTGCGCCCCGCGGTGTGGGCGTGCGGGGTCGTTCGGCCCGGTCTCTGCGAGGCGCTGCCGGGCCTCCGCGCTCGACAGGCCCTGCGTCGTGGCGCCAAGGCGCTCGAAGAGCACGGCCAGCGGCACCGTGGCTGCTGTCGCGGCGATGGATGGGCTCGCCGCACGCGACGAGCGCTCAGGGCGATCGGGCCACGCCCTCATGGCAGTTACCCGCTGGCTCAGGCGGGCACCCCGACCCGCGGGCCGGATGCCTCGAAGGCGCTGATCACCTGGCGGTAGCGGACCCGGGCGATCTCCTGCCGCTGGTAGTAGTCCAGCAGCTCCTGCCACGGCTCGTCGAGGCGCTCGTAGGCGGCGAGCACGGCGACGAGGCTCCCGAGGTGGAAGGACCCCGGGCGCGCGATGATCAACCATCCGCCGAAGAGGAGGAGCGCGAAGGGGCCGAACTTGGCGAAGAAGTTGCCGATCCCCTTGATCAGATACTTCACGCGGTAGGCGCGCACGCGGACCCAGTAGGTCTCCCGGAGCCCGCTGGCGAAGCGGGCGGCCGCCGTCTCCTCCGCCCCGGTGTCCGGAGCGTGGAGGCGGCGCTCGAGCGTCTCCTGGATCTGGTCGGAGAGCTCGCGCGAGTTACCCGCAGCGACCCGGGCGCCTGTGGGGCGTGCCGGCCCGCACCGGGGCGCCGGCGCCCCACCCCGCCAGATCCACCGCCGCGGGCTCCGCCGCAACCCCTCGATATCGGGCGCGTTTCTCGGGGGGCGGGGCGGCACCACCGTTGCACCTCCGTGTCACGGGCGAGACTCCGCGCCCGGTGAGGAGGGGGGAGACGTGAGAACCATCCGCCAGCTTCTCTGCGCGACCGACCTGTCCACGGGCTCGGAGCCGGCGTGGGCGGAGGCCCAACTCCTGGCGCGCCTGCTCCACGCCGAGATCCTGCTCCTCCACGTCGTCCCGGTGCCGTCCCTGCCGCCGGACGCGTACCTCCCGGCACGCGTCTACCAGCAGGTGCGGGACGCGGCGTACCAGGAGGCGCGCGACGGGCTGGCCCCGCTGGTCGAGCGCGCCGCGGCGTCGGGGGTGAAGGCGCGAACGCGGATCGAGGAGGGACCCGTGGCGCATCGCATCCTCGCGGTGGCGCGCGAGGAGTCGGCCGACCTCCTGGTCATGGGCACTCACGGCCGCACCGACTTCGGTCGGATCATCCTGGGGAGCGTCGCCGACCGCGTGGTGCGGCTGGCGCCGGTCCCGGTCCTCACGGTGCGGGCCCAGCTCGCCGGGCAGGGGCGCGACCTCCGGCGCCTGTGCTACGCCACCGACTTCTCCGCGGCGGCGCGCACCGCGTGGCCCTGGGCCGTGGCGCTCGCGGAGGCGTCGGGGGCCGAGATCGACCTCCTGCACGTCACGCCGGACGTGGTCCCCGGGGGCGACGCCACCGCGGAGGCGGTGGGAGAGATGTCCATGCTCCTCCACCGGCGGGCGGAGGAAGCGGCGGAGCGCTTCCTGCACGAGGCCGGGCTCGCGCGCCAGCGCGTGCACGTCCTCATCGGCCGCGGCGCCGTCGGTGACCAGGTCGCGCGCTGGGCGGAGGAGCGGGACGCAGACCTCATCGTCATGGGGGCGCACGGCTGGTCGGGGATCGTCCGCTGGACCCTCGGCTCCGTCGCGCACCGGGTCATCCAGGTCGCGCCCTGTCCGGTGCTGACCGTGGGGCCGCCGGAAGAGCCCGCGCGACCCGAGCCATCGGCGCTGCCGGCCCGATGACCCCGGACGCCACGGCTTCGCCTGAGCGGGCGGCGTAGCGTCGCCCGCCCGGACGAGCCCTACTGTTCCGGGATCGGTCGCCGCGACCCTCGCGACTCCATGTCAAGCCCCTCTCGCCGAAGAGACTCCCGCCGCTCGCGCCGCCCCCGGGCTCGCCGCCGGTAGGTAGCGCAGAAACCACCCTCGCGCGAGGTCGGCGACCTGCTCGAGGGCGCCCGGCTCTTCGAACAGGTGCGTGGCTCCCGGGATGACCGCCAGTTCTGCCGTACACGAGAGGGCCTGCCGAGCCTGCTGATTCAGCGCCAGCACGAGGTCGTCTCTCGCGCCGACGATGAGCAGGGTGGGTGCGGTCACCGCGCCGAGCCGCGGGGCGGCGAGGTCGGGGCGGCCGCCTCGTGACACGATGGCGGCCACGCGGGCGCCGGGTTCGGCGGCCGCCCACAGCGCGGCGGCGGCCCCGGTGCTGGCGCCGAAGAAGCCGAGGCGGAGCCCGTCCGCCTCGGGCTGGCCGCCCAGCCAGCTCGTCGCCGCGGCAAGCCGCGACGCCAGGAGGGCGATGTCGAAGACGTTCCGGCGGTCCCGGGCCTCGGCCGGCGTCAGGAGGTCGAAGAGCAGCGTGGTCAAGCCGGCCTCGTTGAGGATGCGGGCGACCTGCACGTTCCGGGGGCTCAGCCGGCTGCTTCCACTACCGTGGGCGAAGATGGCCGCGCCAGCGGCCGTCGACGCCGCAACGAGATCGCCGGGCAGATGCGCCGGCCCGGCCGGAATGATCACCTCACGGTGGCTGAGATGTCGCACGCGTGCCATCGGGTCCCCTCCCTAGGTCTTGTCGGCTGTCACGGGGATGCGGAGCGAGACGGTTTCCGGCGCGGCTGTGACCGTGGAGGGATCAGCCCGCCCGTGTCCCTGCGGGCCGATGAGGCGCGCAGGCCTCCTGGAGCAGCTCCTGGACCTCGGCGTCTTCCGTCGGCTCGAAGTGCTCGTAGAAGGCACCGACGGCGAAAAACGCCTCCGGCTCGAAGAGGCACACCACGTCGTCGGCTTCCGCCCGGAGGGCCGCGCACGCCTGCTGTGAGCCGACCGGCACAGCGACCACGAGCTTGGCCGGGCGCTGAGCCCGCACGGACCGGACCGCCGCCCGCATGGTCGCCCCGGTCGCGAGGCCATCATCCACGACGATCACAATACGCCCCGTCACCCGGGCCACGGGGCGCCGGCCCCGGAATCGCTGCTCCCGGCGGTGGGCTTCGGCCATCTCGCGGGCCGTCACGCCGCCGAGGTAGGCCTCGGGAATACCGAGCTCTCGGATCAGGTCCTCGTTCAGGAATCGGCCTCCATTGGCCGTCACGGCACCGATGGCCAACTCCGCCGAGAACGGCGCGCCGAGCTTTCGGGCCACGACCACGTCCAGCTCGCCGCCGACATGCAGGGCGACTTCGGCGGCAACCGGGACGCCCCCACGCGGGATGCCCAGGACCAGCACGTCCTGCCCGCGATACGCCTCGAGAGCGTCGGCCAGGCGGCTGCCCGCCTCCCGCCGGTCGCGAAACAGAGGTTGATCCGCCCTTCGCGGCGAATACCGCTCCATAGCGACCTCCGGTGAGATCCTCGCGCAACCGCTCTGCCAGGTTTCTGGCCTAGGGCCTGAGCCGTTTGTCATGTCGATCTGAGGCGCGGGGCTCTTGGCCGGACGCGGCGCTGGGGCAAGTGTGAACGCGGTGGGGCGGCAGGTCCCCACGACCTGGTCCAGTCAAATCCCCAATCGATCCGGCAACCACGCGCCGCTGCTCGACATGCTCCCTGGCAGGTCAGTTGCACGAATGGTGGGCCGGCGGACCAGCGATGAACCTTGCCCTCTTCGCGGGGTCGGCTAACGTCCTCTTGGCGGAAGCGATCGCGGAGCGCCTCGGTGTCCGAATGGGGGGCCGCATGCTCGATCGCTTCCCGGACGGGGAGCTGCACGCCGCGGTCGTGGACAACGTGCGCGGCGACGACGTGTACCTCGTCCAGCCAACGAGCCCTCCGGTCGACGCCAACCTCCTGGAACTGCTACTCCTCGCCGACGCGTGCCGCCGTGCCGGGGCCAGCCGCCTGACCGCAGTCGTCCCCTACTTCGGGTACGCGCGCCAGGACCGCCGATCGCGGGGGTGCGAGGCCGTCGGCGCCCGGGTCGTCGCCGACCTGGTCCGAGCCGCCGGCGTGGAGCGCCTGGTCGCGGTAGACCTCCATACGCCGTCGCTCGAGGGCTTCTTTGCCATGCCGGTGGAACACCTGACCGCGGTGTCGCTGCTCGTCGACCACGTCCGGTCGGGGACCCCGGCCAACCCGGTCGTGGTGGCGCCGGATCTCGGCGCGGTCAAGCTCGCCGAGCGCTACGCGCGGGCCCTCCATTGCCCCGTGGCGACCGTGCACAAGACGCGGCTCACCGGGACCGAAGTCAGCGTCCGTGCGATCGCCGGGGAGGTCCAGGGCCGGGCTCCCGTCGTCGTGGACGACATGATCAGCACCGGCGGGACGATCGAGGCGGCAGTCCAGGGCCTGCTGGCCGCGGGATGCGTGCCGGAGATCACGGTCGTCGCGACCCACGCGCTGTTGGTTGGCCCGGCGGTCGACCGGCTCCGGGCACTGCCGCTCCGGCGGGTGGTCGTCGCCGACAGCGTCCCGGTAGCTCCGAACCTCCCGCTGCCCCTCGAGGTCGCGAGTCTCGGCCCGCTGCTGGCGGAGGCGATCAAGGCGTTGCACAGCGACCAGTCGCTCGGCGCGCTGCTCGCGGGCGGGTGAGCCTCATGCGCGTCGCCTCGCACGGGCTCGGGAGACCGTCCGTCCCGAGAAAGGAGCCGATCCCATGGATGCCCAGGTCTTCTACCGCAGGGTGCGCGACAAGCTCGGCGGCTTCGCCTGGGAGGACGCCAAGCGGGGCACCGCCGCCGTCTTCCACACGCTCCGCGACCGCCTGACCCCCGAGGAGGCCGACCAGGTCGTCACGCAGCTCCCGGCACCGCTCAAGGTCGTCTGGGAAGCCGGCGAAGCGCCCGGGCGGGAACCGCTCAAGCTCCACCGGAGGGGTTTCTTTGCGCGGGTGCAGGAGGAGGCCGGCCTCGCGTCCGACAAGAAGGCCGAGTGGCTCGTCCTCGCGGTCTTTGGCGCGTTGAAGGCGCAGCTCTCGCCGGGCGAGGCCGACGACGTCCTGGCGCAGCTGCCGAAGGACCTGAAGGAAGTCTGGCTGGAGGCGACATGAACGCGCGCCTCGCCGAGTTCCTCGCCGCGCACCTCGCCCGGTACGAGGTGGTCGCGCACCCCGAGGGCTTCACCGCCCAGGAGCAGGCCGCCGCGACCCACGTCTCGGGGTGGTCGTGGGCCAAGGTCATCGGGGTCAAGTCGGAGGAGGGTTACGCGCTGGCGGTCCTCCCGGCCTGCTGCGTCATCGACCTCGGACGCCTCCGGGGGTTGATCGGGCGCGGCGAGGTGAGCCTGGCGACCACCGAGGAACTCTTGCGCCTCGCACCCGGCTGCGACCCTGGGGCGATTCCGCCCCTCGGGCGGCTCTTCGGCGTGCCGACCTTCGTCGACCATCGCCTCGTCAACCAGCGCGAGATCACCATGCCCGCCGGCGACGCTCGCACCGCCATCCGCATGCGCGCCAAGGAGTACCTCCGGCTGGCCGCGCCGCGGATCGGATACTTCGCGGTGCACGAGGCGCTCGCGGCGCCGGGGCGTTGAGCCGGGGCACGCAGTGGGGGGAGAGCACCATGCGCTCGGCCGGGTGCGCGGTCGCGGGCGACCACGGTCATGCCCGTGCGCCGGCCTCGCCTGAGAACAGTCCGGATCGCGGCGCGGCGGTCGGTCCGACGGTCAGCACCGGGCACGAGGCCGCCTGGAGGACGCGCCGGGTCACGCTGCCGAGCTGCCAGCGCAGAGCACGCGCGCCGCCCCGGGTGCCTATGATGATCAGCAAGGCCCGGCGTGAGTCCGCCCAGTCGAGGATCTGCGCGGCCGGATCGCCGTGGGCCAGATGCACGTGCAGCTGACTCGCGGCGCCGCCTGAAGGCGCCGAGCCCTGGTCGAGCCCGCCCCGGGGTTCGGTGGGGTCGCCACTCCGCGCCGGGATCGCTCCTTGGCGGAGCGCCGACTCGGGCGGTTCTTCCTCGACCGCCTGGGTCACCACGTGGAGCACGTCGATCTCCGCCCCGGTCGCGGCCGCCAGCCCTTGGACCCACAGCCACGCCGACGTGGACGCCGCCGAACGATCGAACGATTCCGCGTCGGTTCTGGCCGTGGCCGGGGGGACCGGCTGGGGTGACGACCTCCCAGGTGGGGCAGCGGCGGGACACTCCGGCCGGCGGGCCCTGGTCCGGAACGGCCATAGACTTCGGGAGTTCGGAGGCATCAGGCTGTGGCAGCCCCCTTGCGCCGCAAGGGGGTGGGGGGCGGCCGATCCGGGCCGTCTGCGCCCGTCTCGTTGAAGGAGGCCACGATGCGGCACCCCAGGCGGTCCATCACGCGGGCGATCCGGACGCGTCGGCCGAAGCGTCGGGGGCGGGAGCTCGAGGAGTTCGAGGCGCTCGGCTGGCCCGAGGCGGCGATCCGGGTCCGGGACGTGATGACCCCGGCGCCGTTCACACTCCGCTGGGACGCGACGATCGGCGCCGCGTGGAAGGCGATGAAGGCCCGCCGGATCCGCCACATCCCCGTGCTGGACGCCGGCGACCGGCTGGTCGGGATCCTGACCGACCGGGACCTCCGCCAGGTCGTCCTCGATCCCGCGATCCAGGCCGAACTGGGAGGCGCGCCGACCGCCACCGAGGACGTGATGGTGCGCGAGGTGATGACGTGGGGCGTGATCACCGTACGCCCGGACGCCGACCTCCGGCAGGCGGCGCGGATCATGCACGAGCAGCGGATCGGCGCTCTCCCGGTGGTCGAGCGGGACCGCGTCGTCGGGATCCTCACCGAGTCCGACCTCGTGCGGACGCTGAACCGGCTGCTGGCCGAGGGAGTCCTCGCGGCAACCGAGCGCTGGGGCCGTGAGGCGTGAGGGCAGGGCGGTGACGCTCAGGGTCAAGGACATCATGACGCCGGACCCGGTCACCATCGAGCCGGAGGCGCCCCTCGCGGCCGCCATCGCGCGCATGCGGGAGCGACAGTGCCGCCACCTCCCCGTCGTGGACGCCGACGGGCGCCTCGTGGGGATCGTGACCGACCGGGATCTCCGGCAGGCGAGCTTCGCGCGGCTCCGCGCCCTGCGCGAAGCGGAGCAGGACCTCCAGGTCCAGAGCGTGATGACCTGGGCGCTCGTCACGATCCACCCGACGGCGACGATCGCTCATGCGGCGCGGGTGATGTTCGAGCGCCGGGTGGGGAGTCTCCCCGTCGTCGAGGACGGGCGTCTGGTGGGGATCCTCACCGAGCGCGACTTGCTGCGCGCCCTGATGGAGGAGTACCCGGAGCTCGAGCCCGGCCCCGAAGCCGCGCTCTGGTGAGCCGCCGGGCGAGGGAGGAGGAGGCGATGACGCCGCGGAGGTCCGTGCTCGAGCCGCCGCGATCCCGGAAGGCGGGACGGCCACCCGAGGAGGCTGCGGTACCGCCTCGCCTCCGTCGCCGCGCCAAGCGCGCGACCGCCCTGGTGCGGAAGGGGACGACCCTCCTCCAGACGGAGCGCGGCCCGCGCACCGCCCGCGGTGCGAAGGGCCCCCAGATCAAGAAGCGGTAGGCGAGGCGTTCGCCGCACTCGACCACCGCTATCGAACGCTCGCCGTGGACGGGGGACGGGGAGGCCGGCGCGGGAGCCCGTCCTCCGTCGCCCGCCGTCACCGCCGAATGGGCCGACCGTGATCTTCCGCGTCCTCGCCTGCGACTACGACGGCACCCTGGCGTCGGAGGACCGGATCGGACCGGAGGCGCTCGCCGCGCTGGAGCGGGCCCGGGACGCCGGCCTGCGGCTCGTCCTCGTGACCGGGCGGACGTTCTTCGAGCTGACGCGGGTCTGCGAGCGCCTCGACCTCTTCCACGCGGTCGTCGCCGAGAACGGCGCCGTGATCTACGTCCCGAGGGCCGGCATGATCCGGGATCAGGCGCCACCGCCCCCGCCGCGGCTCCTCGCCGAGCTGGATCGCCGTGGCATCCCCTACCAGGTCGGGCGCGTGATCGTGGGGGTGTCGCGGGCCGATGAGGGGCCAGTCCGGGAGGCGCTCAGGGCGACCGCGGTGAGCCTGGAGCTCGCGTACAACCGCGGCGCCATGATGCTGCTCCCGGCCGGCGTCTCGAAGGGGGCCGGCGTCCAGCAGGTCGTCCGCGCGTTCGGCCTCTCGCCGCACGACGTCCTGGCCCTCGGCGACGCCGAGAACGACCTCGAGCTGTTCGAGGCGTGCGGCTGGGCCGGCTGCCCGGCGAGCGCCGTGCCCGCGGTCCGGTCGCGCGCCGACTGGGTGTTTCCCGGGCAGAACGGGACCGCGATCGCCGCGGCGATCAGCGGCCCCGTCCTCGGCGGCGGGCTTCCCGTCGACCGCTCGCCGCGGCAGCGGCTCGAGCTCGGCTGGGCCGTCGAGACCGCCGAGCCGGTGACGATCCCGGCGCGCGGCGTGAACCTCCTGATCCACGGCGACTCGCTCTCGGGGAAGTCGTGGCTCGTGGGCGCGCTGGTCGAGCGGCTCGTCGCCCGCCGGTACGGCGTGTGCGTCCTCGACCCCGAAGGGGACTACCACGTGCTCGCGCGCCTCGGTGGCGTGAGCCGGGCGGAGATCGGGGACGAGGCTCAGGTGGACCGGGCGCTGGCGCAGTTCGAGCGGGAGCCCTCGGCCTGCGTCGTCCTGGACCTCTCCGATCTTCCGCACGCGCGCAAGGTGCGGGCCATCGAGCGGGCGCTGGGGCGGCTGCGAGAGGTGCGGCGACACGCCGGGCTCCCCCACTGGATCGTCCTCGATGAGGCCCACTACTCCCTCCACCGCGAGGGGGTCGGCGAGCCCGCGCTGGGCTCGGAGGAGAAGGGCTTCTGCCTGGTCAGCTACCGCTCGAGCTGGCTCCGCGAGTCGGTCGTGCGGAGCCTCGACGTCTGCGTGCTGGCCCGAACCACCGCCCGGGAGGAGCTCGCGTTCCTAAACCGAAGTTCCCCCTCGGGTCCGAGTGTACCGCGTTGATTTTCTTGACGAAGGCAT
>CAYQDR010000009.1:0-69365 GCA_964416315.1 uncultured bacterium
TTCGGTTGGCTGAACGAGCCTCTTGTTTTGGCAATTTCATTGTTGCACGGGCCCTAACGCCTCTCGGAGGAGGGCTGACGCCCCCCTCCGACGGCCCGTCGGGCAGAGCCCGACCGTTCGCCCTCCGGCGAACGGCTCGGGCCTGCCTCCCCCCCGGGTGATGCATCGTCGGCGCCGCACTCCCCCTGGATCCCCGCTGCGCCCCAGGTACGTGCCGTGAGTGGCGTGCCGGAGCGCATCGGGAAGTACCGCGTCGTCGAGGTCATCGGCCGCGGCGGCATGGGGAGCGTCTACAAGGCCCACGATGCGCTCCTCGACCGGATGGTCGCGATCAAGGTCATGGCCGAGGAGAGCGAGGGTGGGGCCGAGGCCCGCGCGCGCTTCCTCCGGGAGGCCCAGTCGGCCGCCCGTCTCAACCACTCCAACATCATCACCGTGTACGAGCTCGGAGAGGACCAGGGCCAGATCTTCATCGTGATGGAGCTACTCGAGGGGCAGCCGCTCTCGCGGATCATCGACCAGGTGTCGCCGCCGCCCCTCCGCCGGAAGCTGGGCCTCATGATTCAGGTGTGCGAGGGGCTCGCGTTCGCCCACCAGCGGGGCGTGGTTCACCGCGACATCAAGCCGGCCAACGTCTTCGTGCTCGAGAACGGGCAGGTGAAGATCCTCGACTTCGGCATCGCGCGCGTCGGGGGCTCGGACCTCACCCGGACGGGCCTGCTGATGGGGACGCCGAACTACATGTCCCCGGAGCAGGCCCGGGGGCGGCGCACGGACGCGCGCTCGGACATCTTCTCGGTGGGCGCCGTCTTCTACGAGCTCCTCTCCAGTCGCAAGCCGTTCGCGGCGGACGACTACTTCGAGACCATGGAAAAGGTGCGGTCGGAGGACCCGCTGCCGCTCCAGACCCTGGTCGCGACGCTGCCGCCGAGGCTCACCCAGGCGGTGCACCGGGCGCTCGCCAAGGACCCGGGGGCACGCTACCAGACGCTCGAGGAGCTCCAGGCGGAGCTCACCGCCGTCCGCGACAGCCTCGAGGGCGACGCGACGGAGGAGCTGCGCGAAGCGGTCAGCCGGAAGTTCGGCGAGATCGTCCGCCTGCATCGGATGCTGGTCTCCTCCGTCGGCGGGGCGGCGGTAGGGGACGAGACCCTGCCCATGGCCGACCCGAACGCCACGGGGGCGGGGCTGAGGACGCTGCTCCAGGACCTCGAGGCGCGCGCCGAGCGGCTCCAGACGTTCGCGGGCGCCGTCGAGCGCCTCGAGCCCGCCGTCGAGCGCGGGGTTGCCGCGTTCGAGCGCGGGGCGTTCGCCGAGGCCGTGGCGACGCTGGAGGCCGTCCTTGCCGAAATCCCGCTCCACCAGCGGGCGCGCGACTACCGCGACCGGGCGCGACTCGAAGAGACGCGCCAGCGGACGATGCGGTCGCTCGGCCCGGTCGCGGCACCCGCTCCGGCGGGGCGAGCGCCGGTCGCCACGCCACGGCCCGAGCCCGCGACGCCCGCCCGCGAGGCTGCGGCGGCCACCGCCGTCGTCACGCCCCCACCGGGCGGCCCGATGCCCGCCCCGGGGACGCTGACCGAGGTCACGCAGATCGTCTCCGGTCGGCGCGGCCGCATGATCCTCGCGGGCGTGGCGGTGCTGGCCGTCGTCGGCGGTGGGGCGCTCATCTTCAGCCTGAAGCCGCGCGAGGCCCCGGCGCCGGCCGCTCCGCCCCCTGCCGTGACCGCGCCGCAGCCGGCTGCGCCGGAGGCGCCGAAGGGCGCCGACCAGCCGGCGCCCGGGTCCAGCGCCCCGAAGCCTCCGGCGAGGCCGACCCCGGCTCCGGCGGGACCGGGGGCCACGGCCCCGAGCCCCAAGCCGGCGGCGAGCCGCCCCGCGCTCACGGCGGAGCAGCGGAAGACGATCGAGGACGCGCTCACGCTGGCCCAGCTGTTCCAGACGCGTGGCGACAGCCAGCGGGCGAAGCGGGAGTTCCAGCGGGTCCTCGACCTCGACCCGAGCAACTCCGAGGCGCGGCAGGGCCTCGCCGAGGCCGAGGAAGCCCTGAAGAAGAAGCCCTGATGCGACGTCACCGGGTTTCAGCCTCCGGGGGCGCTGGCGCGGCGAGGATGTGCGAGCCATGGTGGTGGACCATGAGCCACTCGCCGCTCCGGCGCTCGAAGACGTTCGTCGCCAGGATCGCGGTCACCGACAGGTTGCCGCGGACCTCGGAGAGGATGTTCTCGATGCAGACGACCCACGCGAGGTCCCCGCGCACCTGGATCTCGACGTCGGTGAGCGTGAAGCGCATCTCCACGGTGTTCCGGAAGATCGCCTCCCACGAGCCCCGGATCGCGTTCCACCCCTGGAGCCGCGGCCAACCCGGGTGGACGCACGCGGCGTGCGCCACGTGGGCCCACACGGACTCCATCTCGCCGAGGGTCAGGCTCTCGAAGGCGCGGTAGAAGCGCTCGTTCGCGGCGCGGACGACCTCGACGTCGTCAGCCATGGCCCGTGTCTTTCGCGGTGACGACCACGCGGTCGCCCTCGAGGCGGACGGCCAGCGGGTAGAGGGTGCCGCCGCCGCAGGGCCCGCCGGCGCAGCGACCGGTGTCGGGCTCGTAGAGCGCGCCGTGCGTCGCGCAGATGAGGAGCCGCCCGTCGTCCGTGAAGAACTCGTTCGGCCACCAGTCGAGCGGTGTGCCGGCGTGGATGCAGTGGTTGACGTAGGCGTAGAAGCGCCCCTCGAAGTTGACGACGAACCCCTCGACGCGGCGGCCCCGCCAGAGGAGGGGGAACTTGGCGGAACCGCCCACGGGGATGTCGCTCGCGGGGGCGGACCACTCGATCGGCGCGGTCATGGCGGGCCGAATCCTAGCAAGCGCGCTGACGCGAGACAACCGGCGCGCCACCGCTCCGGGCCCTCGAGAGCCGTGTGGTAGAGTGAACTCCGTGGTGCGTTCCGAGTCCGCGGTCGAGGTGCGCGAGCTCGAAAAGACCTTCCGCACGGGATGGCCGCGGCGCCGGCGCCAGGTGGCCCTGCGCGGGGTCTCGTTCGCGGTGCGCGCCGGGAGCATCTTCGCGGTCCTCGGCCCGAACGGGGCGGGGAAGACCACGCTGCTGTCCATCCTCGGGACGCTCCTCTTCCCGGACCGGGGCGAGGCGCGCGTCCTCGGGCTCGACGTCGTACGGGACGCCGACCGGCTCCGCGAGCGGATCAACATGGCGTCGGGTAGCGCCTCGTTCCTCTGGAGCCTCACGCCGCGGGAGATCCTCGACATCACGGCCCGGAGCTACGGGCTCTCGGGGGCCGCGCGGCGGGCGCGGGTGGCGGCGCTGCTCGAGCGGTTCGAGCTGGCGGCGTTCGCCGGGCTCCCCTACAACGAGCTCTCGACCGGCCTCCGACAGCGCCTGGCCCTCGCGAAGGCGTTCGTCAACGACCCGGAGCTCCTGATCCTGGACGAGCCGACGGTGGGCCTCGACCCCGACATCGCCGTGCGGGTGCGGGCCGACATCGCCGCGCTCCGCCGCGAGCGGCGGGTCACCGTCCTGCTCTCCACCCACTACATGCGCGAGGCCGAGCAGCTCTGCGACGAGATCGTGTTCCTGCGCGAGGGGCGCATCCTCGCGCGGGGCGATCCGGCGAGCCTCAAGCGCCAGATCCTCGTTGGGGACCGTATCGTGATGGGCGTCGAGGGGGCGGGGTGGCGCGGGGTGGTGCGCCTCCCGGGAATCCTGACCGTGAGCGCCGAGGAAGGCCGCGTCGAGTGCCTCGTGGACGACGCGCGGAAGCGGCTCCCCGAGATCCTCCGGTACCTCGGGGAGCAGGGCGTCTCGGTCAGCGACGTGGGCGTGACGGAGCCGAGCCTCGAATCGGTGTTCATCGAGCTCGCCCGATGAGACGCTACGAGTCGATTCACCGCCCCGAGAGGGCAGGCGGCTGCGCCCCTCCCCCCCCTGAGGCCGCCGGAGGGACGGGACGCCGCGAGGGCCGCAGGCCCGAGCCGTCCCGGCGATCTGGGCGACAGGGGGCGGGGGTGCGGGGGGACCCGATGAGTCGGCTCGGGGTCGAGGTCACGAAGGTCTCCGCCTTCTTCCAGAAGAACTGGCGGATGACGCGCCGGAATGTCATGAGCGTCTTCGAGGTCGCGTTCTGGCCCGTGGTCGGGCTCGTCTCCGTGGGGCTGATGACCACGTTCCTCGGGCTCGGCCGGGAGGCGGCGGTGTTCGTGCTGGTCGGCACGCTGGCGTTCTCGGTCGTCCACGTGTGCCAGCTCGACGTCGCCTACGCGGTGCTCTTCGACATCTGGGGGAAGAGTCTCAAGCACCAGTTCCTGGCACCCGTGAGGCCGTGGCACGTCGTCCTCGGCGCCTGGCTGATGGGGCTCCTCCGCGCGGCCGTCGTGTTCCTGCTGATGGCTGGCGTGAGCCGGTGGGCCTTCGGCGTGAGTTTCCTCGCCCCCGGGTGGAGTCCGGTCGCCGCGTTCTTCCTGGGTCTCGTCGCGTCGGCCGCCGGGGTCGGGCTCGGCGTCGTGACGCTCCTCCTGCTCCTGGGGGTCCACGCCGAGGTGACCGCGTGGTCGGGGGTCAGCCTGGTCCTCCTCTTGTGCGGGATCTACTACCCCGTCTCGCTCCTGCCGGCGCCGCTCGCGACCGTGGCGGGGGCCATTCCCCTGACGTACTTCCTGGAGGCGTTCCGCGCGCACTTCGGGTTCGCGCCGACCTTCGGGGAACCGCTCCTCCGCGGCTACGCGCTCGCGCTCGCCTACCTCGCCGGCGGTTACGCCGCCTTCGCGTGGGCGGTGACACGGGCGCGCCGGACCGGGATGCTGCTGCGCCTGTCGGACTGAGAAAATTGACACCCTTCAGCCGGGGCGCCTACACTGCCGGCGAGGAACGAGGCGTGACGTTCTCGCGGGTGTACGAGGGCGCGCTCTGGCGCCGCTTCTGCGGCTGGGCGGACCGGGCCCGGTTGCGCCAGGTTCCGCTCGCCGGGCTGGTGCCCTACGGGACCAGCCCCCTGACGGAGGCCGCGTGCCTCGATCGGCGGCTCCTCGCCCATCCCGACCGCCTGTACCCGGCCCCCGCCCCGATCCGGCCCGAGGCCTGGGAGACGATCGACGAGGCCCCGGGGGTCGAGGTCGAGGCCTTCACCTTCGAGAGCGCGGCGCCCTTCGGGATCCCGGTCAACGATCGGGTGGTCGCGCGCTTCTACCGGCCGGCACGCGGCCCGACGCGCTGGAGCCTCCTCGTGCTCCACGGGATGTGGCGCCGGGACCGGGAGTTCGAGGATCGCTTCTGCCGCGACCTCGCGCGCCACGGTGTGAGCGCCGTGCTGCTGCCGCTCCCGTTCCACTGGGAGCGCGCACCCCGGGGCGAGCCGAGCGGCGCCTTCTTCCTCTGCCCGGATCCCACCTGGACGGCGGCGGCGTTCCGCCAGGCGATCGTGGATGGGCGCGGGATGCTCGGGCTCCTGCGGGGCCGCGGAGTGCCGGTCGGCGTCATCGGCTTCAGCCTCGGCGGGATCGTCGCCCACATCCTGATGGCGGTCGAGCGGGTGGACCTCGGGATCTCGGTGATCACGGGCGGCGACACGGCCGGCATCGTGTGGCACAGCCCGCTGACGCGAGCGTACCGCGTGGCGATGGAAGCGCGCGGGATCACGCGGAGCCGGCTCCAGGCCCTCTGGGCGACGGGGAACCCGACTCTCTACGCGGATCGGCCCCGGCCGCCGCGGCTCGTCATGCTCGGCGGGCGCTACGACCAGCTCGTGCCCCGGCGGTTCACCGAGGAGCTCTGGCGCGCCCTCGGGGAGCCGCCGATCCGGTGGCTGCCCGCGGGCCACGTGACGGCGTTCCTCTTCCGCCCGGCGATCGTGGCCGAGACGCTTCGCGCCATGGGCCTGCCCGAGGCCGTCGACGCCCGTGAGGGCGCCGGGCGGCGGCCGGCGCCGGCGCTTCGCGAGGCGGGGGAGACCGCGTGACCCGGCGTGGCGTCCTCCGCGGGCTCGTCGCGGTCGGGCTCGGGCTCGGCGGCCTCCCGCCCGGCGGGGCGGCGCAGCTTCTCAGGCGGTACTCCGGGCGGGTGGAGCGCGTGGATCTCGACGAGGGCCTGGTCGTCGTGGAGGAGCTTGCCGAGAAAGGGCGGCGCCGGCGCCACGAGGTTCACGTCGGCGAGGACACCCCGATCGTCAGCGCCAATCGGCTCCGGCCCTGGGAGATGCGGGGAGCGCGCGCCTACGACGAGGTGGCGGTGTCGCTCGTGGACCTCCTCACGGGAGACTTCGTCGTCGTCGAGTCCGTCGAGGAGGGCGGGATCAAGAGCGCGCGGCGGATCACCATCGTCGAGAGCGCTCCGCGGGCGCGACAGTAGAGCTGGGGGGCCGCGCCCCCCCGGTCGTTTCCTCGCCCCATCGGGCCGGGCGGGGCTCAGGGCCGCGCGAGGAACTCCGCGATCTCCTCCACCTGGACTCCGGAGACCGCGATCTCCGGCGCGTAGACGACCTCGTCCGCCGCCCAGACCATCGTCCCCTTTGCCTCCTTCGTGATCCCGACGACCTGGTTCAGGAACGTGGCGATGTTGTCGTTGATGCGGATGGCGTTCGCGCGGAGCGGCGCGACGATCCGCCCGCCGCGGATCACGTAGGAGTCGCCGACGACCGTGCAGGTGAAGTCCCCCGCCCGGAGGCCGTTGATCGGATACGTGTACCAGATGCGGCCCACGTAGAGACCGTCTCCCACCCGGCGGATCAGCTCGTCGAGCGAGACCGCCGCGCTCCCCTCGATCAGCACGTTCGTGGCCGCGATGCCGGGCGGGGTCGAGAAGTGACGGCCGCCCCCGGCGGCGAAGCGGAAGCCGTTCCGGGCCACGAGCCCGCGGGCCGCCTCGGCGGGCTCGACGCCGAGCTTGGCGCAGGCGTCGGGGTCGCGCAGGAGGCGCTGGGCCTCGTACCAGTTGGTGAGGCAGCCCGCGAGCACGCCGCGCGTGATCAGCTCGGTCCGCCCCGTCGGCAGTCCCTCGCACGTGATGCGCTTCGACCCCATGAACCCGGGGAGAGCCCCGTGGTCGTAGATCGTGAGGAGCGGCGACGCCACCGGCCTCCCCCACCGGCCGAGGAACGGCGTGTTTGACGCGTAGAAGGACGAGGCATGGAGCGCCGGCAAGAGGATGTTGTTGAGGAGGTCGGTGACCGGCTGGTGGCCGAAGATCACCGTGTACCGCCCCGCGGGGACCCGCTCGCCGCCGACGGCGCGGATCGCGTTCTGCGCGGCCTCCGCGCCCGACTCCCCGGTGAAGTGATCGAGGCGGGTCCCGGTCGCCCAGCCGGAGCCCTTGGCCTCCATCCGCTCGACCATCGCCGTCACGGACGCCATGATGAGCGTGGACTCGTCGGCCTGGACGCCGGGGAGGTGGCTGGAGGCGATCGCGACGCGCTCCTGGAGGATCGTGACGTCGCCGCCGAGGATCAGGCCGAGCCGCCGGATCCCCGCGTCCGTCCCTGCCAGCTCGGCCAGGCGGGACGAGGCGCGGAAGGTCCGGAGAGTCCCGCCGACGACCGTCCAGCCAGCGGCGACGAGGTCCTCGTCCGTGATCGCGAGAAGCCGCGGGTCGTGGTAGTCGGCCAGGGTCGGCCGTTCGGGTCCGGGCTTCGGGAGCGAGACGAACGTCGGGTCGTGGACCGCCCCGGCGCGCGCCTTGGCGAGCGCACGCCGGACGCCGTCGAGCGTGAGGTCGGAGGGCTCCGAGCCGAAGCCCAGGCGCGGGCCCTCGGGCGTCCGGACGACCACCTGGAGGCCCAGGCCGTAGGACTCCGTCGACTTGGGCTCCTCGACACCGTTGCACGCGATGTGCGAGGTGTAGTTGAGGCGCGCCAGGAGCTGCCCGTTCGCCGCGGCGAAGACCTCGCCTTCGGCGATGTCGGGGAATGTCCCGAGGTACGCCTGCGCGTCCGCGACGGCGCGCGCGAGGTCGGCGGTGGTGGGCACGGTCATTCGAGACCCCCCGCACCCCCGGCCCCTCCCACCCTTCGGGGGGAGGGGAGGGCGCGCGGCCGTGGGCCGTCCCACATCGGGCGCGTCATTCGAGACCCCCCGCACCCTCGCCCCCTACCGATGGGATCGCGGGGACGGCTCGGGCTCGCGCCCTCGCGACGTCGCGCCCCTCCGGTCGCCCTCGGGGGGGGAGGGGAGCCACCGGCCTCCCGGTGGCCGTCGCGGGGGCTGGTCGGCACAGGGGGTCTCATGCGCCCCCGGTGAGCCGGGCGCGGCTCCGCATCGTCGGCCCCCCGTTGCCGAGGCGCCTGGTTTGCATCGGCTGCCCCTTGCCGCAGTTCGGGATCGGGTAGAGTCGGAGGTCGGTCCCGACGGCGTCCACCTTCGTCAGGTAGTCCTTCGTGTCGGCCATGATGCCGCCGTCGCGGTAGAGGCGCCCCGGCTGTCCCTGCCGCACCTCGTAGACGCGGCGCGCGGAGATCCGGAAGTTCTCGCGGCTCTCGGCGATCGAGGGGATCCGGTGGCCGACGAGGTAGAAGCCGTGGTCCACCTCCCGGAGGATCGCCGAGGGGTCGCTGTCGCCGGCCGCGAAGACCGTGTTCGACATCCGGATGAGCGGGACGAGGGAGGCATCCGTCGCCTTGAAGTGGCCGTTGGGCTCGGCGCCGAGCACGGCCGCCGTCTGGCGGCTGTTCATGAAGCCGCGGAGCACCCCGTTCTCGACGTGGACGACCCGCCGGCCGGGAGTGCCCTCGTCGTCGTACCGGTAGTGGCCGTAGCCGGGGAGCGCGGGATCGGAGAAGGCCGTGACCAGCCGCGACGCGATCTGCTCGCCCACCCGGGTGTCTTCGGGGCTCCGGAGCAGCCAGGATCGGCCGGCGTAGGCCGTCTCCATCTTGAGGGCGCGGTCGAGCTCCGTGGGGTGCCCGACGATCTCGTGGGCGACCAGCGCGTTGTAGTGCGGGTCGGTCACCACGACGACCTCGCCCTCGGTGGAGGGGAGCGGGGGCGCCTGGGCCAGCTCGAGCGCCTCGCGCGCGAGGTTGCGGGCGAACGCCTGGAAATCGGGGAACTCCGCGTAGGCATCCCGGTACCCGCGAGCGAGAACCTCCCAGCCGCGCTGGTGTCCCAGGACGTCGTAGAGCTCCTGGCTCGTGCCGTCGCCCACGGCGACCACGTAGGCCATGCCCTGCGTGAAGGCGAAGCTCTGGTCGATCGAGGCGCCCTCGGAGGAACAGAACAGCTCGCGCCCGAGCTCCGTCTGGGTGGCGATGGCGCTGTAGCGGAGCGCCCCGTCGAGACCCGCGACCATCCGCGCGACGTCCGTCGTCAGGCGCAGCAGCTCGCCGAGCGGGACCGTCCGGGGGTCGATCGCGTGGAGCGCGGGCACGACGTCGCGGATCGCGGGGACCGGGGCGAGGCGCGTGTCCGCCAGGCTCTCCGCCGCGATCCCGAACTTCTCCCGGGTCTCGGCCTTCGCCTCGCCGTTGGCGAGGGCGCGGCGGTACGCGCGCTCGAGCCCGTCGCGGACCAGGCGCTCGAGGCGGGGGAGGTCGGCCGCTCCGAGGCTCTGGCCGAAGTACCCGGGGCCGACCATCCGCCGCCCGGCCAGCACGCGCACGCCGAACGCGCAGGCGTAGTCGTCGTTCGCGAACTTCGCGGCGCCGTTCTCCGCGGAGGCGACCTTCCCCTCGACGACCTCGAGCCGGATGTCCGCGTAGTGGAGGTGGGTAAGCGCGCGCGGCGCATCCGCGCACAGCCCGGCCATCGCCTCCTTGACGCAGTCGATCAGGTCGGTCGTGATCGGGGGGGGCATCGCGCGGGGGCGGCTCAGAGGGGCTCGACGAGGACGGGCTCGCCGGGCTTCACGTCTCCCCGGGGCTCCTCGAGGATGATGAGGCAGTTGGCCGCCACCATCGAGGAGAGGATCCCGGAGCCCTGGGGTCCGGTGGTCGAGACTTCCCAGCCGTGCTCGGTGAAGCGGAGGATGCCGCGCTTGAACTCCCGGCGGCCCGCCTTCTTCCGCATCGGCTCGGTCGCGACCGCGATGAAGCGCGGGGGGTCGAGCTCCCGCCGGCCCGACAGGCGCCACAGGGCCGGGCGGACGAAGAGGAGGAAGCAGAGCATCGACGCGACCGGGTTGCCCGGGAGGCCGAAGAAGTGGCTCTCGCCGATCTTCCCGACGGCGAGGGGGCGGCCGGGCTGCATCGCGACCTGCCAGAAGTCGACGCCGCCGATCTCGGCGAGCACGTCCTTGACGAGATCGTAGACGCCGACGGAGACCCCACCCGAGGTCAGGATGACGTCGGCCGCGTCGGCCGCCTCGAGGAGGCGCGCCCGCAGGACGTCGCGGATGTCCGGCACGATCCCGAGGTCGAGCGAGGCGCCGCCCGCGGCCTCGACCAGACCCAGGAGCGAGAAGCGGTTGGCGTCGTAGATCTGGCCGGGCTTCCGGGGCAGCCCGGGCTCGACCACCTCGTCGCCCGTGGAGAGGAGGGCGACACGCGGCCGCGCGTGGGCCCAGACGTCGGGGAGGCCGAGAGAGGCGACGAGCCCCAGCTCCTGCGGGCGCAGGACGCACCCTCGCGGGAGGACCACGGTGCCGGCGCGGACGTCCTCGCCCCGCGCGCGGACGTTGGCGCCCGGCGGGACCGCGGCGAGCCGCACGCCCCCGTCCTCGCGCTCGGCCAGCTCCTGAGGGACGACCGTGTCCGCGCCGGGGGGTATCGGCGCGCCGGTCATGATCCGGACCGCCTCCCCGGGACCGACCGTGTCGTCTGAGACCGAGCCGGCCGGCAGGTCGCGGATCACGCGGAGCCGCGCGCGCCCGTCCGCGACGAGGTCGGTGGCCCGCACGGCGTAGCCGTCCACCGCCGAGTTGTCGGCCGGCGGGACGTCGAAGGGCGCCTCGATGTCGCGGGCCAGGACGCGGCCGAGGGCGTGGGCGACCGCGACCGCCTCGGGAGAGGTCGGGCGCGCGACCTCGGCGAGGATCCGCGCCCGCGCGTCGGCGACGGAGATCATGGGCGGTGACGGTATTATACCGTTTGCCCATGGACGCGAGCGCGTGGCCCGCGGCGCCGGAAGGCGCCCAATCCGACTCCGCCGGTGCCCCTCCCCCGGCGGGCGTTCTGCGGCGGGCCGCGGCGCTGGTGGTGGACCTGGCCGTCGTCGGCGCGCTGCTCGAGATCGGGCTCGCGCTCGCATCCTTGCTGGCGCGGCGCGCGCTGGTCGCCCAGGCTCTGGTCCAGGCCTGCGTCCTCGTCGTGCCGAACGCCTACTTCGTCCTCGGCCACGGGACGGATGGCCGGACCCTCGGAAAGCTGTTCCTCGGTGTGCGGGTGGTGGGGAGCGGCGGGGGCCCGATCGGCTACCTCCACGCGCTCGGTCGCCAGGCGGCGTGGTGGCTGTCCGTCCTCCTCTTCGGCGCGGGCTTCGCCGTCGCGGCCTTCCGGCGCGACCACCGCGCGCTCCACGACCTCCTGGCGGGGACGCGCGTGGTGCGCGTGGTGAGGGGCTTCGGCCACTCTGCTATCATGGGACCGAAATGAGCGTGGAGCTTTTCCGCCGAGCGCTCGAGCGACTGGAGGGTGGTGGCCGGACGGCGCTCGCGACGGTCGTCGCGACGAGCGGCTCGACGCCCCAGAAGGTCGGGGCGCGCCTGCTCGTCACGGGCGGCGAGGGCGCGGCCGGGACGCTCGGGGGCGGCGCGGTCGAGGCCGAGGCGATGCGGGAGGCCGCCGCGCGGCTCGGCGGAGGTGAGCCCGTGCTTCGGGAGTATGCGCTCTCGACGGGCACGGACGAATGGGGGCTCGCCTGCGGGGGAACCATGGTCGTCTTCATCGAGCCGCTTCGCGAGAGCGCCCTCGGCTGGCTCCGCGACGTGGCCGGGGCCGCGGCACGCGGGGAGCCGGTCGCGCTCGTGACGCTGGTCCGGGGCCCGCGGGCCGGGGCGCGGCTCCTCGTGCGGGAAGGGGAGGCGGCGGGGAACCTCGGCGATCCGGTGCTCGAACGCGAAGCCGCGGAGCTGGGCCGTCGGGTCCTCGCGCGCGAAGGGGCGGAGCTCGTCGCCGTCGCCGGCACGAGCCTCTACGCGGAGGCCTTCGCGCCGACGCCGGCGCTCGTCGTCGTGGGGGCGGGGCACGTGGGCAAGGCCCTGGCCACGCTCGGCCGGTTCCTGGGGGTGCGTGTGACCGTGATCGACGACCGGGCCGAGTACGCGAGCCGCGGGCGCTTCCCCGAGGCGGACGAGGTGATCGCGGCGCCGGTCGGCGAGGCGCTCCGGCGCCTCCGTGTCGCGCCGGGGACGGCGGTCGTCGTCGCCATGCGCAACCACGACCTCGACTACGAGGCGACGGAGGCCGCGCTGCGGACGCCGGCCCGCTTCGTCGGCTTGATCGGCTCGCGCCGCAAGGCGATCCTGGTAGCGGAGCGCCTCCTGGCCGAGGGGCTCGCGGCCGAGCGGGTGCGGGCGCTCCGGAGCCCCATCGGGCTCGACATCGGGGCGCGGACCCCCGAGGAGATCGCGCTCTCGATCCTCGGCGAGTGGATCATGCTCCGGCAGGGGGGGCGCGGTGCGCCCCTCCAGCTCGGCGAGGAGCTGTTCGCCAAGGCCGCCGCGCGCGCCGGCACGGCCGGTGCCGCCCGTCGCCCGGACGCGACGGGTGCCTGACGCCGCACCCGCCCCGCGCGGGGCGGCCCTCCCGATCGGGCTCCGGAACCGCCTCGCCGAGCTGATCCTCGACGCCTTCGACCGAGCCGAGGCCCGGGAGACCCTGGCGGCGCTCGGCGCCTTCTGCCGGAGCGCCGACGGGGTCGTGGGGGCCGGGACCGCCGCCCGACTCGCGACCACGGGCTGGTTCGAGTCGGCGGGACCCGGCCGCGTACGGCTTCTCGGCGCACACCGGGCCCACCGCGAGGCGCTCTGTCGACGCGCCGCGGCCGCGGCGGGGATGTTCGCCGCGCGCCCGGCGCTCCCCGGGGGCCGGGGCCTCGCCGGCCTGCTCGAGCGGGCGGCGCTCCTGGCCGGGGCCGGCCTCTACTTCGAGGTCCACGAGTGGCTGGAGCCGGCCTGGATACGCGCCGAGGGCGCGGAGCGTACGGCGCTCCAGGGGCTGATCCAGGTGGCCGTGGGGCTCCACCACGCGCAGCAACGGAACCGCGAGGGTGCGATCTCGCTCCTCACGGAGGGGCTCGCCAAGCTCGAGCACGCCCGGCCGGCGCTGCCCCTCGACACGGCGGCCTGGGAGGGCGGGCTCGTGGCCGCGGTGGCCGCCCTCCGGGACGGGAAAGCGGCGCCGCCCGTTCCCGCCTGGCCCTGCCCGGGGCGGAGGTCGCCGAGGGAGGCCGCATGGCGCTCGTCCTGACCGAAGCCGACGTCACCGCGCTCCTGCCGATGTCTGTCGCCCTGGAGGCGGCGGAGGAGGTGTTCCGCTGGCAGGGCGAGGGGAGGCTCACCAATCGATCGCGCGTCCGCCTCCCGGTCCCCGGCGGGCTGCTCCACGTGATGGCGGCGGCGCTCCCCGAGGGGCGCGTGATGGGCCTCAAGGCGTACGCCACGGTGCGGGGCGGGGCGAAGTTCGTCGTGCTCCTGTTCTCGGCCGAGACGGGCGCGCTGCTCGCCGTGATCGAGGCCGACCGCCTGGGACAGATGCGGACGGGGGCGGCGTCGGGGGTCGCGACGAAGCACCTCGCGCGAGCCGACGCGGACCGGGTCGGCTGCTACGGGACGGGGTGGCAGGCGGGGTCGCAGCTCGAGGCGGTGTGCGCCGTGCGTCCCGTGCGCGAGGTCCGCGTCTACGGCCGCGACCCGGAGCGGCGGAAGCGGTTCGCGGAGAGCCTGGCCCAGACGCTCGCGGTTCCGGTCGTGCCGGCGGACCGGCCCGAGGCGGCGGCGGAGGGTGCCTCGATCCTCGTCACGATCACCAGCTCGAAGACGCCCGTGCTCGAGGGGGCGTGGATCGAGGCCGGGGCCCACGTCAACGCGGCCGGATCGAACGCGCTGGCCCGGGCGGAGATCGACGTCGAGGCGGTGCGGCGCGCGAGTCTGATCGTCACCGACTCGCTGGAGCAGGCCCAGGTCGAGTGCGGAGACCTGGTGGCGGCGATCGAGCAGGGGGTGATCGGGTGGGATGCGGTGCACGAGCTCGGGGAGATCGTGGCGGGGAAGCACCCGGGCCGCCAGCGGGCGAGCGACATCACGCTGTTCGAGTCCCAGGGCGTCGCGATGGAAGACGTCGCGGTCGCAGTGCGCGTGGTCGCACGCGCCCGCGCGCAGGGGATCGGTCTCGAGATCCCGATCTAGTGGGAGGGGGAGAATGCACCGATGGCGAGTGTTGGCCGTGGCGCTCGGGGTGGCGTGCTCCGTGGTGCTGGCGGAGGCCGGCGGGAGCTTCTACGGGCTCACCCCCGGGGGGTTGCGCGAGGTCAAGGGAAAGATCGTCGAGTACGACCTGCCGACCCCGCGGTACCCGCACGACCCGGCCGCGGCGTCCGATGGGAGCATCTGGGTCACGGTGATGGGTGGGGACAAGCTCGCGCGGTTCGACCCGGGCACGGGGAAGTGGACGGAGTTTCCGCTCGCGCCGAACACCCGACCCCACGGGCTCGCGATCGACGCGGGCGGGCGCGTGTGGTTCACCGCCAACGGCGGCGGATACCTCGGCCGGCTCGATCCCAGGAGCGGTGAGATCAAGGCGTACGCCCTCCCGTCGGGCGGAGACCCGCACACGCCGGTGATCGCGCCGGACGGGGCGATCTGGGGGACGGTGCAGGTCGGTAACCGGATCGTTCGGGTGGACCCCGCGACCGGCGAGGCGCGGGAGTACGCGGTGCCCAGCGCGGGGGCACGGCCGTACGGGATCACCCTGGACCGGCACGGGCGCGTGTGGTTCTGCGAGTTCGGGCGCGCCCACCTGGGACGCCTCGATCCCAGGACGGGGACGCTCGACGAGCTCGCGACGCCGACGCGGAACTCGCGCCCCCGGCGCATGGCCACGGCCCCCGACGGCGCGATCTGGTTCACGGAGTACGGAGTGGACCGGATCGGCCGGCTCGACCCCGACTCCGGCCGGATGCAGGAGTGGAAGATGCCGTCGAACCCCTCGGGGCCCTACGCGGTCAACGTGGACGCGGCGGGGCGGGTCTGGGTGAGCGAGTTCTCGGCGGACACGGTGGCACGGTTCGACCCGAAGACCGGCCGCTTCCGGGTCGTGAAGCTCCCGCACGCGGGGAGCGGCGTGCGGAAGATGACGCTCGACGCGGGCGGCCGGCTCTGGTACCTCGGCTCCCACAACGGGAAGCTGGGCGTCCTCGAGTAACTCTCGGAGGAAGGCGCATGCCCGCGTGGAGCTCGGGCTCGCGGGACGGGGAGCGCCGGCCGGTCAGCGGCCCAGGATCACCTCGACAGCCCGCTCGATCTGGCTGAGGCCGACGGCCTTGTTGACGAGCGTGAACGGGCCGGTGTCGAGCGCTCGCGCGACGAGGTCGGAGTCGGGATAGGCGGTCAGGATCACGACCGGCAGCTCCGGCTGGATCCGTCGGAGCTTCGCGAAGGTCTCCACCCCGTTCATCCCCGGCATCAGGAGATCGAGGAGGACGAGGTCCAGCTCCGTCGCGTCGGCGATCTGCAGGGCCTCCTTGCCGTTGGCCGCGGCGAGGACGTGGCGCAGCGGGGCCTGCAGGGCGGCGGTCAGGAACTGCCGCACCGGATCCTCGTCGTCGACGACGAGGATGGTCGCCGGGGTGAGAACCGCGCTCTCCCGAAACCAGTCGTCGAGGATCGTCCGGTGGAAGCGCCACTGGCGCCCGACCTTGTGGCCGGGCAGCTCGCGACGCTCGGCGAGCCGATAGGCCGTGGAGACCGGGAGCTTCAGGTAGTGGGCGACGTCCTGAATCGTCAGCACCTCGGCGGGCTGGGTCGCGCGGGTCTTCATGCCTCACTACCGGTGCATCCCGGGTACCAACGGCAAGGCTGTGCCGCAACCATGGATTGGAGCAAGGGTTTCAGGCCAGCAGCGGCCGGATCGGTGGATGCTTTCTCACCAGGGCACTCGCTGCGGCGGGAGTTCGGCGGGTGAGTTCCTGACCAGCCGGCCCCGGGCGGAAACCCCTTGACAGGGTAGAGGCCCCCGGCTAGGGTGGACCCGGCGCGAAGGATCACCGTTGGCAGCGGCGTCGCGGTCGAGTGCCCTCAAAGAGGTTCGGCTCTTTGGGGGCGTTCTTGTCTGTGCCGGCCTCTGAGGAGGTGCCAGAGATGTCCGCCAAGCTCTTCGTGGGCAACCTGTCCTACCAGGCGACGGAGGAGGACCTGCGCGAGTTGTTTCAGCAGGCCGGCACCGTCGAGTCGGTCCGCATCATCACCGATCAGTTTACGGGTCGGCCCCGGGGCTTTGGCTTCGTGGAGATGGCCACGAAGGAGGAGGCCGAGCGCGCGATCGAGCAACTGAACGGTCGGCTCTTCCGCGACCGAAACCTCGTCGTGGACGAGGCGCGTCCCCAGCCCAGCCGGGGCCCGCGGGGTGGGGGCGGCGGGCGTGGCCCCGGGGGGGGCGGAGGCGGCTGGGGCCGTCGGTAGGCCGGGCCAGCACGGGGGACCGGGGCGGCTCGGGAGGCCCCGGTTTCTTATTGCCTGAAGGCCTCGTCAGATGTATAGTCCAGGCGTGCGCGGGGTCCGCTACGAGAAGACCCGGGCGAAGAGCGTCCTGAACCCGGTCCAGGGCATGGGGTTCCGCTGGAGCGCGAATCCCTACCGGGGCTGCACGCACGGCTGCCACTACTGCTTCGCCCGCCGCTACCACACCTACCTCGAGCTCGGGGCGGGGGACGATTTCAGCTCGGTGATCTTCGTGAAGGTGAACGCGCCGGAGGTGGTGCGCGCGGAGCTCGCGCGACCCACGTGGCGCCGCGAAGCCGTCGCCATCGGCACGGCGACCGACCCGTACCAGCCGATCGAGGGGCGCTACCGCCTGACGCGAGGCGTCCTCGAGGCGCTGGCCGCGGCCGCGACGCCCGCGAGCGTCGTGACGAAGGGGACGATGGTCGTCCGCGACCGGGACGTCCTGGCCGAGCTCGGCCGGCGCGCTGGGGCGACCGTGTGCGTGAGCGTGACGACCCTGGACATCGAGCGGTGGCGCCGCCTCGAGCCGGGGACGCCGGCGCCGGCCCAGCGGCTCCGGGCCGTGGCGACGCTGGCCTCCGCCGGGATCGCGGTCGGCGTGCTCCTGGCTCCGATCATCCCGGGGCTCACGGCGGACCGCGCGAACCTCGAGGCCGTCATCCGCGCCGCGGCCGACCACGGGGCGCGGTTCCTCGGAACGCGGGTCCTGCACCTGCGTCCCGAGGTGAAGGCGCACTTCACGGTGTTCCTCGGGGCGGAGGCGCCGGAGCTCCTCCCGCTCTACCGACGGCTCTATCCGGGCGACCGCGCCTACGCGCCGGGGCGCGTGGAAGCCGAGATCGGAACCCTGGTCGGCGAGCTCCGCGAGCGGTATGGGCTCCCGGGTCGGATGCGGCAAGAGCCGCCGCCCACGACCGAGCGGGAGCCCGCCCCGGCGGAGCGGGGAAAGCGCGAGCGGCAGCTCGAGCTCGACTGGTAGCGCCCGGGCGCGCGGCGCCCGGGCCCTGGCGGGTGCTGAAAACCACCGGCGCGTGTCAGGCGACCGCGCGCTCCTGAGCTAGGAGCTCGTCCCGGTAAGCCGGGCGACTCGCTTGAGCAAGACCGCGCGGCTCATGGTGTTCCGCTCCGAGCGCCGGCTTTGCCGGCGCAATCCCTCGCGGGGGGAGGTTCCGGAAGGGGGGCGGAGCCCCGCTCCGGGTCGACTAGGGGAGGGCCGGGCTCCCGACCCGGAGGTGGCGGAGGACCTCCTCGGGGGTGTCGGCGATGCGCAGGATGGCGAGGTCCCGGGGAGACACCCGGCGCTCGGTCACCACGACCTGTCGCAGCCAGTCCAGCAGCCCCTGCCAGTAGACCGAGCCGAGCAGGATGATCGGGATCGGGCGACTCCGCCGCGTCTGGACGAGCGTCGTCGCCTCGAACAGCTCGTCCAGCGTGCCGAAACCGCCGGGGGCGATGACGAAGCCGACCGAGTACTTGACGAACATCACCTTCCGCACGAAGAAGTAGCGGAAGTTCACGAGCTTCGACAGGTAGCGGTTCGGCGCCTGCTCCTGCGGGAGGTCGATGTTGAGCCCGACGGAGAGCCCGCCGGCCTCCATGGCGCCCTTGTTCGCCGCCTCCATGATTCCCGGGCCGCCGCCCGTGAGGATCGTGAACCCGCTCTCGGCCAGGAGGCGCGCGGTCTTCTCGACGAGCGCGTAGGCGGGCTCCTCGGGCGTCGCGCGGGCCGATCCGAAGAATGCGACGGCCGGCGGGATCACCGCCAGCGCCTCGAAGCCCGCGACGAACTCGTCCATGATCTTGAAGACCCGCCAGGGGTCCTCGGTGTCGGCATGGAGGGGACCGGGCTGGACGTCGGTCACGGGGAACCGGGGCGGGTCAGGCGGCGATCAGCCGGCGGTACTCGGCGAGCGGGACAGCGCCGACGATCCGCCGTCCCCCGTCGAGGACGACCGTGGGAATCGCGCGGACGCCGTGCTCCTGGACGGCCGACTCGTAGTCGTCGAGCACGGGCTGGCGGCCCCGCCCGGCCTCGTAGTCCGAGAGAAAGCGATTCACGTCGAGACCGGGCAGCGTCCGGACGACACCCACCACTTCCCCCGGGGCGCCGATGTTGACGCCGTCGGTGAAGAACGCCTGGTAGAGCCGGAGGTGCAGCGCTTCGAAGAGCTCCTCACCCTGGAGCGTGACGCACTTCGCGGCTTCGAGGGCGGGCATGCTCCAGGTCGGGTAGTCCGGCCGCTCCCACAGCCGGTAGGTGACGCCGGCATCTGCGGCGAGCTCGGCGCAGCGGCGCCACGCCTCCTCCCGGTAGGTGCCTTTGAAGGTCGCGGTCGGATCGGGAGTCGGGCGGAGGGGGAAGGCGCGCCAGCGCAGGGTCAGTCGGCCGCGGAGCTCGGCCTGGAGTCGCCGGAGGCGCACGGCCGCCGGGTAGCACCAGGGTCAGAGGTAATCGGCGTACTCGATGATTTCCACCACGACGCATTGTAGCGGGCGTGTCCGAGGAGAGCAAGGTTGACAGCCTGACGAAGAGCCGGCGCGCCTTGACACCCCCCGGCGAGTCTGCCTAGACTCCGGCCGATGACCCCCGCGCTGCCGACCTCGAAGGCCGAGGTGCGCGAGATGATCTGGCGCGCGATGGAAGTCCGCGGCGTCGCGCGCTTTCCCGGAACGAAGGGGCGCATCCCGAACTTCGTCGGCGCCGAGCGGGCCGCGCTCCACCTCCAGAGCCTGCCCCCGTGGCGCGCGGCGCGCGTCGTCAAGGTCAACCCGGACGCCCCGCAGCTCCCGGTCCGCCGCATGGCGCTCCGCGAGGGGAAGGTCGTCTTCATGGCGGTGCCGCGCCTGCGGGAGCTCGAGTGCTTCATTGAGCTCGACCCGGCGCGGCTCGGCCCGCGGGCGCTCCAGGCGGCGTCGATCAAGGGCGCCGAGCGGTTCGGGCGCCGCGTCCCACTCGAGGCGGTGCCGCGGATCGACCTCATCGTCTGCGGGTCGGTCGCGCTGAACGGCAAGGGCGCGCGCGTGGGGAAGGGGGGTGGCTTCTCGGACCTCGAGTACGCCCTGCTCGTCGAGGCGGGAAAGGCGGGCCCCGGCACCCCGATCGTCACGACGGTGCACTCGATCCAGATGGTGCCGCAGGCGCTCGAGATGCTGCCGCACGACATCCCGGTGGACGTCGTCGTGACGCCGGACGGCCCGATCCGGGTGACACCGGCACACCCCCGCCCCCGCGGGATCTACCCCGAGGCGCTGACCCCCGAAAAGCTCGCCGAGGTCCCCGTCCTCCAGCGGCTCCTCGGGCTCGGCTGAGCGGCGTGGACGCGCCCGTCGGCCTCGTGCGCGCGCTGATCCCGGTGACGGCCCACATCACGGCTCGGGTCCCCGCCCGACATCCGTCCGCCGCGATCCTCGGCACCGACCGCATGGGCTCGGGCGTGGTCGTGGATCCGGCGGGTCTCGTCCTCACCGTGAACTACGTGGTCATGGGGGCGCGCCGGCTCCAGGTGACGTTCCCCGACGGACGCCGCGTGGCGGCCTCGGTCGCGGCCCAGGACTTCGAGAGCGGTCTCGCCCTTCTCCGGGCGAGGATCGCGGGCCTGCCGGTCGCCGTGCCGGGCTCGTTCGAGGGCCTGAGCGCCGGCGCGCCCGTGTTCGTCATCGCGGCCACGGGACCGCGCGAGCGGCGCGTCGCCGGCGGCGTCGTGACCTATCTCGGCGAGTTCGACGCGCACTGGGAGTACCTCCTCGACCGCGGGATCATGACGACCTGCCCGAATCCCGGATTCGGCGGCGGGCCGCTCTTCGACATGCGCGGGCGCGTCGTCGGGATCGCCTCGCTCAACCTGAACGAGGTCGGCCGGCACTCGTTCGCGATCCCGGTCGAGTACTTCACCCTGCACCGGGCGGACCTCGTCCGCTTCGGCCGAGTCGTGAGCCGCCCCCGGCGCGCGTGGATCGGATTCTTCCCCCACCCGGTCGAGGAGGGGCTGATGGTGGCCGGTGTGGTGCCGCGCAGCCCGGCCGAGCGCGGTGGTCTCAAGGAGGGGGACCTGATCCTGAGCGTGGATGACACGGCGGTCGAGACGCGGCGCGGTCTCTACGAGGCGCTCTGGCGCCACGAGCCCGGCGAGCGGGTGCGTTTCGACGTGATGCGAGAGAACGCGGTGCGCCGCGTCGAGATCGTCAGCGAGGACCGGGCGGAGTTCTACCGGCTCGAGGCCGACGCGTCCGGGACGGCGCCGGCGGGGGAGGACGCGGAGGGGGGCGAGGATGGACCTGGGACTCGAAGGTAAGGCCGCGCTCGTCGCCGCGGCGTCGAAGGGGATGGGGCGGGCCTGTGCCCGTGGGCTCGCCGCCGAGGGGGTCCGCGTCGCCATCTGCTCCCGGTCGGCCGACGATCTCCGCAAGGCCGCCGACGCGATCCGCGCGGAGACCGGCACGGAGGTGCTGGCGATCCCCGCCGACGTGGGGAAAGCCGAGGAGATCCGTGGCCTGGTGGCCCGCACGGTGGAGGCGTTCGGCGGGGTGGACATCCTGGTGACCAACTCCGGCGGGCCGCCTCCGGGACCCTTCGGCCAGTTCGGCGACGCGGACTTCCAGGCCGCCTTCGAGACGAATCTCCTGTCGGTCGTCCGGATGGTCCGGGAGGCGCTCCCGCACATGCGCCGACGCCGCTGGGGACGGATCATCAACATCCAGTCCACCTCGATCAAGCAGCCGATCGACGGGCTGCTCCTGTCGAACGCGATCCGTCCGGGCGTCCAGGGGCTGGTCCGGTCGCTCGTCAACGAGGTCAGCCGCGACGGGATCACGATCAACACCGTCTGCCCGGGCCGGATCCTCACCGACCGCCTCCGCGGCGCCCTGGTGTCGCGGGCCAAGGCCGCCGGGCTCGACTACGAGGCGTTCGCCCGGGAGGAGCAGGCCTCGGTTCCCCTCGGCCGGTTCGGGGATCCGGAGGACATCGCGAACGTCGTCGTGTTCCTCGCCTCGGAGCGGGCCTCGTACGTCACCGGCGTCGCGATCCAGGTGGACGGGGGCCTCGTTCGTGGGCTCTACTGACCGCTCCCGCCGCGCCCTCCTCCGGGTCATGGCCCTCGGGGCGGGCCTCGGGCCACTCGGCCTCGTCCGGCGGGCGCGCGCCCAAGGCGGGGCGTGGCGGAGCGCGGCCCCGATGCTCACGAGCCGGACGGAAGTGACGGGCGCCGCGCTGGACGGCAGGCTCTACGTCATCGGGGGGTTCGGATTCGGCGGCGGCGACGCGGTCGAGGCTTACGACCCGAAGGCGGACCGGTGGGAGCGCCGGGCGCCGCTCCCGGTCGGCGTCCATCACGCCGCCGCGGTGGCCGTCGGCGCGCGCCTTTACGTGATCGGCGGTTACGCGGGTCTCGTCTGGAGCGCCCTCGACACCGTGTTCGAGTACGACCCGGGGGCCGACCGGTGGCAGGCGCGGGCGCCGCTGCCGACGGGCCGGGGCGCGCTCGCCGTCGCGGCGATCGACGGGCGGATCTACGCGGTCGGGGGCGTTGCCCGGGGTCGCCAGAACACCGGCGCGCTCGAGGTCTTCGACCCCCCACGGGACCGGTGGGAGGCGCGCGCGCCGATGGCCGTGCCGCGAGACCACCACGCGGCGGGCGCGGTCGACGGCAAGCTCCACGTCGTCGGCGGCCGCCTCGGGGGGGACTACGGGCGGAACCTCGACGCCCACGAGGGCTACGACCCGGCGGCCGACACGTGGGGCCGGCGGGCGCCCCTGCCGACGGCGCGGAGCGGCATCGCCGCTGCGGTCCTCGGCCGGCGGCTGTACGTCTTCGGGGGGGAGGCGCCGGGCGGGACGTTCCGCCAGGTGGAGGCCTACGAGCCGGAGGGCGATCGGTGGGTGACGCTGAGACCGATGCCGACCGGGCGTCACGGCCTCGCCGCGATCGCCCACGAGGGCCGGATCCACGTCATCTCCGGGGGCCCCCGCCCCGGGGGATCGTTCAGCGCGCTCAACGAGGTGTTCACCCCCTAGATCGCTGGCCTACCAAGCTCGAAACACCCAAGAGCGGGATGGGCCGTCCGCGCGCTGCTGAACGACCCGCTCCGAGCGCGGGCTTTGCCCGCGCAATCGATCCGGGGGGAGGTCCGGAAGGGGGGCGAAGCCCCCCTCCGGAGATCTGATATAGTTGGGGGCGATGCGCTTCCGGGCCGGCGTTCCCGTGGGGGCTGCCCTCGCGCTCGCCTGCCTCGCCGCCGTCCAGGCCCGGGGCGCGTCGGACGACCTGCCGCTGACCGACACGCACCTCCACTACAGCCAGAGCTCGTGGGACGCCTACTCGCCCCAGGCGGTCCTCGCGATCCTGGATCGGGCGGGCGTCCGGCGGGCGTTCGTCTCGAGCACGCCCGACGACGGGACCCTCCGGCTCTACCAGGCCGCGCCGGACCGGATCGTCCCCGTGCTGCGGCCATACCGCGAGCGGGGGGACCTCGGAGGCTGGCACCGCGACCCGAGCGTGGTCGGGTACCTCGAGGAGCGGCTCCGGCGGGGGGTCTACCGTGGCATCGGCGAGTTCCACCTGAGCGGTGGGGACGCCCGCGCGCCGGTCGTCCGCCAGGTCGCGGAGCTGGCGCGCCGGGGCAGGCTCTTCCTCCACTGCCACTGCGACGCCGAGGCCGTCGAGATCCTGGTCGGGCTGGTCGCTGACGTCCCGATCCTCTGGGCCCACGCCGGGATGTCGGCCGGACCCGACGTGGTGGGGCGGCTGCTCGACCGCCACGCGCGGCTCTCGGTTGAGCTGGCGCTCCGCTCCGACGTCGCCCCGGGAGGCCGGCCGGACCCCGCGTGGCGCGCGCTCTTCCTCAAGCACCCCGACCGGTTCATGGTCGGGACGGACACGTGGGTGCCGTCGCGCTGGGCGGAGCTGCCCGGGGTGCAGGAGTGGACGCGGGCATGGCTTCGCGACCTCCCGCCGGACGTGGCGCGCCGGATCGCCTCGGAGAACGCCGAGCGGCTGGCGCGCGGCGGGCGCTGAGGGCGTGCGCCCCCGGCGACCTAGTCCCGAATGATCCGGTACGCGGCGAACCTGACGCTTCTCTTCAACGAGACGCCGTTCCTCGAGCGCTTCGGGCGCGCGGCGGCCGCGGGCTTCCGGGCGGTCGAGTTCCTCTTCGCCCACAACGTCGAGCAGGACGGCGTCGAGCGCGAGCTCCGGCGCCACGGTCTCGAGCTGGTGCTCTTCGACCCCGAGGCCGGCGACTTCGCGGCGGGTGACCGCGGGTACCTCTGCGACCCCGCGCGCCGGAACCACCTCCAGAAGACCATCGATGACGCCATCGCCACGGCGAAGCGATTCGGCTGCCGGCGGCTGAACGTCCTCGCCGGGAACCGGGTGGAGGGGTGCTCCGACGACGCGATGCGCCGGACCGTCGTCGAGAACCTGAAGGCGGCCGCCCCCCGGGCGCGCGCGGCCGGGATGACGCTGCTGATCGAGGCGCTGAACACCTGGGAGAGCCCGCGCTACTTCCTTGACCGCTCGCGGCTCGGGCTCGAGATCGTCCGTGAGGTGAACGAGCCGAACGTGCGCTTCCAGTACGATGCCTATCACATGCAGCGCATGGAGGGGCAGCTCATCGAGACGCTGACGAAGAACCTCCAGTGGATCGGGCACGTCCAGATCGCCGACGTGCCCGGCCGGCACGAGCCCGGCACGGGCGAGGTCAATTACCCGAACCTGCTGGCGGCGCTGGAGGCGGCCGGCTACGACGGGTACGTCGGGCTCGAGTACCGCCCCTCCGGGAAAACCGAGGATTCCCTCGCCTGGCTGCCGCGGGAGGCCCGCGCCCGCTAGCCGCCCGCGGGGCCTCCTCCCGCCATGAGGCATCCCGGGTCCACCGGCCGCCCCGGCGGCGACGGGGAAGCAGGCGTCCCCCCTCCCCCCCTGAGGCTGCCGGGGGGACGGGACGTCGTGAGGGCCGCAGGCCCGAGCCGTCCCGGCGATCTGGACGAAAGGGGGCGGGGGTGCGGGGGGACCCGATGACCCGCCTGCTCCGGGAGGTCGTCCGCTCCTTCCACCGGCACGACGGCTTCTTCCTCGCGGCGGGCCTGTCCTTCTACGTGGTGATCTGCGTGGTCCCCTTCACCCTGCTCCTGATCGCCGGCGGCGGGTTCCTGCTCACCGACGAGACGGCCGTGCAGGAGGTGGTGGCCCAGCTCGGCGAGATCGTGCCCGTCTACCAGACGGAGATGGAGCAGATCCTCATGGGGGTCGTGCGGGCCCGCGGGGTCTCCACCCTCCTCGGCACGGGGATCCTGCTCCTGTTCTCGACGCAGCTCTTCGCCGCGACGCGGTACGTCCTGAACCGGATCTTCGGGATGCAAGGCCGCGGGTTCTTCCGGGGGGTCCTGGTCGATCTCGGGATGATCGTGGTGCTGACCGTCCTCTTCTTCGTCACCGTCGGCGTGACGGCCGGGTTCGCCTGGATGCGGGGGCCGGTCACCCTCTTCCGGCACGGGTTCATCTTCGTCTCGCTCTTCGAGTGGACGGGGCTCTTCCTCGCCGTGACCTTCGACAGCGTGCTGTTCGCCGTCCTCTACCGCTTCGTCCCGCGCGAGCGCATCCCCTGGTCGAGCGTGCTCACCGCAAGCGTCCTCGCCGGGCTCCTCTGGGAGCTCGCCAAGCAGCTCTTCCGGTTCTACATCGAGGGGGCGGACGTCTACCGCACGGTGTACGGACCGCTCGGCGTGATGATCGCGCTCGTCATGTGGGTCTACTACTCCGCGATCGTCTTCGTCCTGGGGGCCGAGGCGATCCGGATCCTCGAGGCGCGGCGCGACGAGGCCGCGCCGGTTTGACGCGCTGCGCGGGCCCTGCCTATAATGCGGCATCCCGCCGCCGGCAGGGCGCATCGTAACGCCCGAAGGGGGTGATGCGGCGATGGAGTCGCCCGTGCGCCTGACGACGCTCTCCCACGGCGCCGGCTGAGCCTGCAAGCTCGGGCCGGAGGATCTGGCCCAGGTCTTGCGCCTCCTGCCGCCCATCGTGGACCCGAACGTGCTCGTCGGTCCCGAGACGTGCGACGACGCGGCGGTCTACCGGCTGACGGACGAGCTCGCCCTCGTCCTGACGCTCGACTACTTCACGCCGATCGTGGACGATCCCTACGCCTTCGGGCAGATCGCGGCGGCGAACGCGCTCTCCGACGTCTACGCCATGGGCGGCCGCCCGATCGCCATGCTCTCGATCGTCGGCTTCCCGAAGGACAAGCTCCCCCTCGGCGTCCTGGGGGAGATCCTCAAGGGCGGGGCGGAGAAGGGGCGCGAGGCCGGGGTCAGCGTGGTCGGCGGCCACAGCATCGACGACGGCGAGCCCAAGGTGGGGTACGCGGTGGCCGGCCTCGTCCATCCGCAGCGGATCTGGAAGAACGTGGGCGCCCGGCCCGGGGACGCCCTCGTCCTGACGAAGCCGATCGGGACGGGGATCATCTCGACCGCGATCAAGCAGGGCATCGCGCCCCAGGCGGCGGTGGACGCCGCGATCCGGACCATGGCGAGCCTGAACCGCGCCGCGGCCGAGGCCGCGGCGGAGGTGCGCGTCCACGCGGTCACGGACGTCACGGGGTTCGGCCTCCTCGGCCACCTGCGCTGGACGACGGTGGGTTCGGGAGTGCGGGCGCGGCTCACGGCCGGGCGGATCCGGCTGCTCCCCGAGGTCGTGGCCCTGGCGCAGGCGGGGTGCGTGCCCGGCGGCACCAAGCGGAACCTCCGCGCGGTGGCGGGCATCGTGCGCTGGGACCCCGCGATTCCCGAGCCGCTCCGCGCCGTCATCGCCGATGCGCAGACCTCCGGAGGCCTCCTCGTCGCCACGCCGGAGGGCGAGGCGCTCCTCCAGGCGCTGGCGCGGCACGGCGTCGCCGACGCCGTCCGGATCGGCGAGGTGGTGGGCGAGGACAGCGCGGGCACGATCGAGGTGGTGTCGTAGCCCCCTCTCCCCTTCGGGGGGAGGGTCGGGAGGAGGGGCGGAGACACGCATGCTGTTGAAAGATCGGGTCGCCATCGTCACCGGGGCCGGCCGCGGCATCGGCCGCGAGATCGCCCTCCTGATGGGGCGCGAGGGCGCCCGCGTCGTCGTCAACGACCTCGGCGGGCGGGAGGACGGCACGGGCGGCGCCCGGACGCCGGCGGACGAGGTCGTCGGCGAGATCCAGGCCGCGGGCGGGCAGGCGGTGGCGAGCTACGAGTCGGTCACCTCGATGGCCGGCGGCCAGCGGATCGTCCAGGCGGCGCTGGACGCGTTCGGCCGGCTCGACGTCGTGGTGAACAACGCCGGCATCCTCCGCGACCGGATGATCTTCAACATGACCGAGGAGGAGTGGGAGGCCGTCATCGCGGTCCACCTCAAGGGGACGTTCGCCGTGACGCGCGCCGCCGCCCCGCGCTTCCGTGAGCAGCGCTGGGGCCGCTTCATCAACATGACCTCGACCTCCGGCCTCGTGGGCAACGTCGGCCAGGCGAACTACGCCGCGGCGAAGCTCGGGATCATGGGTCTCACGCGGGTCACCGCGCTCGACATGGCCCGGTACGGCGTGACGGCGAACTGCATCTCGCCGTTCGCGTGGACCCGGATGATCGGCACGATCCCCACGGACACGCCGGAGCAGAAGGCGCGGGTCGCGAAGCTCGAGAAGATGGGGCCGAACCACATCGCGCCGCTCGCCGTCTTCCTCGCCACGGAAGAGGCGGGGAGCATCTCCGGCCAGGTCTTCGGCGTCCGCGGCAAGGAGATCTTCGTCTTCTCGCAGCCCCGCCCGATCCGCTCCATCCACCACGCGGAGGGCTGGACGCCGGAGCGGCTCGCCGAGGTGCTGCCCGGCACGCTCGGCCACCACCTGGTCCCGCTCGAGACCTCCGGGCAGTACTTCAGCTACGACCCCTTGGTCTGAGCCCCGGGCCTCCTTTCTCCCCCAGGCGGGGAGAGGGAGGGGTGAGGGGGGCGCCTGACGAGACTCGTCCGGTTTGGGCTGGCGTCTGCAGCGTCGGTCGCCGCGCTCGTCGCGCTGGCGACAGCGGCGGAACCGCCTCTCCTCGTCACCATCGGCGAGGTCACGGACCGGAGCGCGGTGGTGTGGGCGCGCCTCCCGGGGGCCGGCCCGGTCGAGGTCGAGATCCGTCCGGCCGGGGGCGAGGCGGGGCGCCGCCGGCTCACGGCCGAGGCAACGTCCGAAGCCGATCTCACGGTGAAGCTCCGCGCGGACGGCCTCGCCGCCGGGACCCGGCACGTCTACGAGGTGACGGGGGCGGGCGGGCGGGTCGAGGGCAGCTTCGTCACGGCGCCCGACGCCGGGGTCGCGCGCCCCGTCACGCTCCTCTGGAGCGGCGACCTCGGGGGGAGCGGGCGCTGCCGCGCGCCGGGGTCGGGCTACCGGATCTTCCGGGCGATGACGGACCGCCGGCCGGACTTCTTCCTCTTCGTCGGGGACACGATGTACGCCGACTTCCGCTGCCCCGTTCCCGAGAACGTGCCTGGCGCGGACTTCCGGGCGACGGACCTTGCCGGTTACCGGACCAAGCATCGGTACAACCGCGAGGACCAGGCCGTCCAGGCGTTGTTCCGGACGACGTCCGTCTACGCCATCTGGGACGACCACGAGGTGCGGAACGACTTCGCCGGGTCGATCGAGCCGCTGATGCCGATCGGCCGGCGGGCGTTCCTCGATTACTGGCCGATCAGCCCGCCGGCCGAGGAGCCGGGGCGCCTCTACCGGCGGTTCCGCTGGGGGCGGCTCCTCGAGCTGTTCATCCTCGACACGCGCCAGTACCGGAGCTCGAACATGTGGCGGGACGGCCCCGACAAGACGATGCTCGGCCGGGCGCAGCGGGAGTGGCTGCTGAAGGGGCTCGCCGACTCCGATGCGGTCTGGAAGGCCGTCGTCTCGAGCGTGCCGCTCTCGATTCCGACGGGGCGGTTCGCGCGCGACGGCTGGGCCAACGGGAGCACCCGCCTCGACCCCGGGGGGAGCCCGACCGGCTTCGAGCACGAGCTGCTGGGGATCGTCCGCGAACTGGGGGCGCACCGGGTACGGGGCCTCGTCTGGCTCGTGGCCGACGTCCACCGGGCCGAGGTGGTCCGGCTCGAGCCCCTGCCGGGCTTCGTCTTCCACGAGCTGGTGGCAGGACCGCTCTCGGCCAGCACGGGTTACCCCGGGCTCCTCGACGAGACGCTGCGGCCGTCCCGGCTCTGGGGCGACGGCGGGTTCTTGAACTTCGGCGAGCTGCGGGTGACGGAGACCGGCCTGGAGGTTCGCTACTTCGACGCCGACGGCGGCCTCCGCTTCGAGACGACGCTCACCCCCTCTTCCGCATAGGGAGAGGGTCGAGCGCTACCCGGACCCTAACCCCGTCGAGCGCGGAACGCCCAGGCAGGCCAGGACACGCCGGCAGCGAGCGTGAGCCCGAGGGCGGCCCACTCGAGCCAGCCCTCCGCGTAGACCAGCTCGGCCTCGAAGACGTCGAGCGGGACGCGGAACTCGAGGAGGCCCCAGGGGTCCACGCGCGTCTCCAGGACGCCCCGGCGGCTCTTCACCTGCCACAGCGGATAGGCCGGAATCCCCGTCGGGATCCAGACGCCGCCCGTCGGCTCGACGAAGACCCGGTAGCGGCGGTGGGTGATCCGCTCGAGCCGCGGCCACGGGCGCTCGCGCCGCTCGAGGACGGTGAACCCCGCCGCCTCGTCGGCCCGCACGTACCGATCCCCGAGGAAGCGCGCGCGCCCGACATCGGCTGTCGGGACCACGACGGTCGCGACCCGGAGGCGGCGCGCGAGCGTCTCGAAGGCGTCCGGCGTGACGCGGTCCCACGGCTGGCCGAGGAGCCGCTGGCCGTCCAGCTCCTCGACGAGGGTCTCGAGCCGCGGCGGCGGCGTCGCGCTCCCCGTGTAGAAGCGGGCCGCCAGCGGCGCGGGGTGCGTGAACGTCCCGTTGACGATCTCGCGCTCCGCGAAGAGCGGGGCCAGGCTCAAGACGTGGCTGTGGGCGGCGTACCACGCGGGGTCGTGGCCGAGGCGAAGCGCCGAGGTCAGAAAGAGGACGCGATCGGGGTCGCGGCGGAGCGCCCCCCAGAGGCGCTCGAGGTCGTGGGCGCGGGTCAGCTCGGGAAGGCGCGGCCAGGGGCGCTTGTCGGCCCCCGGCCAGAGCGTGAGGTTGGGCTCGGCGCCGGCGGGGCCCGGCAGGAGCGCCGCGACGATGATCAGCGCGAGCGCGACGGCCGGGCGCGCGAGCCCGCGCGCGCGTCGCCGGGTGAGAGTCGCGACGAGCGTGCCGACGCCGAGACCGCCCGCCCACAGCGCCGAGAGCACCACGGCGTCGGCGAGCCGCGCCGGGTCGAGGGGGGACCACCCGCGGCGGAAGAGCCAGAGGTCGAGCGCGAGCGCCGCGAGCGTCGCGACCGGAAGCACGGCCACGAGCGCCGGGAACGCGCGGCGCCGGAGCGCCACCGCGACCCACCCGAGGGGGACCGCGAGCAGGATCCCGGCGAGGAGGGGCCGCGCCCGCAGCTCCCCGAGGAAGCCCGCGAAACTGAACTGCCCCCAGGCGAGCGGGACGACCCAGGCGCGGCGGGCGACGAGGGGAAGGGCCCAGAAGGCCGTCAGCGCGAGCGCGAGGACGAGGATCGCCGCGGCCTCGGCCGCCGTTCGCCGGGCGGGCTGGCGCGCCAGGACGAGGAGCGTGGCCAGCGCCAGGATCGCCGCGGCGGCCGGCGCGGCGGAGGGGTGCGCGAGGACGACGGCCGCGGCGGCCGGCGGCGCCCAGACGGGCCGGCGCCCTGCCTCGACCCACGGACGGAGCGCGAGCAGGAGGAGGGGCAACAGACCGAGCGCGAGCCGCGTCGTCAGCATGCCCCAGCGCATGCTCTCCTCGACGCCGCCCGGGAGCCCGGCGGAGAGCGTGAGCGCGAGGAACGCCGGCGGCAGCGCGAGCCAGCCGTCCTCGAGGAGGACGGCGAGGAGCGCGAAGGTGGCGAGCGCCGGCAGGAGGAGGACGAGGGCACAGAGGAGCTGGTAGACCGTCTCGACCGAGGGCTGCCAGAGTCCGAGCAAGCGGATCGCGGCCCCGGCGAGGACGAAGCCGGGTGGATAGAACTGGAGCTCCGGGTAACCGCCCCACCAGTCGGGGTTCCAGTCGGCGGTCCAGCGGCCGCCGGGGAACGAGCGCTCGAGCGCGTGCCAGAGGCGGAAGAACTGGCCGGGGTGATCGTCGAAGGCCGGGACGCCGCCGCGGAACGCGGCGACCGCGAAGGCGCCGCCGTAGGCCAGAAGCGCGAGGCCCGGGACGAGGCGCCGCACGGCCTCATCGTACCAGGGCGGCCGCCTCACGCCTCGCTTTTGCCCACGGGGGCGAGCGGCCAGAAGACCGCCGTGAGGCGCTTCGCGGAGTGGAGCAGCGGCGCGGTGTCGGGGAGCCGGATCCCACGCGCCGCCGCCATCGTGTTCCGCTCGATCTCGGCCTCGGCGGCCTGGAGCGGCCAGGGTGCGTGGTGGATCTCGCCGCGGCAGAGCCGTCCCCGACGGTCGAGCGCGTAGAGGCAGTAGCGCTCCGTGAGCCAGTACTCGAGCGAGCCCGGTCGCGCGCGGAAGACTTCGCCGCTGGGTCCGTACGCCCCCGCGAACTCGGCCGGCGACGCTCCCCGGCCGGCGCGCCGGCTCTCGTAGAGGATGCGCTCGCCCCGGCGCTCCACGGTGATCCGCGCCCGGTGGTAGGGCAGGCAGTACCAGCGGCGAGCGACGGCGACGGCGACGGGGCTGGGGGCGTCGAGGCTCAGGAAGAAGATCCCCGGTTTGCCAGCGACCGTGACGTAGGTCCTGACGTTGATCTCGGGGAACGCCGACGTCCCGGGCAGGGGCGGGCAACGGCGCAGCCGGACGGTCATGTGAAAGGGGACGACGCCGATCCACGCGTGGCCGTCCGCCGTGTCGACGGTGAGCGCGGGGGGGACCGCGTCGCGGAGGGCCGCGACCGGGATGGGCCAGTGGGCGAAGAGGAGGTCGTGCCACGTCTGGGTCATCACCCACGGGCGGTCGGGCGGCGGCCACGGGCGATGGTCGGCCGGCGGCAGCATGCTTGATCTTAGCAGTCCACGACGCCTCTTTCCTTGACGCGCGGGGCGGCGCGTGTTACATGATGGCAATCTTGTCGGGGCTCAATTCCCCAGCCGGTCCGCGCCCCGCCGCCGGCGATACGCCTTGGCGCCGGGGAGCCGGGCGCGGACGAAAGACGGAGGACCGGCCGATGGAGAAGGTGAAAGGGCTCAAGTGCCGGGAGTGCGGGCGCGGCTACCCGGCGATCCCCCTCCACGTCTGCGAGTTCTGCTTCGGCCCGCTCGAAGTGGACTACCACTACGAGGCGCTCCGCCGGGTCGTCACCCGGGAGCGGATCGCGGCGGGCCCCCCGAGCATCTGGCGCTACAAGGACCTCCTCCCGATCGAGGGGGAGGCCGCCGTCGGACACCACGCCGGCTTCACGCCGCTCGTCCGGGCGCGCAACCTGGCCGAGGAGCTGGGCGTCCGGGAGCTCTACGTCAAGAACGACTCCGTCTGCCACCCGACCTGGTCGTTCAAGGACCGGGTCGTCGCGGTGGCGATCACGAAGGCCAAGGAGTTCGGCTTCGACACCGTCGCCTGCGCTTCCACGGGGAACCTGGCGAACTCCGTAGCCGCGCACGCGGCCGAGGCGCGGCTCCGCTCCTTCATCTTCATCCCGGCGGACCTCGAGCAGGGGAAGGTCTTCGGGACCCTGGTCTACGCGCCCGTCCTGGTGGCCGTGGAAGGGACGTACGACGAGGTGAACCGGCTCTGCTCCGAGGTGGCGGACAAGTACCGCTGGGCTTTCGTCAACATCAGCATCCGACCGTACTACTCCGAGGGCTCGAAGACGTACGGGTACGAGATCGTGGAGCAGCTCGGCTGGCGCGCGCCGGCGCACATCGTGGTCCCCTGCGCCGCCGGGTCGCTGATCACGAAGATCTGGAAGGCCCTGAAGGAGCTGGAAACCCTGGGGCTCGTCGGCCCCGTCCGGACCCGGATGTACGCGGCGCAGGCGGCGGGGTGCGGACCGATCGTGACGATGATCAAGCAGGACTCGGACGTGCTCGTGCCGGTGCGGCCGAAGACGATCGCGAAGTCGCTGGCGATGGGGAACCCGGCGGACGGGGTCTACGCCTACCGCGCGGTCAAGGAGTCGGGGGGGACGGGGGAGCACGCGACGGACGAGGAGATCCTGGACGCCATGGCGCTCCTCGCGCGGACCGAGGGGATCTTCACCGAGACGGCCGGCGGGGTGACGCTCGCGGCGGCGAAGAAGCTCATCGAGCAGGGGCAGATCCCGCGCGACGAGCCGATCGTGCTCTGCATCACCGGCAACGGCTTGAAGACGATGGAGGCGCTCGAGACGCGGCTGGCCGAGCCCGTGCGGATCCGGCCGAGCCTGGTCGCCTTCGACCGCGCGCTCGCGGATCTCAAGACCCTGACACAGGCCTGAGGGGCAGGGAGGGAGGAGCTGACCGATGCCGGTTCTGGTTCGGATCCCGACGCCGCTCCGCCGGGTGACCGGTGGGGCCGGCGAGGTGCACGCCAAGGGCAAGGACGTGGCGGAGCTGATCGAGGACCTCGAGCGCCAGTTCCCGGGGCTCCGGGAGCGGCTCGTCGAGGAGTCGGGAGAGCTGCGCCGCTTCATCAACATCTACGTGAACGAGGAAGACGTCCGCTTCCTGAAGGGGAAGGACACCACGCTGAAGGAAGGCGACGAGGTGTCAATCGTGCCGGCGATCGCGGGGGGCCGGTAAGGCGGCGCCATGGCCAAGATGCGGGTCACCCTCACGTTCCCCCCCGAGCGGATCAAGGACCCGGTGATTCACCGGTTGGGGAAGGACTTCGACGTCGTGACGAACATCCGGCGGGCGGACGTCACGGCGACCCACGGCTGGGTCATGCTCGAGCTGGAAGGACGCGAGGAGGACCTCGAGCGCGGCGTGGCGTGGCTCCGGGAGATCGGGATCACGGTGGACCCGATCGAGCGGGACGTGATCGCTCCGTGACCGGGCCGACACCCGTCGCATCTCTGCGTCCTCAGGCCTCGCCGACCCTCAACGTATGCGGTATACGCCTCGGGCCGGCTCGGCCTTGCGTCCTTGATCTGCTCGGGTCTCGGCCCGGTCAGAGCGCCTGGTGAGCTGCCAGAGGTGACGCGGTCCTTCTCCGAGGAGCAGCTACGCCGGTACAGCCGGCAGATGATCCTGCCGGAGGTCGGCGGGGGCGGGCAGGCGCGCCTCCTCGCCGCGCGCGTCCTCGTGGTCGGCGCCGGGGGCCTCGGGTCGCCGGCGACCCTCTACCTCGCGGCGGCGGGGATCGGCACGCTCGGCCTCGTGGATTCGGACGGGGTCGAGCTGTCGAACCTCTCGCGCCAGATCCTCCACGGGATGAAGGACCTCGAGCGCCCGAAGGTCTTCTCCGGCCGCGCGCGCCTGGAGGCGCAGAACCCGGACGTCCGCGTCGTCCCCTACCACGTGCGGCTGTCGGCCGACAACGTCCGGGACGTGGTCGCGGGCTGGCAGGTGGTCGTGGAGGGATCGGACAACCTCCCGACAAAGCTCCTCGTCAACGACGCCTGCGTGGCCCTGGGCGTTCCGCTCGTGGTGGCGGGGATCGTGCGCTGGGACGGTCAGCTCATGGTCGTCCGCCCCGGAGAGACGGCCTGCTACCGGTGCGCCGTCCCGGCGCTGCCTCCGGCGGGGGCGATCCCTTCGTGCGAGGAAGCCGGGATCCTCGGCCCCGTGGCGGGCGTGATGGGGAGCCTCCAGGCGGTCGAGGCGCTGAAGCTCTGCCTCGGCCTCCCGACGCCGACGGCGGGGCGGCTCCTCTTCTACGACGGGCTCGCGGCCGAGGCGAAGAGCGTGGCGGCGCGGCGCGACCCGGCGTGCCCCGCCTGCGGCCAGATCCCCTCCCGCCCTCGGGAGGAGAGGGCCGGGTGAGGGGTTCGGCGTTGCCGTCCATCTCCCGGCGCGTCCAGGGCTTCACCGAGTCGGTGATCCGCGAGATGACCCGGATCAACGCCGAGTACGGCGGCGTGAACCTCGCCCAGGGTTTCCCGAACTTCCCGCCCCCGAAGGAGCTCGTCGAGGCGGCGCACCGGGCGATCGACGGTGACTTCCACCAGTACGCGATCACGTGGGGGGCCCGGAACCTCCGACAGGCGATCGCGACGAAGTTCGAGCGCTTCTACGGCAGGGCCGTGGACCCCGAGGCGCAGGTGACGGTCTGCTGCGGCTCGACCGAGGCGATGCTGGCGACGCTGCTCGCCGTGCTGGACCCCGGGGACGAGGTGATCATCTTCGAGCCGTTCTACGAGAACTACGGCCCGGGCGCGATCATCTCGGGGGCGCGACCCGTCTGGGTGCCGCTCGAGCCCCCGGACTTCTCCTTCGATCCCGACCGGCTCGCCCGCGCCTTCACGCCGCGGACGAAGGCGATCATCTTCAACAGCCCGAACAACCCGACGGGGAAGGTCTTCACGCGGAGGGAGCTCGAGATCATCGCCGAGCTCTGCCAGCGGCACGACATCGTCGCCGTGACGGACGAGATCTACGAGCACATCGTCTTCGACGGCCACCGCCACGTTCCCATCGCGACCCTGCCCGGGATGTGGGAGCGGACGGTGACGATCTCCGGGGTGTCGAAGTCGTATTCGGTCACGGGCTGGCGGATCGGTTACACGATCAGCCCGCCAGCCCTCGCCGTCGGAATCCGCCGCGCGCACGACTTCATCACGGTGGGGGCGCCTGCGCCGCTCCAGGAGGCCGCTGTCACGGCGCTCGGGCTCCCCGACTCCTACTACGTCGGCCTCCGGGAGGGCTACGAAGCGCGGCGGGACCTGCTCCTGCCGCTTCTCGAGAAGGGGGGCTTCCGGACGTTCGTGCCGCGGGGGGCCTACTACATCCTCACCGAGTGCGCCCACTTCCTCGAGCGCTTCGGCCTGGCGGACGACACGGCCTTCGCCATGTATCTGGTCCGACAGATCGGCGTGGCGACCGTTCCGGGGTCGTCCTTCTACGCTCACCAGGAGCTCGGGCGGACGAAGATCCGGTTCTGCTTCCCGAAGACCGACGACGTGCTGCTGGACGCGGGGCGCCGGCTTCAACAGCTCGCCGGCTGAGCCGGCCCCGCCCGTGGCTGACCTCGCCGAGCTGAGGGCCACGGCGCGGGCGATCTTCGACGCGGGGATCGCGGCGGGCGACGCCGGCCGTCTCGTCGGCCGAACGCTCACGCTCGAGGGCCGGCGCCTGAGCGCCGCGCACTGGAGCCTGGACCTCGACGGCGTGCGCCGCATCGTGGTCGTCGGCGCCGGCAAGGCCGCGGGCGCCATGGCGGCGAGGGTGGAGGCGATGCTGGGCGAGCGCATCGCCGAGGGGCTCGTCGTGGTCAAGGAGGCGCGCGGGCTGGCGCTCGAGCGCATCCGCGTCGCCGAGGCCGGTCACCCGCTGCCGGACGAGCGCGGGCAGCGGGCGGCCGACGAGGTGCTCCAGGTGGTCCGGCGCGCCGGGCCGGACGACCTCGTGCTGGCGCTCATCTCGGGGGGCGGCTCGGCCCTGTTGCCGTCGCCCGTGGAGGGCGTGAGCCTCGCGGAGAAGCAGGCGGTCACGCGTCTCCTCCTCGAAGCGGGCGCCACGATCACCGAACTCAACACGGTCCGCAAGCATCTCTCGGCGCTCAAGGGCGGCCAGCTCGCCCGCGCCGCCTTCCCGGCGCGGATGCTCGTGCTCGCCCTGTCGGACGTCATCGGGGACCCGCTCGACGTGATCGCCGCCGGCCCGACCGAGCCGGACCCCTCGACGTTCGCCGACGCGCTGCGGGTGCTCGACACCTTCGGACTCCGGTGGCGGGTCCCGTCTGCGGCGCGGCAGTACCTGGAGGCGGGGGCCCGGGGGCAGGTGCCGGAGACGCCCAAGCCGGGCAACCCCCTCTTCGCCGCCGTGACCAACCTGGTCATCGGGAACAACGGGCTCGTGGTGGAGGCGGCGAGGGAGGAGGCGATGCGCCGGGGCTACACCCCGCTCGTCCTGACGCGCTCCGTGCAGGGCGAGGCGCGGGAGGTCGCGCGGGTCTTCGCGGCGGTCCTGCGCGAGGCGGTGTCATCCTGGCAACCCGTGGCGCCCCCGGCCTGCGTCATCGCAGCGGGGGAAACCACCGTCACCGTCCGCGGGTCGGGCAAGGGCGGACGCTGTCAGGAGTTCTGCCTCGCCCTGGCGCCGGAGTTGGCCGCGCTCGACAGGGTGGTCGTGCTCGCCGCGGGGACGGACGGCTCGGACGGCCCGACCGACGCGGCGGGGGCCATCGTGGACGCCACGACCCTGGAGCGGGCACGCGCCAAGGGGCTCGACGCCCGCGCCGCGCTGACGGCGAACGATTCCTACCCCTTCTTCTCGACCCTGGGGGACCTCGTGGTCACCGGCGGGACGGGGACCAATTTGATGGACCTCTACCTCGGGGTGCTGGGAGCGGCGGCCACGCGCTCGACCTAGCGGTTCGCTGGAAAACGCGACACCGGGCATTGTTCTCCACGCGCCCCTGAACGAAGCGCTCCGAGCGCGGGCTTTGCCCGCGCAACGATCTTGGGGGGAGGTTCGGCCCCCCGGCGGGGTGGCGCGGATCGCGCGGCGTCAGCCGCACGAGACGCGACGGGGAGATGGCAAGGGGGGCGGAGCCCCCCTCCGAGGATTCAGCGAAGGACCGGGGTGCGCGCCGCGTGGGCGCACCGGTCCTCCGAGCTTGTCCGTCGCGCGCTTCCGCGCGTTACCCACCACGTTATCCACGGGCGGCTCACCGAGACGGTGGACAAACACGCTCTCGTTTGGGAGCCGGCGTCCCGCGCGGCGCCGTCGTTTGACCCCCTCAGACCCTTTCTGTATCCTTAGGGCGCGAGAGGGCGGAATGTCCGCGACGAATCTGCTCGAATTGACCCCCGACGAGCTCGTGAGCCTCGTCACGAGCTGGGACGAGCCCGCCTACCGGGCACGCCAAGTCGCCGCGTGGATTTTCGGCAAAGGCGTGCGCGAGTTCGAGGCGATGTCGAACCTGCCGAAGCCCTTCCGCGCGCGGCTCGAGCGGGAAGCCGTGGTCGGCGTGCCCGACGTCGTCTCGACGCTCGTGTCGCGCGACGGAAGCCGGAAGCTCATCCTCAGGCTCGAGGACGGGCGGGTGGTCCACGCGGTCCTCATGCCGGAGCGGGACCGCTTGACGCTCTGCGTCTCGACCCAGGTCGGGTGCGGCTTCGCCTGCGCCTTCTGCCTGACCGGCACCATGGGGCTCGTCCGCAACCTGACGGCGGGGGAGATCGTCGGCCAGGTCATGGCGGCGCGGCAGGCGCTGGGCCCCGGGGAGCGGATCACCCACATCGTCTTCATGGGGATGGGGGAGCCGCTGGCGAACTACGCGGCGACCGTGAAGGCGCTGCGGATCCTCACCTCGCCCCGGGGGCTCGGCTTCTCCCCCCGCCGCATCACGGTGTCCACGGTGGGGCTCGTCCAGGGGATCGAGCGGCTCGCGCGGGAGAGGCTCGGCGTCAACCTCGCGATCTCGCTCCACGCGGCGACCGACGAGGTGCGCGGGCGCCTGATGCCCGTCAACCGCGGCTGGGGGCTCGACGATCTCGTCGCGGCCTGCCGGCGGTTCCCCCTGCCGGTCCGGCAGCGGATGACCTTCGAGTACGTGCTGCTCGACGGGGTCAACGACGCGGTCGCGGACGCCCGGCGCGTCGCCCGGCGGCTCGCAAGGCTGCGCTGCAAGGTGAACCTGATCCCCTTCAACGCCTGGGAGGGCTCCGGCTTCCGCCGTCCCCCTCTCGAACGGATCCTGGCGTTCCAGCGGACACTCCTCGACGCGGGCCTGACCGCGACGATCCGGTGGTCGAAGGGGGAGGACGTCGGCGCCGCCTGCGGGCAGCTCGCGACGCCGGAGCGCCCCGCGCGGCCGAGGCGGGCGGCTCGGGCGCCCGAGTTCGTCGCGACGGTCAGTGCCTGAGCCTGCGCTCCTCGAGAGCCCGGCGCCCGTCACCGTCGCGTTCGCGACGCTCGGCTGCAAGCTCAACCAGTACGACACGAGCGAGATCCAGGCGCTCCTCGAGGCCCGGGGCTTCCGCACGGTGTCGTTCGAGCAGCCGGCCCAGCTCTACGTCATCAACACCTGCACCGTGACCGCGCGTGCGGACTGCTCCGACCGCCAGGCGATCCGGCGCGCCGTCGCGCGTAATCCCGACGCGTTCGTCGTCGTGACGGGCTGCTACGCCCAGACGAACCCGGAGGCGATCGCGCGCATCCCCGGGGTGGACCTGGTGCTGGGGACGCGGGACAGGCACGCGCTCCCCGACCTGCTCGACGGCCTGCGCAAGCGGGTGCGCCCGCTCGTCCGGGTGGGCGACGTCTTCGCGCCGCGGCCTGACCCGGTCATCCCGCTCCGCCGCTTCGCGCCGGGGTACACCCGCGCCTTCGTCAAGGTGCAGGACGGCTGCCAGCACCGCTGCGCGTTCTGCATCGTGCCCTTCGCGCGCGGCGGGAGCCGGAGCCAGCCGCTCCCCGTCGTCATCGAGCAGGTGGAGAGCCTCGTCGCGGCGGGCTACGGGGAGGTGGTCCTCACGGGGGTGGACCTGGGCCACTGGGGCTGGGATCTCGTGCCGCGCTCGAGCCTGGCGGCGCTGGTCCGCCGCGTCCTCGAGGTTCCGGGGCTCGGGCGCCTCCGGCTCTCTTCGATCCTGGCGGCCTACTTCACGCCGGAGCTGATGGAGACGCTCGCCACGGAGCCGCGGGTCTGCCGTCACCTCCACGTCCCGCTCCAGTCTGGCTCGGATCGGGTCCTCCGGGCGATGCGGCGCCCGTACAGCGTCCGCATGTACCGCGGACTCGTCGAGCGGCTCGCGGCGGCGCTGCCCGACCTCGGGCTCGGGACGGATCTGATCACGGGCTTCCCCGGGGAGAGCGAGACCGAGTTCGGCGAGACCGAGGCCCTCGTGGGGGCGCTGCCGTTCAGCTACCTCCACGTCTTCTCCTACTCCGACCGGCGAGGGACGGAGGCCGCGCGCCTGGGGACGCCGCGGGTCCCGCCGGAGGCGATCCGGCGGCGGACGGCGCGGCTTCGCCGCCTCGGCGCGGCGAAGCACCTGGCCTTCCGGCGCGCCCACCTCGGGCGCGAGGTGGAGGTGCTCGTCCTGGAGCACCGGGACCGGGAGCGCGGCCTCCTCGTTGGGCTGACGGGGAACTACCTGGAGGTCGCCTTCGCCGGTCCGGGCGACCTCGGGCGGCGCTTCGCGCGGGTGCGGGTGACGGGGGTGACGGACGATGCCCTCGAGGGAGAGGCGGTCGATGGCTGAGGCGCGCATCGGCGTCATCGGCGGGAGCGGCCTCTACGAGCTGGAGGGGCTCACGGACGTCCGCTGGGTGAGGGTCCGGACGCCCTTCGGGGATCCCTCCGACGCCTACTGCGTCGGCCGGCTCGGGGCGCACGAGCTCGTCTTCCTCCCGCGCCACGGCCGGGGGCACCGCCTCATGCCCACCGAGCTGAACTTCCGCGCGAACATCTACGGGCTCAAGGCGCTCGGCGTCGAGTGGGTGGTCTCGGTGAGCGCGGTGGGGAGCATGCGGGAGGAGATCGCGCCGCTCGACCTCGTGATCCCGGACCAGTTCTACGACCACACGCGGCGCCGGGTCGCCTCGTTCTTCGGCGACGGCATCGTCGCCCACGTCGGGATGGCCGAGCCCGTGTGCCCCGACCTCGCCTCCCGGCTCTACGCGGCGGCCGTCGGGACGGGGGCCCGGGTCCACCGGGGCGGCACGTACCTCTGCATCGAGGGGCCCCAGTTCTCCTCGAAGGCGGAGTCGCGGATCTACCGGGCCTGGGGCGTGGACGTGATCGGGATGACCAACATGCCGGAGGCGAAGCTCGCGCGGGAGGCGGAGCTCTGCTACGCGACGCTGGCGCTGGCGACCGACTACGATGTCTGGCACGAGAGCGAGGAGGCCGTGACGGTCGAGGCGGTCGTCGCGAACCTCCTGAAGAACGTCGCCACGGCCAAGGACGTCCTGCGGCGCGTCGTCCCGCTGATCGCGCCGCCGCGGAGCTGCCCGTGCCCCGCGCTCCTGAAGAACGCCGTCATCACGGCCCCGGGGGCGTTCCCGCCCGCGACGCGCAGGAAGCTCGGCCTGCTGATCGGCAAGTACTTCCCGGCCCCGCGGCGCCGGGCGCAGGCGGCGAAGCGGGTGCGGCTCCGGAAGGGCCGCCGCCGTGGCTGAGCTCCTCGTCGTCGGGTCCGTCGCCCTCGACACGGTCCGGACCCCGTTCGGCAAGGCCGACGAGGCCCTCGGCGGCTCGGCGACCTACTTCGCCTACGCCGCGTCGTTCTTCGTGCCGGTGCGGCTGGTCGCGGTGGTGGGGCGCGACTTCCCCCGGACGCACCTCGAGCTGCTCGCGCGGCGCGGCGTGGATCTCGCGGGGCTCCAGGTCGCGGACGGGGCGACGTTCCGCTGGGTCGGGGAGTACGGCTACGACCTCAACGAGGCCAGGACCCTCGACACGCGGCTGGGGGTCTTCGCCGACTTCCGCCCGGCCCTCCCCGCGCACTTCCAGGCGACCCCGTTCCTGTTCCTCGCCAACATCGACCCCGAGCTGCAGCTCGACGTCCTCCGCAAGGTCGAGCGGCCGCGGCTGGTCGCCCTCGACACGATGAACTTCTGGATCAAGGGGAAGCGCCCCGCCCTCCGGCGCGTCCTCGCCGAGGTGGACGCGCTGGTCGTCAACGACGCCGAGGCGCGGATGCTGACGGAAGAGGCCAACCTGATCAAGGCGACCCGGACGATCCTGGGCTACGGGCCCCGGACGGTGGTGGTGAAGCGCGGCGAGTACGGGGCGCTCATGGCGACGGCCGAGCGCTTCTTCTTCGTCCCGGCGTTCCCGCTCGACTCGGTCTTCGACCCGACGGGGGCGGGCGACACGTTCGCCGGCGGGTTCATGGGGGCGCTCGCGCGCGCGGGCACCGTGGACGACGGGGCGCTCCGGCGTGCTATCGTCTACGGGAGCGTGATGGCCTCGTTCACGGTCGAGGACTTCTCGCTCAACCGGCTGCTCAGGCTCCGGGAGTCCGAGATCGAGGACCGCTACCGGGTCTTCGAGGAGATGACGCGCTTTGGAGAATGACGCGCGCCTCGGCGCCCTCGCCCCCGACACGCGGGGGAAGTACGGGTGCCTCCTCGGGGTGCTGCGCGACCTCGAGAGCGTGGTCGTCGCGTTCTCGGGCGGCGTGGACTCGACGTTCCTCGGCTGGGCGGCGCGCGACGCGCTCGGTGCCCGGGCGGTGCTGGTCACCGCCGACTCGGAGAGCTACCCCGAGGGAGAGCTGGAGGAGGCGCGGCGCCTGGCCGGGCTCATCGGGCTCCGCCACCTCGTGGTCCGCACCCGGGAGGTGGACAATCCCGCGTATGCGGAGAACCCGCCGAACCGCTGCTTCTTCTGCAAGGAGGAGCTGTTCGCGCGGCTGGAGCCCGTGGCGGCGGCCGAGGGCTTCCGGCACCTGGTCTACGGCGCCACCGTGGACGACCTCGGCGACCACCGGCCCGGCATGGCGTCGGCGCGGCAGCGGGGCGTGCGGGCCCCGCTCGTCGAGGCCGGCCTCGGCAAGGCGGAGATCCGGGAGCTGTCGCGGGCCTTCGGGCTGCCGACGTGGGACAAGCCCGCGATGGCGTGCCTGTCCTCCCGCTTCCCGTACGGCACACCGATCACGCCGGAAAAGCTCCGCCAGGTGGACCGGGCGGAGGCCTTCGTCCGGAAGCTCGGCTTCCGGAACTTCCGCGTCCGCCACCACGGCGACCTGGCCCGCCTCGAGGTGGACCGGTCGGAGATGGGGCGGCTGTGGGAGGACGGGCGCGCCGAGGCGATCGCGCGGCGGCTCCGGGAGCTCGGCTTCCTCTACGTCACCGTGGACCTCCGGGGGTTCCGATCGGGCAGCCTCAACGAGGCGCTCCTGAAGCCCCCCTCTCCCCCTCAGGGGGAGAGGGCAGGGTGAGGGGCTCGTGGACGCGGACCGCCTTCGCGAGCTCCTCGCCGCCGTCCAGGCGGGTCGGCTCTCCCTGGACGAGGCGCTCGCCCGGTTGCGGCGGCTCCCGTTCGAGGACCTCGGGTTCGCGAAGCTCGACACGCACCGGGCGATCCGCTCGGGGGCACCCGAGGCGGCCTTCTGCGAGGGCAAGACGCCGGAGCAGGTCGTCGGGATCCTGGAGCGCCTCGCCCGGGAGCACCGGAACGTCCTTGCCACCCGAGCGACGCCGGCGATCCACGAGGCCGTCCTCGCGGCGGGGATCCCCGTCCGGTATCACGCGGAGGCGCGCCTGCTCGTCGCGAATCCCGAGCCGGTCGACGGGGTCGGGCTCGTCGCCGTGGTGAGCGCGGGGACCTCGGACCTGCCCGTCGCGGAGGAGGCGGCGGTCACGGCGGAGGTGCGCGGGAACCGGGTGGAGCGGATCTACGACGCGGGGGTCGCGGGGCTCCACCGCCTCCTCGAGCACCACCCGCTCCTCCTCGAGGCGAACGCGATCGTCGTCGTGGCCGGGATGGAGGGGGCACTGCCGAGCGTCGTCGGCGGGCTCGTGGACCGGCCCGTCATCGCGGTGCCGACGAGCGTCGGCTACGGGGTGTCGCTCGGCGGCTTCGCCGCCATGCTCGCGATGCTCGCGACCTGCGTTCCCGGGGTGGCCGTGGTGAACATCGACAACGGGTTCGGCGCCGGCTGCCTGGCCGACCGGATCAACAAGCTGGCCGTCAAGATCCGGTAACCTTTGCTCCCCTCTCCCCTCGGGGGAGAGGGCAGGGTGAGGGGGCGCGGCCGGACCCTCCCTCACCCCATCCCTCTCCCTCCCCGGAGGGAGAAGGGGGTGGATCGCCGGAGGCGACTATGCCGTTCATGTCGGGGAAGCGGGCGTTTCTGGAGCTCCTGCGCCAGGAGGGCGCCGGGTACATATTCGGCAACCCGGGAACGACCGAGCTCCCGCTCATGGACGGCCTCGTCGCCCAGCCCGGCCTCGCGTACGTCCTCGGCCTCCAGGAGGCCGGCGTCGTCGCCATGGCCGATGGCTACGCCGAGGCGTCGGGGAGGCTCGCGGTCGTCAACGTCCACGTCGCCCCGGGGCTCGGCAACGCCCTCGGCATGCTCTACGACGCCCAGCGGGCCGGTGCGCCGCTCCTCGTCACGGCCGGCCAGCACGACCAGAGCTTCAACTTCACGGAGCCGATCCTCTGGGCGGACCTTCCGCCGATCGCGCGCCCCTTCGTCAAGTGGTCGGCCGAGGTGCGGCGGCTCCAGGACCTTCCGCGGGCGGTCCACCGCGCGGCCAAGACCGCGCTGGCGCCACCGACCGGCCCGGTGTTCCTCTCGCTCCCGGCCGACGTCCTGAACGCCGAAGGGGACGTGGACCTGGGCGCCCCGACGCGCGTCGCGCCGGGGCTGCGCGGGGACCGGGCGGCGGTCGAGGCCGCGGCGGCGCTCCTCGCCGCCGCCGAGCGGCCCCTGATCATGGCGGGCGACGCGGTGGCGCAGGGCGACGCGCACGCCGAGCTCGTGCGCGTGGCCGAGCTCCTCGGGGCGCCCGTCTACGCCGAGGGGATCGCGAACACCGCCTCGTTCCCCGCGTCCCACCCGCTCTTCCGGGGGGCGTTCGTCCGCCAGGCGCCGGTGGTCCGCCAGCTCCTGACCCAGACCGACGTGCTCTTCTCGGTCGGCGCGGATCTCCTCACCCTGTCGCTCCCCTCCGACGTCGAGCCCGTGCCGCCCGACCTCACGATCGTCCACCTCGACACGGACCCGTGGGAGCTCGGCAAGAACTACCCGGCGCGCGTCGCGATACTCGGCGACCCGAAGGCGACGCTGCCGGACCTCGCCGAGCTGCTGGAGGAGCGGCTCGGTCCCGAGCGCCGCGCGCGCGCCCGGCAGCGCCTCGAGGAGACGCGCGCGGCCAAGGCGCGGCACCGCGAGGAGCTGGAAGCCCGCGCCCGGGCCGAAGCCCACAGGGTGCCGATCACGCCGCTGGCGCTGATGCACGCCGTGGGCGAGGCGCTCCCGCCGGAGGCGGTGGTCGTGGACGAGACGATCTCCTCGGGGGCGGGCCTCCGCACGTTCCTCCGGTCCAACGACCCGAAGAGCTTCTTCGGCCTGCGGGGCGGGGGGATCGGCTGGGGGCTGCCGGCCGCGATCGGCGTGAAGCTCGCCCTGCCGCACCGCCCGGTCGTCGGGCTGATCGGCGACGGGAGTGCCTTGTACACCTGCCAGGCGCTCTGGACGGCCGCCCACTACCGGGTGGCGGTCGTGCTGGTGATCCTCAACAACGCCTCCTACCGGATCCTCAAGCAGCGGGTCTACGCGATGAAGGGGCTCGCGGCCCAGGCCGATCGCTACATCGGCATGGACCTGGAGGACCCGCGGGTGGACTTCCCGGCGCTCGCCCAATCGTTCGGCGTCGCGGCCGAGCGCGTCGAGAAGACCTCCGAGGTCGGTCCCGCCCTCGCGCGGGCCCTCGCGCGGAGCGGTCCGACCCTCATCGACGTCGAGCTGGACCGAACTTTCAAGCCCCACTAGGCTCCGAGGAGTCCCGAGGAGTCGCACGCATGTCCCCAGCGCCGCGCTTCGTCGGCGCCCACGTGAAGCGCCTCGAGGACCCGCGCCTGATCCAGGGCCAGGCGACCTACCTCGACGACCTGGCCCCGCCGGGCCTCCTCCACCTCGTCTTTGTCCGGAGCCCGCACGCCCACGCCCGGATCGCCAAGCCGGACATCGAGGACGCGCGCGCGGAGGCGGGCGTGGCGGCCGTGCTCACGGCGGCCGACCTCGAGGACCTCGCGCCGAAGCCGATCGCGGTCCAGCCCCCGGGGTTCCGGATCCCCCCGCATCCGCCGCTCGCGGCCGACGCCGTCCGGTACGTGGGCCAGCCCGTCGTCGCGGTCGTCGCGGCCGACCGGTACCGGGCGCGGGACGCGGCGGACCGTGTCACGGTCGAGTACGAGCCCCTGCCGGCCGTGACGGATGCGGCGCGGGCCCTCGCGCCGGGGGCGCCGCGCGTCCATCCGACCCTCGACTCCAATCTGGCCTTCGAGCTCTCCTGGCAGAACGGCGACGTGGACGGCGCCTTCCGGGCGGCGGCGCGCGTCGTCCGGGGGCGCTTCGCCCACCAGCGCCTGGCTCCGATCCCGCTGGAGGCGCGAGGCTGCCTCGCGCACTACCAGGGCGGACAGCTCACCGTCTGGATCTCGACCCAGATGCCTCACCGGGTCCGGGCCGACGTGTCGGTCGTGCTCGGGCTCCCCGAGCACCGGATCCGGGTGATCGCGCCCGAGGTCGGGGGCGGCTTCGGCTGCAAGGCCGGCCTCTACGACGACGAGCTGGTGACGGTGGCGGCCGCGGTGCGGCTCGGACGGCCCGTCAAGTGGGTCGAGACGCGGAGCGAGAGCCTGCTGGCGACCGCACAGGGCCGGGGGCAGGTCCACGAGGGGGAGCTCGCCGTGGCGGCGGACGGGACGTTCCTCGGCCTCCGGGTCACCGGGCTCGCGGACCTGGGCGCGTATCCGGAGACCTTCAGCGCGGTCCCGGTGGTCCTCGCCGGGCGCCTCATCACGGGCGCGTACCGGATCCCCGCGGCGACCTGCACGGTCCGCGGGGTCTACACCCACAAGACGCCGACGGCACCGTACCGTGGCGCCGGTCGCCCGGAGGGCGCGTACGTGATCGAGCGGCTCGCGGATCTCGCGGCGGCGGAGCTCGGGTTCGACCCGGCGGAGATCCGGCGGCGGAACTTCATCCGGCCCGAGGAGTTCCCGTACCGGGTCCCCTCGGGACTGGTCTTCGACACGGGACGCTATGCGCTGACGCTCGACCGCGCCCTCGAGATGGTGGACTACCGCGCCTTCCGCGCCGAGCAGGTGCGCCTCCGGCGCGAGGGCCGGTACCTGGGCCTCGGGCTCTCGACCTTCGTCGAGACCGCGGGGACCGGGCCGTCCCGGGCGATGGCGTTCCAGGGATGGGAGTACGGGGCCGTCCGCGTCGAGCCCTCGGGGCGCGTGACCGTGCTGACGGGCATCTCGCCGCACGGCCAGGGGCAGGAGACGACCTTCGCCCAGCTCGTCGCCGACGAGCTCGGCGTGCCGATGGAGGACGTGACGGTCCTCCACGGCGACACGGCCGTTGTCCCGGCCGGGTTCGGAACGGGCGGGAGTCGGGGGACCTGCGTGGGGGGGACGGCTGTTTACCTCGCGGCCCGGGCGGTTCGAGACAAGGCGCGCCGGCTCGCGGCCCACCTGCTCGAGGCGGCGCCCGAGGACGTCACGTTCGAAGAGGGCCGGCTCTTCGTGAAGGGCTACCCCGCCCGGGCGCTCGCCTTCCGCGACGTCGCCCGCGAGGCCCACCGCGCGGCGAAGCTTCCGCCGGGGATGGCGCCGGGGCTCGAGGGATCGAGCGCGTGGGACCCTCCAGATTTGACCGTGCCGTTCGGCGTTTACGTGGCGGTCGTTGAGGTTCTACCCGAGACCGGCGCGATCCGGCTCCTCCGTTTCGTCGGCGTGGACGACGTCGGGAACGTCCTCTCCCCACTGCTCCTCGAGGGGCAGCTCCACGGCGGCATCGCCCAGGGGATCGCGGCGGCGCTCCGGGAAGAGGTCGTCTACGATGAGGGCGGGCAGTGCCTGACGGGGACGCTCATGGACTACGCCGTGCCGAAGGCCGACGACCTCCCGGACTTCGAGCTGGACCGGACGGTCACGCCGACGCCGGTCAACCCGCTCGGCGCGAAGGGCGTGGGGGAAGCCGGGGCGGTGGGAGCCCCGCCGGCGGTGGTGAACGCGGTCCTCGACGCGCTCGCGCCGTTCGGGGTCCGCGGCCTCGACATGCCGCTGCGGCCGGAACGGATCTGGCGGGCGATCAGGGAAGGGCGGCGGTTAGCGTGAAGATCGCGTACTTCGACTGCCCGGCGGGCGCGAGCGGCGACATGATCCTGGGCGCGCTCGTGGATGCGGGGTGCCCCCTCGGCGCGCTGGAAGAGGCCGTCCGCGCCCTCGGCGTCCCCGGCTGGCGGCTCGAGCCGCGGACGGTCGAGCGCGCCGGCCTCCACGGGACCCACCTCGTCGTGGAGACCGACCCGGCCGTCCGCTTCCACGACCTCGCCGACCTCCTCGGGCCCATCAAGCGCAGCACCTTGCCCGACCCGTTGAAGGAGCGCGCGTCGGCGATCCTCCGGCGCCTCGCCGAGGCGGAGGCGCGCGTCCACCGGGTCCCGGTCGAGGCCGTCCACTTCCACGAGGTCGGCGCCCTCGACACGCTGGTGGACGTCGTCGGCGCCGTGGCCGGCCTCGACGCGCTCGGCGTGGAGGCCGTCTACGTGTCCGCCTTCCCACTCGGCGGTGGAACCGTGGAGACGGCGCACGGCCGTTTGCCGGTGCCCGCCCCCGCTACGGCTGAGCTCCTGCGCGGCTTCCCCGTGTACGACAACGGCGTCCGCGCCGAGCTCGTCACCCCGACCGGCGCCGCGATCCTCACGACGCTGGCCACCCACGGGCCCGTTCCGCCGATGACGCTCCGGGCGATCGGCTGGGGCGCCGGGACGCGCCAGCTCGAGACGCCGAACCTCCTCCGCGTGCTCCTGGGTGAGAGCGGGGCGCCGTCGGGCGCGGAGACGGAGATGCTCGCGGCCGTCGAGACGACGATCGACGACATGTCGCCCCAGCTCTACGAGCCCCTCATGGAGCGGCTCCTCGAGGCCGGGGCGCTCGACGTGCACCTGACTCCGGTCATCATGAAGCGGAGCCGGCCGGGGATCGTCCTGACCGTGCTCGCCCCGCCGGACCGGGTCGCGGAGCTCTCGACCCTGCTCTTCCGCGAGACCACGACGATCGGGGTGCGGTGGCGGGAGTTCGAGCGGACGCGGCTCCCGCGGGAGCTCACGCGAGTCGAGACGTCGGTCGGCCCCGTGACCTTCAAGGTCTCGCGCCTCGGCGGGCGCGTCGTGACGGTGACGCCCGAGTTCGAGGAGGTGCGGCGGCTCGCGCGCGAGCGCGGCGTGCCGGTGCGCGAGGTGCTCGAGCAGGTCCGCGCGGAAGGGCTTCGGGTACTGGGTGAGCCCGGAGGATCGGGCGGAAGGGAGAGGTGAATGGCCGTTCCCGCCATGTATGTGGTGGATGCGGGGCTCGCCGCCGTTTTCATCGGCGGGCTCCTGCTCTTGGCCCTGGCCGTGTGGTGGTCGAGGACCGGCGACGGGGTCGAAATTCCGCGCGAGCGGTGGCCCGGGCTGGCGAAGGCGGCGGCAGCGGTGGGCTGGGCCCTCTTCGCCGGCGGGATCTTCCTCCAGATCCTCGGCCACTTCACGCAGGTCGGGGTCGCGCGCTGGTAGCGCGACGGCGAGTGGAAGCTTGACGGCCCCGCCCGCTTCCGCCTAGACTGCCGCCAAGTTCCGGAGCACGACCGTCCGGCCTCGGAGGAGGCGGTCATCGTCCTCGAGCGGGCTCCTGGACAGTTTTCCGACGCCCCCGGCAGCCATCCGAATGGTCGGCGGGGGCGTTCGTGTATCGGCTGAGGAGGGCACGGGCATGAACCAGCGTGCAGACAGGATCGGCCGGCGCGAATTCCTCGGCGGACTGGGCGCGGCAGGGCTTGTGGGCTTGTGCGGCGGAACCGTCGCCGCCGAGCCGCCACCCGAGACCCCCCGGGTCCGGCTCTCCCAGATCCCCGGCATCTGTGTCGCGCCGCAGTTCGTGGCCGAAGAGCTCCTGCGCGCCGAGGGGTTTGCCGATGTCCAGTATGTTCCGGGGCCGGCCACCTATGCTGGCTTCGCGGCTGGTGCGCTCGACATCAGCATGGCCTTCGTGGCCCCCTTCCTCATCCAGGTAGACGCCGGGGTTCCCATCGTCCTGCTGGCGGGTGTCCACCCCGGGTGCTTCGAGTTGATCGGGACCGAGCGCGTCCGCTCTATCCGGGACCTGAAGGGGAAGACCGTCGGGGTGTTGTACATGGGGGGTGCTCACCACGTCTTCCTGGCGAGCATGGCGGCCTATGTCGGCCTCGACCCCGCCAAGGACATCAACTGGTTCACACATCAGCCGAGCGAGTCCGCGCGGCTCCTCACCGAAGGCACGGTGGATGCGTTGATGGCGTTCCCGCCGGTGCCTCAAGAGCTCCGGGCCAAGAAGGTCGGCCACGTCGTCGTCAACAGCGCCGTGGACCGGCCCTGGTCGCAGTACTTCTGCTGTGTGGTGACCGCCAGCTCGGACTTCGTGCGCAAGTACCCGGTGGCCACCAAGCGAGCCCTGCGGGCGATCCTCAAGGCGACCGACGTCTGCGCCCGGGAGCCGGAGCGGGCGGCCCGGCGCATCGTCGAGCGGGGATTCACGACAGAGTACGGCTACGCGGTGCAGACGATGAAGGACGTTCCTTACAACCGATGGCGCGAGTACAATCCCGAGGACGCGGCGCGTTTCTATGCGCTGCGGCTCCATGAAATCGGCATGATCAAGACGAACCCCCAAAAGCTCATCGCGCAGGGGACGGACTGGCGGTTCTTGAACGAGCTGAAGAAGGAGCTGAAGGGATGATCGCCCGACGGCGGGTGCTCGGTGGCCTCGGTGCCGCGGGGGCGGCGCTGTGGCTCGGGTTGCGGCCGGAGCCGTCGGAGGCGGAACCGCCCCCCGAGACGCCGAGGCTCAGGCTCGTCAAGATCCCGGGGATCTGTGCGGCTCCTCAGTACGTCGCCGAAACACTCCTCGGGGGCGAGGGGTTTGCCGACGTGCAATACGTCAGGGAGGTAGCGGCCTTCGGGACGGCACCGGGCCTGGCCTCCGGCCAAGCCGACATCAGCATGGCCTTTGCCGCACCGCTGATCAAGCGAGTGGAGGCGGGAGACCCGGTCGTGATACTGGCCGGGGGTCACGTGGGTTGCTTCGAGCTGTTCGGAACCGCTCGGGTCCGCGGCATTCGGGACCTGAAGGGCAAGACGGTCGCAGTGCCCGACTTGGCGTCCATCCAATACCTCTTCATCGCCATCATGGCCGCGCATGTTGGTCTGGACCCCCGCAAGGATATTCACTTTGTTACGCTCCCCCCGGACGAGGCGATGCGGCGGCTCGCTGACGGGAGGATCGACGCCTTCCTGGGCTTCTTACCGGACAACCTGGAGCTCCGTGCGAGAAAGATCGGCCACGTCGTCGTCAACAGCGCGGTGGACCGGCCGTGGTCTCAATATTTCTGCTGCATGGTTGCCGGGAACCGCGAGTTCGTCCGGAAGCATCCGGTGGCGACCAAGCGGGCGCTACGCGCGATCCTGAAGGCGGCCGACGTCTGCGGTCTCCAGCCCGATCGAGCGGCCCGCTTGCTCGTGGACAAGGGTCACGAGGCCAACTACGAGTACGCGCTCCAGACGATGAAGGATGTGCCCTACGCTCGATGGCGCGAGTACGACCCCGAGGACACGGTACGCTTCTATGCGCTCCGCCTCCACGAGGTCGGCATGATCAAGGCGAGCCCCCAGAAGATCATCGCCCAGGGGACCGACTGGCGCTTCCTCAACGAGCTCAAGAAGGAGCTGAAGGGATGAGCCAACGACAGCGAAGCTGGAGTCGGCGGGAGTTCCTGGGTGGGCTGGTCGCGGGCGCGGGCGGAGTGCTCGGCCTCGGCGGCGAGGCGGCGGCCGCCGAAGCCCCGCCGGAGACGACGAAGCTGCGGCTGGTGCAGATCCCCGGGATCTGCGTGGCGCCTCAGTACGTGGCCGAGGAGCTGCTGCACACCGAGGGCTTCACGGACGTGGGCTACGTCCAGAAGCCCGGCGCCGAGGGGATCTACAAGGCCCTCGGCTCGGGCGAAGCCCAGATCAGCATGGCCTTCGCTCCGCCCTTCATCATCCAGGTGGACGCGGGCGAACCGATCGTGCTGCTGGCCGGCGTCCACATCGGGTGCTACGAGCTGTTCGGCACGGATCGGGTCCGGGCGATCCGCGACCTCAAGGGGAAGACCGTGGCCGTGCCGGCGTTCGGCTCGCCCCACCACAGCTTTCTGGCAACCATGATGGCGTACGTCGGCCTCGATCCCCGGAAGGACATCCACTTCGTGGTGCATTCTCCTGTGGAGGCGATGCAGCTTCTGGCCGAGGGGAAGATCGACGCGCTCATGACCTTCCCGCCGTTCGGGCAGGAGATGCGGGCGAAGAAGATCGGCCACGTCGTGGTGAGCAGCGTGGTAGACCGGCCCTGGTCCCAGTACTTCTGCTGCATCGTCGCCGGGAACCGTGAGTTCGTCCGCAAGAATCCGGTCGCGACCAAGCGAGCCATCCGCGCGATCCTAAAGGCCTCGAACATCTGCGCGACCGAGCCGGCGCGCGCCGCCCAGCTCCTCGTGGACAAGGGCTTCGCCAAGGTCTACGACTATGCCCTCCAGACGATGAAGGAGCTGCCCTACGGGAAGTGGCGCGACTACAACCCGGAGGATTCCATCCGCTTCTACGCCCTCCGGCTCCACGAAGCCGGGATGATCAAGTCGAGCCCGCAGAAGATCATTGCCCAGGGCACGGACTGGCGGTTCCTCGACGAGCTGAAGCAGGAGCTGAAGGGGTGAGCACCGGGCCGACTCCGAACCTGTCGGGGATGGAAGTCGTCCATCCCGAGGTCTCGAGGATCCTCCAGGCGAAGCCTGGCGTGGAGCGACTCCGGCTCGCCCACGAGGCCTGGGAACTGGCGCGGATGCGACTGACCGCGTTCCTTGCGGCGCGCCACCCGCACTGGAGCGAGGACCGGGTCCGGCAGGAAGTGGCGCGGAGACTCCGCCGTGACGCAGGCTGAGCTCCTCCGGTACGTCGTGGAAGCGCTGGAGGGCCTGGAGATCCGATACATGATCGCCGGCTCACAGGCGTCCATCTACTACGGGGAGCCGCGCTTCACCCAGGACATCGACATCGTGGCGGCACTCGAACCGGCGCAGCTCCCGGCCTTGCTCGACCGATTCCCCCCCTCGGACTTCTACCTGAGCGAGGAGTCGGCGCGCGAGGCGATCGAGACCCGAGGGCAATTCAACATCATCCATCCCGGCTCGGGCCTCAAGGTGGACATCTTCGTCAACAAGGAGGCGCCGTACGATCGTCTGCGACTGGAGCGTCGTCAGCGCCTCCCACTGGTCCCGGGGCGCGATGCCTGGTTCGCGCGCGCTGAGGACGTGATCCTGTACAAGCTGATCTACTACCAGGAGGGACAGTCGGAGCTCCACCTGCGCGATGTCGTCGGCATCCTGAGGGTGTCCGGGGCCGAGCTCGACTCGCGCTACGTCGCCGACTGGGCCGAACGGCTCGGGGTCGGCCGGGTCTGGGACGCTGTGCTGAAGCGGGCTGCGCCCGAGTGAAAGAGCTGACGCGATGAGACGGCGGGAGTTCCTGCGGGGGCTTACCTTCGCCGGGGCGGCGGGACTGCTGGGTACCCGCTCCGGCCCCGAAGCCGCCGAGCCGCCGCCCGAGACGACGAGGCTCAGGCTCGTTCGGGTCCCCGCCGTCTGTGTGGCCCCGATGTATCTGGCCGAGCAGTTTCTGCCTACCGAGGGGTTCACAGACGTGCAGTACGTCACGCATCCGGGAGGTGGCCTTGGTCCCCTGACGTTGGTGGCTTCTGGCCAGGCCGACATGAGCGTGACGTTCAGCGGGCCGCTCATCATCCAGGTCGACGCCGGCGATCCGATCATCGTCATGGCCGGGGTCCACGTCGGGTGCTTCGAGCTGTTCGGGACCGAGCGGATCCGGTCGATCAAGGACCTGAAGGGCAAGACCATCGCCGTGCTGCAGCTGAGATCGAGTCAGCACGTGTTCCTGAGCAGCATGCTCACGCACGTGGGCCTCGATCCCCGCAAGGACGTCAGCTGGGTCACACACCCGTCGACGGAGTCGATCGAGCTCCTCGCCGCGGGGAAGATCGATGCATACATGGCCTTTCCGCCCGAGCCGCAGGAGCTCCGGGCGCGGAAGATCGGGCACGTGGTGGTCAACAGCATGATGGATCGGCCGTGGTCTCAATACTTCTGCTGCATGGTGGCCGGAAACCGCGAGTTCGTTCGCCGGCACCCGGTGGCGACGAAACGAGGGGTACGGGCGATCATGAAGGCCGCGGAGTTGTGCGCCCGGGAGCCGGAGCGGGCTGCCCGGTTCCTCATCGACAAGGGCTACGCGACGCGTTACGACTACGTGTTGCAGTCGATGAAAGAGATCCCGTACGACAGGTCGCAGGAGTACAACCCCGAGGACACCATTCGCTTCTACGCCCTGCGTCTCCACGAGGCGGGCATGGTCAAATCGAGTCCCCAGAAGATCATCGCCCAGGGGACCGACTGGCGGTTCCTCAACGAGCTCAAGAAGGAGCTGAAGGGGTAACTTGGCCACGCGCGGCGCGGCGGGGTTCGCGGTCCTGGTGGTCCTCGCGGTGGTGGCCTGGGTGCCGCCGGGGCTTGCCCACCAGGCCGGGCAGGACGGGACGCTCCGCGAGATCGGCCCGGCGCCCGACTTCGCCCTGACGACGCAGGACGGGGCACGCCTGTCGCTCGCCGACCTCCGCGGCAAGGTCGTCGCGGTCACCTTCATCTACGCGACCTGCGTGGATGCCTGCCCCCTACTCACCGTCAAGATGGCGGGGCTCCAGAAGCGCCTCGGCCGCGAGTTCGGCCGCATGGTGTTCTTCGTCTCGATCACGGTGGACCCCGAGCGGGACACGCCCGCGGCCCTCCGCCACTACGCCCGCGCGCACGGGGCGGAGCCGGGCGGGTGGGCGTTCCTCACGGGGACGCCGGACGAGATCCGGGAGGTGGCGCGTCGCTACGGGGTCTATTACCAGAAGCGGCCCGCCGGCGACGTGGACCACACGTTCCTGACGTCGCTGGTCGATCAGCGCGGCATCCTGAGGGTCCAGTATCTCGGCGTGCGCTTCGATCCGGAGGAATTCCTCCGCGACCTGCGGACGCTCGTGCGGGAGGGGCGGGCACGGTGAGGCGGCTCGCCCAGTGGCTGCCCCGCCTCGTGGCGCGGGTGCCGGCCTCGGTCCACGGGAAGATGCTGGTCGCCTTCCTCGCCATCGTCGTGCTCCTGATCGCGGTGGGCGCGGTCGGCCTGCGCGTGCTCGGGGACGTGAACCGGCGCGCGGAAGACCTGGTGAAGCTTCAGCGGAAGATCGCCGCGTACCGCCAGCTCCAACACGACACGACCGCGCAGCTCTACAGCGTGTCGTCCGCGCTCCTGGTCCCGGAGGAGCGGACGCTCGACGCCATCCTGCGCCAGCTCAACCAGTTCGGTTACGACCTCGACCGGCTGCAGTTCGTGGCCAAGGACGAGGTCGAGCTGATGGGGCGCGTCCGCGAGGACTACGAGCGGTTCATCCGCGTGGTCACCCAGGTCGTCGAGCTGATCCGCGCTGGCAAGGCGGCCGAAGGGCGGGAGCTGCAAATGACCCAGGCGACACCGCTCGCCGACCGCCTCGAGCGCCTGACCAACGAGCTGGTGAACAAGGCCGAGGCGGACATGGTCTCGAGCATCGAGGCGGGCCACGAGGCCTACGAGACCTCGCGGCGCACGGTCATCGGGTTCGCCGTGGGAAGCATCGGGCTCGCGCTGCTCCTCGGGTACGCCATCTCCTGGTCGCTGATCGGGCCGGTCAAGCAGATGGACGAACGGGTCCGGCGGATCGCCTCGGGCGACTTCTCCCAGCGAGTCGAGGTGCCGAACCGGGACGAACTGGGAGCCCTGGCCCTCGAGTTCAACCGGATGGCGGTCCAGCTCCAGGAGTCCTACGCCAAGATCGAGCAGCGGACGCGGGAGTTGACCGAGGCGCTCGAGCAGCAGACGGCGACCAGCGAGGTGCTGCAGGTGATCAGCAGCTCGCCCAGCGACCTGACGCCCGTGTTCGAGACCATCCTCGAGCGGGCGACGCGGTTGTGCGAGGCCCACCTCGGACTCCTGTTTCTCTACGGGGGCGACAGCTTTCGCTTGGTCGCGCACCGGGGCACCAGTGAGGCCGCTGTAGAACGCTTCCGGCTGACGCGGCCGGGCCCGACTACCGGTGTCGGACGCCTGCTCGCCGAGAAGCGGCCGGTCCACATCCCGGACATCACCGACGATGTGGCCTACCAGCAGGGGGATCCCGACCGGCTCGCTACGGTCGAGCTGATGGGCGCGCGGACGTTCCTGGCCGTCCCGCTGCTCAAGGAGAACTCGGTAATCGGCGCCGTGGTCATCTACCGCCGCGAGGTCCGGCCATTCGCTTCAAAGCAGATCGAGCTGGTCAAGACCTTCGCGGACCAGGCCGTCATCGCGATCGAGAACGTCCGCCTGTTCCAGGAGCTACAAACGCGGACGCGAGAGCTGGCCCGGTCTGTCGAGGAGCTGCGCGCCCTGAGCGCAGTCGGCCAAGCGGTCAGCTCGACACTGGACCTCGAGACCGTGCTGACGACCATCGTGTCTCACGCGGTGCAGCTCTCCGGGACGGACGGGGGGGCGATCTACGAGTACGACGAGGCCGCCGGCGAGTTCCACCTCCGGGCGACGCGCGGGCTGCCCGAGGAACTGGTCGAGACGTTCCGGGCCACGCCTCCGCGCCTCGGCGAGGGGGCGGTGGGGCAGGCGGCGGCGACCCGCGAGGCGATCCAGATCGCCGACGTCACGGCGGAGGGCGCGTACGCGGGCCGGCTGCGCGGCGTCGTTCTCCGGACGGGCTTCCGCGCCATCCTCGGCGTCCCGCTCCTCCAGGAAGACCGCATCGTCGGGGCCTTGGCGGTCATGCGGCGCGCGCCCGGGGAGTTCCCGGCCGCGGTCGTGGATCTCCTCCGCACCTTCGCGAGCCAGTCTGCCCTGGCGATCCAGAACGCCGGGCTCTTCCGCGAGCTCGAGGAGAAGAGCCGGCAGCTCGAGGCGGCGAGCCGGCACAAGTCCGAGTTCCTCGCCAGCATGTCGCACGAGCTGCGCACGCCGCTCAACGCGATCATCGGGTTCTCGGAGGTCCTCCAGGCGCGGATGTTCGGCGAGATGAACCCGAAGCAGGCCGAGTACATCCAGGACATCCTCGCCTCCGGGCGGCACCTGCTCTCGCTGATCAACGACATCCTCGACCTCTCCAAGATCGAGGCCGGGCGGATGGAGCTCGAGCTGGCGCGGTTCGATCTGCGCGTCGCGCTGGACAACGCCATCACGCTCGTCCGGGAGCGGGCGAGCCAGCACAGGCTGGCCCTCGAGCTGAGCCTGGACGAGCGGCTCGGGGAGTTCGTCGGCGATGAGCGGAAGCTCAGGCAGGTCCTGCTGAACCTCCTCTCGAACGCGGTGAAGTTCACGCCGGAGGGGGGGCGGATCGGGGTCACGGCGACGCTGGCCGACGGGCAGGTCGAGATCGCGGTGAGCGACACGGGGATCGGGATCGCGCCCGAGGACCAGGAGGTGATCTTCGAGGAGTTCCGCCAGGTCGGGGGCGACTACGCGCGCAAGCGCGAGGGGACGGGGCTCGGGCTCGCGCTGGCCCGGAGGTTCGTAGAGCTGCACGGGGGCCGGATCTGGGTGAAGAGCGAGGTGGGCAGGGGCTCGACGTTCACCTTCACTCTCCCGCTGAGGCCATGGCCGGCGAGCTGATCCTGATCGTCGAGGACAACGAGCGGAACCGGCGGCTGATGCGGGACGTGCTGCAGGTCAAGGGCTACCGGACCGTGGAGACGGAGACGGCCGAGGAGGGGATCCGGCTCGCCCGGGAGACGCCGCCGGCCCTGATCCTCATGGACATCCAGCTTCCGGGGATGGACGGGATCACGGCGTTCCGGCAGCTCCGGGCCGACCCGGCGACGACAGCGATCCCGGTGATCGCCGTCACGGCCTCCGCCATGACCCAGAGTCAGCAGGAGATCATGGCCGCGGGGTTCGACGGCTACCAGACCAAGCCCATCAGCGTGCTCGAGTTCCTGGAGACCGTCCGCCAGGTTCTGGAGCGGGCGCGGGGCGGGAGCGGCCCGTGAGCGACCCCGCGAAGATCCTCGTCGTCGACGACACCCCGCAGAACGTCAAGCTCCTGGCGGATCTGCTGACCGCGAAGGGCTACGCGGTCATCACGGCGAGGTCGGGGGCCGAGGCGCTCGCCAAGGTGGAAGCCGAGCGGCCTGACCTCGTGCTCCTCGACGTGGTCATGCCGGAGATGAGCGGTTACGACGTGTGCCGGAAGATCCGCGAGAATCCCGCGACCGGGATCCTCCCCGTGGTCATGGTGACGGCGCTCGATCCGGCGCAGGAGCGGATCAAAGGCCTGGAGGCCGGCGCCGACGACTTCCTGACGAAGCCGATCAACCAGCCGGAGCTGCTCGCGCGGGTCCGCTCGCTCCTGCGGATCAAGCAGCTCTACGACACCGTCCAGGCGCAGGCCGGGCAGCTCACCGAGTGGAACCGGACCCTCGAGGGGCGGGTCCGCGACCAGGTCGGCCAGCTCGAGCGCCTCTCGCGGCTCAAGCGCTTCTTCTCCCCCCAGCTCGCCGAGCTCATCGTGGCGGGCGGCGCCGACGACCCGCTCCGGACCCACCGCCGCGACGTGACGGTGGTCTTCCTCGACCTCCGGGGCTTCACCGCGTTCGCGGAGACGGCCGAGCCGGAGGAGGTCATGGGGGTCCTGCGGGAGTACCACGCCGAGATGGGCGGGCTGATCCTGGACCACGAGGGGACGCTCGAGCGCTTCGCGGGGGACGGGATGATGGTCTTCTTCAACGATCCGGTCCCGGTGCCGGACGCCGCCGAGCGCGCGGTCCGGATGGCGATCGCGATGCGGGAGCGCGTCACGGAGCTCTCGGCGAAGTGGCGGAAGCGCGGCTACGAGCTCGACCTCGGGGTCGGCATCGCCCAGGGTTACGCGACCATCGGGGCGATCGGCTTCGAGGGGCGGTGGGACTACGGCGCGGTCGGCACGGTGACGAACCTGGCCGCCCGACTGTGCGGGGAGGCCAGGCCCGGGCAAATCCTCATTCCGCGCCGGGTCCTCGCGGCCGTCGAGGAGCTCGTCGAGGTCGAGCCGGTCGGGGAGCTGGCGCTCAAGGGCTTCCTCAAGCCCGTCACGACCTTCAACGTCGTCGCGCTGAAGTAGGTCCGGCAGCCTTCCCGCCTGCCGAGGCGAAAAAAAGCCGCCTTGACAGCCTTCCGCGGCCGGAGGTAGCGTAGGCGCTACCTCGTTTCCGCTGACCCATGACCCTGGACGGGACCCATCACTACAAGGCGCCGCGGGACCGCGTCTGGGCCGCCTTCATCGATCCGGGAGTCCTGGCCCGGGCGACTCCCGGGTGTGAGCGGCTCGACCCCGTGGGCCCGGACGAGTTCGAGGCGACGCTCTCGGTGGGCGTCGCCGGCGTCAAGGGCGTCTACCAGGGGCGCCTCGCCATCTCGGACAAGCAGTCGCCGGAAGGGTACACGATGCGGGTCGAGGGGAGCGGCCGCCCGGGGTTCATCAAGGGGGAGGGGCGGCTCACCCTGACCGAGGCGGACGGCGGCACGCTGGTGAGCATCCAGGGCGAGGCCCAGGTCGGCGGGGTGATCGCGGCCGTCGGCCAGCGGTTGCTGGGCGCGGCGGCCCACATGCTGCTCGAGCAGTTCTTCTCGGCGCTGGAGGCGGAGATCGAGAAGGCGCACGCCCGCTGATTCCGGCGCCACGACGCCAGGAACGGCCCCCGGGATCGGGGACGACGTCAAGCCAGCAAGGGGGGTTGAGCGGTGAAGATCCAGGTCAAGGTCAACGGTACCGCGCACACATCGGAGGTCGAGCCGCGGCTGCTGCTGGTCCACTACCTCCGCGACGTCCTGAACCTCACGGGGACGCACGTCGGATGCGACACCAGCCAGTGCGGCGCCTGCACGATCATCGTCAACGGGATCTCGACCAAGGCCTGTACGCTGTTCGCGGTCCAGGCGGACGGCGCCGAGATCCTGACGATCGAGGGGCTCGCGAAGGACGGGAAGCTCCACCCGATCCAGGAGGGGTTCTGGGAGAAGCACGGGCTCCAGTGCGGCTTCTGCACCCCGGGGATGATCATGACGGCCTACCAGTTCCTCCAGCGCAACCCGAAGCCGTCCGAGGCGGAGATCCGGCACGCCCTCGAGGGCAACCTGTGCCGGTGCACCGGCTACCACAACATCGTCCGCGCGATCCAGTACGCGGCAGAGAAGATGCGGTAAGGGGGGCGCCATGGCACAGGCCAAGCTCTTCGGCTCGAGCATCAAGCGCCGGGAGGACCCGCGCCTCATCACGGGCAAGGGGGTCTTCACCGACGACGTGAGGCTGCCCGGTCAGACGTATGCCGTCTTCGTGCGGAGCCCGCACGCCCACGCCCGGATCCGACGCGTGGACGTGTCGAAGGCGAAGCAGGTCCCCGGCGTGGTCGCCGCGTTCACCGGGAAGGACCTGGCCGACGGCGGGGTGAACCCGCTGCCGTGCGGGTGGCTCCTGCCCGACATCAAGATCCCGGAGTACCGCGCGGTGGCGACGGCGAAGGTCCACTTCGTCGGCCACGCGGTCGCGGTGGTGATCGGGGAGACGTCCTACGCCGCGCGGGACGGCGCGGACCAGGTCGCCGTGGACTACGAGGTCCTGCCGGCCGTCGCGGACGGCGAGAAGGCGGTCGCGCCGGGGGCGCCGCAGCTCCACGACAACGCCCCCGGGAACGTGGCGTTCCGGTGGTCCATCGGCGACAAGGACAAGACGGACGCGGCGATCCGCTCCGCGGCGAAGGTCGTCAAGCAGCGGCTCGTCAACCAGCGCCTGATCCCGAACGCGATCGAGCCGCGCGCGTCGCTCGCGTCGTTCAACGCGGCGACAGGCGACCTCACCGTCTGGATCACCTCGCAGAACCCCCACGTCCACCGGCTCCTCATGGGCGCGTTCGTCCTCGGCATCCCGGAGCACAAGCTCCGGGTGATCGCGCCGGACGTGGGCGGCGGGTTCGGGTCGAAGATCTTCCTGTACCCGGAGGAGGTCGCGGTGTCGTGGGCGGCGAAGCGGCTCGGGCGCCCGGTCAAGTGGACCGCGGAGCGGCGTGAGTCCTTCGTGACGGACGCCCACGGCCGGGACCACGTCACCGAGGCCGAGATGGCCGTGGACCGCGACGGGAAGATCGTGGCGCTCCGCGTGCGGACGAACGCGAACATGGGCGCGTATCTCTCGACCTTCGCCCCGCTGATCCCGACGTATCTCTACGGGACGCTGCTCTCGGGCGTCTATGAGATCCCGAACATCTACTGCGAGGTCACGGGCGCCCTCACGAACACGACGCCGGTGGACGCCCTGCGCGGTGCTGGTCGTCCCGAGGCGACCTACCTGATCGAGCGGCTGTGCGACCTGACGGCGAAGGCAGCCGGCATGGACCCGGTGGATTTCCGGCGGAAGAACTTCATCGCCGCGTCGAAGTTCCCCTACCAGACGCCGGTGGCGTTCCAGTACGACAGCGGGAACTACGGACCGGCGCTCGACCGGGCGCTCCAGATGCTGGACTATAAGAAGCTGCGCGCGGAGCAGGAGGCCGGGCGAAAGCAGGGGCGCTACGTGGGGATCGGGTTCGCCACGTACATCGAGGCCTGCGGGCCCGCGCCCTCGCAGGTCGCGGGCGCGCTCGGCGCCCAGGCCGGGCTCTGGGAGAGCGCCCACGTGCGGGTCCACGCGACCGGGAAGGTGACGGTCTTCACGGGGTCACACTCGCACGGGCAGGGGCACGAGACGACGTTCGCGCAGCTCGCGGCCGACGAGCTGGGGCTCCCGATGGAAGACGTCGAGATCGTCCACGGGGACACCGCAGCCATCCCCATGGGCATGGGGACCTACGGCAGCCGCTCCGCGGCGGTCGGCGGCGCCGCGATCTACACCTCGATCCAGAAGATCAAGGAAAAGGGGAAGAAGATCGCCGCGCACCTCCTGGAGGCGAGCGAGGCCGACCTGGACTACGGCGACGGGAAGTTCTTCGTGAAGGGCTCGCCGGGCCGGGCCAAGACCTTCCAGGAGGTCGCCCTCATGGCGTACCTCGCCCACAACCTGCCGAAGGGGCTCGAGCCGGGCCTGGAGGCGACGTCGTTCTGGGACCCGCCGAACTTCGTCTTCCCGTTCGGGAGCCATATCGCGGTCGTGCAGGTGGACCCGGACACGGGGCACGTCACGCTGCTCCGGTACGTCGCCGTGGACGACGTCGGCCGGGTGATCAACCCGATGATCGTCGACGGCATGGTCCACGGCGGGATTACCCACGGCGTCGGCCAGGCGCTCTTCGAGTTCGGCGCCTACGACACGGGCGCCCAGCTCGTGACCGGCAGCATGATGGACTACGCCCTGCCGAAGGCGGATGACCTGCCGTCGTTCGAGACGGACCGGACCGTGACGCCGTCGCCCGTGAACCCGATGGGGGTCAAGGGCGCCGGCGAGACCGGGACGATCGCGTCCACCGCGGCCGTCGCGAACGCGGTGCTGGACGCGCTGGCGCCGCTCGGGGTCGCGCACGTCGATCTGCCGCTCACGCCGGCGCGCATCTGGGCCGCGGTCCAGGCCGCGCGGAAGAAGTAGGAGGCCGTTCATGGGTCAGCTCTACCTGCAGCGCTTCGAGTATCTGGGTCCGATGAGCAAGGGGGAGTTCGAGGCCGTGTGGGGCGAGGCCCTCCAGACGTTCGCCCAATCGGGCAACTGGGGCGGCGTGGACAAGGGCGTCAAGCACGTCCGCACGTACGGCACCGGCTGGGGCGGCTACGTGCTCATCGAGGTGGACGATCCGGAGGCGTTCGGGCGCTACCAGGCGCACCACAACCAGATCTATGGCCGGGTCGCCCGGATCACCTGGGAGCCGCTCTTCGATATGGACGCGACGTTCGCCCCGTTGCTCGGCCAGATGCGGTCCAAGGCCCGGTAGGGCCCACGGGAGGCGACCATGTATCCTGCGACCTTCGAGTACCACCGGCCGGCGACGGTCGAAGAGGCCGTCGGGCTGCTCACCCGCTACCGCGACGACGCGAAGCTTCTCGCGGGGGGCCACAGCCTGATCCCCCTGATGAAGCTCCGTCTCGCCCAGCCGAAGCACGTCGTGGACATCCGGCGGATCGGCGGGCTCGCCGGCATCCGCGAGGAGGGCGGGGCGATCGTCATCGGAGCCCTGACGACCCACTACGCGGTCGAGTCGAACGCCTCCCTGAAGAGCAAGTGCCCGATCCTCCCCGAGGCGGCCGCGATGATCGGAGATCCCCAGGTGCGGAATCACGGGACCATCGGCGGGGCCCTCGCCCACGCCGATCCGGCGGCCGACTGGCCCGCCGTGATCCTCGCGCTCGGGGCGGAGCTGAAGGCGGTCGGCTCCAAGGGCGCGCGGACGATCAAGGCGGACGACTTCTTCAAGGGCCTCATGACGACCGCCCTCGGGGCGGACGAGGTCCTCACGGAGGTCCGCATCCCCGCGCCGCCCGCCGGCGCCGCGATGGCGTACGTCAAGCACCCCCACCCGGCCTCGCGCTTCGCCGTGGTCGGCGTCGCCGCGGTCCTGAGCGTGAGCGGGGGGAAGTGCGAGCGGGCGAGCGTGGCCGTGACCGGGGTGGGCTCGCGGGTCACGCGGGCGAAGGGCGTGGAGGGCGCCCTCGGCGGCAAGGCCCTCGACGCCCAGACGATCGCCGCGGCCGCGGAGAAGGCGGCCGAGGGGATCCCCGACGTCACCGCGGACCTCCAGGGATCCGTCGAGTACAAGCAGCACCTGACGCGCGTCTACGCGCGACGCGCGCTGGAGGCGGCGGCCGCCCGCGCCAAGAAGTAATCTCTCCCCCTCCCCGCTGGGGAGAGGGTAGGGGTAGGGGATGATCGCGGCCATCGTGCTGGCCGCGGGCACCTCGAGCCGGATGGGGCGGCAGAAGCTCCTCCTGCCCCTGCGGGAGGGGCGGCCCCTCATCCGGCTTTCTGTCGAGCGCGTCCTCCAGGCCGGCCTCGATGACGTCGTCGTCGTGCTGGGCCGGGACGCCGAGGCGGTTGCGGCGGCCTTGGCTGGCCTGGCCGTCCGGGCGGTCGTCAACCCCCGCTACGCCGAGGGGCAGTCCACCTCGCTCCGCGCGGGGCTCGACGCCCTCCCACCGGGGACCGAAGCGGCCGTCGTCGCCCTGGGCGATCAGCCGCTTCCCGACCCGGGCCTCCTCGCACGCCTCGTCGCCGCCTTCCGAGCGTGCGGCCGGCCGATCGTCGTGCCGCGCTACCGCGATGGCCGGGGCAACCCGGTCCTGTTCGCCGCCTCGGTCTTCGACGAACTGCGCGCGGTGACGGGCGACCAGGGCGGACGGGGTGTCATCGCGCGCGATCCCACGCGCGTGGGCGAGGTCGCCGTGGACGCGCCGATGCCGCCCGACGTGGACACCTGGGCCGATTACGAGGCCCTGCGGCGCAGAGCTGCGCCGGATTCGGCATGACACGAGCGCGGTAGGTGGCTATAGTGGCTGCAGGGTGAGCACTGTCGGCGTCAAGGAACCGACCGCGGCACAGCGCCAGGACCATCGCCGCGGTAGAATGAGAGTGCCCGAGTCGGTTGGCTGACCGGCTCGAAGTCCAACGCCCAAGGAGCCCCGATGCGCGACGAGATCCGGAAGATCCAGGCCCTGATGGAGGGGGCCGCCTACATCACCGACCCCGCCGTCTCGACGGCGGTCCACCTGGCGCTCACGCTCGGCAAGCCCTTGCTCGTCGAGGGGCACGCGGGCGTCGGGAAGACCGAGATCGCGAAGGTGCTGGCCCGCATGCTCGACACGAAGCTGATCCGGCTCCAGTGCTACGAGGGGCTCGACACGGCGACGGCGCTCTACGAGTGGAACTACCCGAAGCAGCTCCTCCGGATCAAGCTCGAGGAGCGCGAGACGCGGTCGGTCGCGGAGAAGGAGGCCGACATCTTCTCGGCGCCGTTCCTGCTCCGGCGCCCGCTCCTCCAGGCGATCACCGAGGACGGGAGGCCGCCGGTCCTCCTCGTGGACGAGCTGGACCGCGCGGACCTCGAGTTCGAGAGCTTCCTGCTCGAGGTGCTGTCCGACTTCCAGGTGACGATCCCGGAGATCGGCACGATCAGCGCCACCCATCGGCCGCACGTGGTGCTGACCTCGAACCGCTCACGGGACCTCTCCGACGCGCTCCGGCGGCGGTGCCTCTACCTCTGGATCGACTACCCCTCCTTCGACAAGGAGGTCCGCATCTTAAAGACCAAGGTCCCCGGGATCAACGAGCGCCTCGCCGGGCAGATCGCGCGGGCGATGCAGAGCCTCCGGCGCATGAAGCTCGCGAAGGTCCCGGGGGTGGCGGAGACCCTGGACTGGGCCGCTGCGCTCGCGGCGCTCCACGCGGACCACCTCGACGCCGAGCTGGTCCGCCAGACGCTCGGGTGCATCCTCAAGGAAGTGGAGGACGTCAAGCGTCTCGAGGCTGACCTGGCGGCCGGGCGGTTCTCCGAGCTGGTCGAGGGCTGACGGCCCGGCGGCCGACGGCGGGACCCCCGGGGTGACCACGGCGGCGCGTCCCCTGCCGCGGGATCTCGTCACCGCGACGGTCCGCTTCTGTCGCCTGCTCCGCGCGCGCGGCCTCGCCGTGACGCCCGTCGAGAGTCGCGACGCGCTGCGGACGCTCGAGCTGGTGGACCTCGGCGACCGGAGCGAGGTGCACCGCGCGCTCCGCACCGTCCTCGCCACGCGGCCCGAGGAGTTCCCCGCCTTCGACGCCGCGTTCGAGGCGTTCTGGGGCGGCCGGACGGCGCCGGTGCCGACCGGCGGGCCGGCGGAGGGACCGGCGCCGCTGGTGGAGGCCCACTTCCCGCGCGCCAGGGACGGGGCGCTCGACTTCGCCGAGTGGACCGACTTCGGCGAGGGGGAGGGGGAGCCGGTCGGGCTCCCGGGGCTGTCGGACATCGAGGCGACGCTCGGGAAGGACTTCTCGGGCTTCGGCGGCGGGGAGCTGGAGGAGGTCGCGCGGCTCGCGGCCCAGCTCGCGCGCCGGCTGGCGACGCGGCGGAGCCGGCGGCTCCGGCCGACGCGCCGGCGGGGGCGCGTGGACCTCCGGCGGACGATGCGGCTCTCGCTGACCCGGGGCGAGCCGGTCGAGCTGGCCCGGCGGGAGCGCAAGATCCTCAAGACGAAGCTCGTCGTCCTCTGCGACGTGTCGGGCTCGATGGACCTCTACAGCCGGCTCCTGGTCCAGTTCCTCTACGCGCTCCAGAACCAGCTCGGACGGATGGAGACGTTCGTGTTCTCCACGCGCCTCTGCCGGATTACGGAGGAGCTCAAGGGGCAGCCCTGGACCGCCGCGCTCGCGCGCCTGGGCGACGTGCGCGAGTGGTCGGGCGGGACGAAGATCGGGGAGAGCCTGAGGGCCTTCCTCGCCGACTGGCGGCGGCTCCTCGACCGGGACACCGTCGTGATCGTGCTGTCGGACGGATGGGACACGGGGGATCCCGCGATCCTCGGGGAGGCGATGAGCCGGATCCGCCGGCGCGCGGGGAAGGTCATCTGGCTCAACCCGCTCCTCGGGAGCCCCGACTACCAGCCGCTTACGCAGGGGATGACCGCCGCGCTGCCCCACGTGGACGCGTTCCTGCCGGCGCACAATCTCGAGTCGCTGCGGGCGCTCGCCGGCCACCTGAAGCCCTGACTGCTACAATAGCGGCGTGAGCGAGCTGTTCGAACAGATCGAGCGCCTCCGCCGCCTCGAAGGCCGCGCGGCCCTGGTGACCCTGGTCAGCACCCGCGGGACGACGCCGCGCAAGGAAGGCGCCAAGATGTGGGTCGGCGAGGGGGGGCGCATCCTCGGCTCCGTGACGATCGGCGGCTGCGTGGACGCCCAGGTCATGGCCGAGGCCGAGGGGGTCCTGGCCGAGACGGCGCCGCGGCTGCTCGAGCTCACGCTCGGCGACGAGGACGCCTGGGAGATCGGGCTCACGTGCGGCGGGACCATCGAGGTGTTCCTCGAGCCCGTAGTCCTCGGGGAGCCGCGCGAGGGCGCGCTCCACCTCTACGACCTCCTGCGGGCTCACGTGGACGCCGGACGCGCCGGCGCCGTCGTCACGCGTCTCGACCCGCCCGCAGTCGGCGCGAAGCTCCTGGTCCTGGACGACGGCCGGCGGGTCGGCTCGCTCGGCAGCCCTGCGCTCGACGCCGCCGCGCTGGCGCGCGCCGAGGAGGGCTTCGGGACCGGGGTCTCGCGGACCGTGGCGCTCGCCGAGGGCGCCGAAGCGACGGCGCGGGTGCGCGGCTTCGTCGAGGTCCACATGCCGCCGGCGACGCTCCTCGTCGTCGGGGCCAGCCACGTCGCCATGCCGCTCGTCACCCTCGGGAAGGCCCTCGCCTACCGGACGGTGGTGGTGGACGGGCGGCCGCGCCTCGCGACGCCGGAGCGGTTCCCGGATGCCGACGAGCTGCACGTGGGGATCCCGTCGGAGTTCGTGCGCCGGCTGCCGCTCCTTCCCTCCACCGCCGTCGTCCTGGTCGCCCACGATTACAAGTACGACCTGCCGGTCCTGCGCCACGTCCTCGGGCGGCGGGTCGCGTACGTCGGCATGCTGGGGAGCCGCCGTCGCGGCGAGGCGATCCTCAAGATGCTGCGTGAGGAGGGGATGGACGAAGAGCGCCTGGCAGCTCTGCGGGTGCCGATCGGGCTCGACCTCGGGGCGCAGACGGCGCCCGAGATCGCGCTGGCGATCCTCGCGGAGATCGTGGCGACCCGGTACGGCGGGACGGGCCGGCCGCTCGTCGTCGAGAAGAGCGGGCGCCTGGGTGTGACGGCGGCCGGCCCGCGACAGGGCGAGCCGGTGCCACCGGGAGGCGGGGACGCGTGAAGGCCCACGCGGCGGTGCCCGCCGTCGTCGGCGCGGAACGGCTGGTCGGCTGGGTCCTCTGCCACGACGTCCGCGAAGGGGCCGGGCGCGTCGCCCTGCGGAAGGGCCAGCGCCTGGACGCCGCCGCCGCGCGACGCCTCGTCGAGGTCGCCGCGGGCGAGGTCCACCTGATCGAGCTGGAGTCGGGAGACCTCCACGAGGACCCGGCGGGGGAGCGTATCGCGGCGGCCGTGGCCGGCGCCGGTGTGCGCGTGCGTGACGCCGCGGCGGGCCAGTGGGCCCTGGTCGCCGAGCCGCGTGGGCTCGTCCGTGTGCGGATCGAGCCGCTCGCCGGGGTCAACGCCCTCGAGGGAATCTCCGTCTACTCGCTGTACGACGGGCAGGTCGTGGACGCCAGGGACGTCGTCGCCCGCGCCAAGGTCACGCCGCTCGTCATCGCGGAGGCGGTCGTCCGGGAGGCCGAGGAGCGCTGCCGCGCCGCGGGTGGCCTCGTCGCCGTGCGGCCGTTCCGGCCGATGCGAGTGGCGGCGGTGGCGCCGGCGAGCCTCGAGCCGCGGGCGCGGGCTCGCTTCGAGGCCGCGCTCCGGGAGAAGCTCGCGTGGTTCGGCGCAGCCCTCGCCCGGCTCGAGTTCGTCGAGGCGGACGCCGGCGCGCTGGCGCGGGCGGTCGAGGCGTGCCGCGCGGACGGCGCGCACCTCGTCATCGCGGCCGGGGCGAACGCGCTCGACCTCCTGGATCCGATCTTCGCCGCGCTCGAGCGGCTGGGCGGGCGGTTCGTCCGCAAGGGTGTCCCGGCGCACCCGGGAAGCCTCCTCTGGCTCGCGCTCGTCGGCGAGACCCCGGTCCTCGGGATGCCGTCGTGCGGGATGTTCTCCCAGGCGACATCGTTCGACCTGGTCTTGCCGCGGCTCCTGGTCGGCGAGCCGGTGGGGGCGCTGGAGCTCGCGGGGTACGGCCACGGCGGCCTCCTCGGGCGCGAGATGGCCTTCCGCTTCCCGCCCTACCGCGCGGGCCAGGAGCGCGGCGCCCTGCCGGAGTAGCGGCTTCGGTCCGACCGGAACCGCCCGGTGCCCGTCGGCGTTGGCTCAGACTGCGGATGAGGTATTCCCTTTCAGTCCCGCTACGTTGAACGTGGGGACGGGCTTGAGGAACCCCTTCAAGGCAAGCGTTCCCACCTCTTCGGCGTCGACCAGCTCCTCGGCCGCGCCCGCGACCCGGGACGACACGAGGATCTGTCCCCCCTTGGCCTCGCCGCAGAGGCGCGCCGCGAGGTTGGTGACCGTGCCGATGGCGCCGTAGTCCCAGCGCCCCTCGAACCCGATCGCGCCGATCGTGGCGTACCCCTGGGCGATCCCGACGCCGAGCGCCAGCTCGTGACCCCGCTTGCGCCAGGCGACGCTCAGTTCCTTCACGCGATCGCGCATGGCGACCGCCATGCGGATCGCGCGCTCGGCGGGGTTCGGCACCGGCACGGGGTCATTGAAGAAGATCATCATGCCGTCCCCGGTGAAGCGCTCGAGCGTTCCCTCGTGCTCAAGGATGAGCTGGCCCATCGCCGCGTGGTAGTCCCGGAGGACACCCATGACCTCCTCCGGCTCGGCCGTCTCGGCGAAGGCGGTGAACCCACGGAGGTCGAGGAAGACGACCGTGACCTCCCGGCGGTGCGTCCTCAGGGGGTCATCGGCGCCGCCCGCGACGATCAGCTCGGCAAGCTGGGGCGAGAAGAAGCGCTTGAGCCGCCCGAGGCGGTCCACCTCGGCCACCTTCTCCTCGACGCGCTGCTCCAGGGTCCTGTTCCACTCGACCAGTTGGTCGCGGAGTCGCTTCTTCTCGAGGCAGGCGCCGATGCGGGCTCGGAGCAGTGTTGGATTGAAGGGCTTTTGTAAATAATCCTCCGCCCCGAGCTCGATGCA
>CAYQDR010000010.1:0-67571 GCA_964416315.1 uncultured bacterium
TCGCCTCGGGGGTGGCGTGCTGGATCCACGACGCGATCTCGGCCTACCGCACGACGGAGGACACCAATCCCCCGGTCTTCCAGCACACCCACCTCTGGCTCGAACCGCAGGGCCTTCCGAACCTCCGGGTCTCGATCGCCAACGCCAACGCCTACGCCATCTGGAAGTTCTCCAAGAACCAGGCGGCCGCGAAGGAGTTCCTGCTGCACCTCGCGGACAAGTGGCTGGAGGGCATGACCGGCAGCCGCGGCTACAACATGCCGTTCCTCAACGACTTCTACAAGAAGCCCATGCCGGTCATCGGGACCGACCCGAAGCTGCAAATCCTCCAGGAGTTCCCCAAGATCGTGGCGTTCTTCGGGTATCCGGGCCCGTTCACGACCCCCATCCAGGAGGTCGTGGCCACGTTCGTCTTCCCGGACATGTGCACGCGGGTGGCGCGTGGCCAGAGCCCGGATGAGGCCCTCAGGTGGGCGATGGGGGAGTACCGCCGGATCTACGCCAAGCACAAGCGCGCATGACGGCAACCCCTGGCGGCGGCCCGCCCGACACCGGGGCTCGGGTCGCCGCCGTTCCGATCGCCGGGCGGGTGGCAGGTCGCGCCTGGTGGCGCGCCGCCACCGCCCGGCGCCTCGCGTTCGGCTACACGCTTCTGGCCCCGGCGGTCCTCTACGTGGGGCTCCTGGTCGGGGCCCCGTTCCTGTTCTCGCTCTATCTGGCCGTGAGCGACGCGAACGTCGGCGACCCCGTTGCGTCGTTCGTCGGCCTGGAGAACTTCCGGGCGGCGTGGGAGAGTCCCACGTTCCACATCGCCTGGCAGAACAGCCTCATCTTCACGGTCGTTGCGTTCGTCCTCAAGGGCTTGCTCGGAACGACTCTCGCGTTCCTCCTGCTGCAGTCCTTTCGCGGCAAGAAGCTCGTCCGGGGCCTGGTCGTGATCCCCTTCACGCTCCCGATCGCGATCAGCGTGCTCGGCTGGAAGTGGATGTACGACTCCCAGTTCAGCTTGATCAACTGGGCGCTGCGCGGGGTCGGCCTGATCGGGGCCTACGGAACGGAAGGGTGGCCGGTGTGGCTCGGCCAGCCGCACCTGGCACTGTTCGCGGTCATCTCCGTGAACGTCTGGCGGAGCTTTCCGTTCTCGGCCATCGTGCTGCTGGCCGGCTACACGTCGATCCCGCCCGAGGTGCTCGACTCCGCCAAGGTGGACGGGGCGACGTTCCTTCAGCGGTTCCGCCACGTGGTGGTCCCGATGATCCTGCCCATCCTGCTCGTGGGACTCCTGTTCGACACGGTCTTCACCCTCTCGGATCTGAGCGTCGTCTATCTCCTGACCAACGGCGGGCCCGACAACGCCACGCAGATCCTGCCGACGCTGGCCTACCAGATCGGCATCCAGGCAGGGGCGCTCGGGCGCGGCGCGGCCATCTCGCTCTTCCTGTTCCCGTTGCTCCTCCCGGCCATGATTCTCCTCCTCCGGAACCTGAGGCGACGGGAATGGTAAGCGCGCAGTGCCCCCAGAGCCGGCGTGCCAAGGAGGTCCGCCGCTACGGGCTCATCTACGCGGGCCTGACCCCGTTCATCGTCATCGCCGTCTTTCCCGTGTACTGGATGGCCGTCACCGCGTTGAAGCAGGAGTCGGACCTCTACCGGATGGACGTGATTCCGTTCTGGTTCTATTTGCCCCCGACCTTGAAGCACTTCAAGTACCTGTTCGAGCACACGTGGTACGCCGCCTGGATCGTGAACACCATGTCGGTCTCGGCCCTCGTCGCGGTCCTCACGCTTCTCACGGCCATCCCGGCCGGCTACGCGCTGGCGCGGCTCAGGCTGCCGGGGGCGGAGAACCTCGGGATCGCGATCTTCATGACCTACCTGGTCCCGCCCATCATCCTGTTCCTGCCCCTCTCCCGCGTCGTGTCGGAGCTCGGCCTCCAGGACCGGTGGTGGGCCCTCGTCCTCATCTATCCGACGTTCACGATCCCCTTCTGCACCTGGCTCCTGATGGGCTTCTTCAAGACTGTCCCGATGGAGATCGAGGAGGCCGCGCGCGTGGACGGCTGCGGCCAGCTCGGCGCCCTGGTCCGGGTCGTCCTGCCGGTCAGCCTCCCCGGAATGCTGACGGCGGTGATCTTTTCCTTCACGCTCTCCATGCAGGACTTCCTCTACGCGCTGGCCTTCGTCTCGATCTCGGATCAGAAGCCGGTGCCCGTGGGCGTCGCGACCGAGCTGATCCGGGGGGACGTCTTCTTCTGGGGGTCGCTGATGGCCGGGGCGCTGCTCGTGGGGATCCCGGTGGCGATCCTCTACAACTTCTTCCTCGACCGCTTCATTACCGGGATCACCGGCGCCGCAGTCAAGTAGGGAGGAGAAAGGGGAGCGGGCCCGGGGCGGCGGGGCCCGCCGCCCCGGGCCAGGAGACGCCGGAGGCGCGCGGCGGCTAGTCGGGCTCGGCCTTCTGGACCGTCGGTGCCCCGGGATAGCCGATGTGGACCATCAGGTAGCGGATGGGCTTCGGGGTGGTGTTCATGTGGTTGTGCCACCACCCGCCGTTGTCCATGAAGCCCTGGCCCGTTGCGTGGTACTGGATTCCCTGAATGCCCACAGGTCCGGTCTCGTATTGGGTCGTCAATACTCCTTCGATGACGTAGATGTAAGTCGGCACCCGGAAGCGCTGGAGCCCGGTCTGCCCTCCGGGCTCCAGCTCGACCGTCCCTCCCGAGACGAAGACCGGCGAGCTGACCGTCGCGGTGAAGCCTCCGAGCGAGCTGACGAGGCCCTTGACCTTGATCCCCTTCGGTTCCGGCGGCTTGCCGTCCTGGGCGCGGACTGCGAGTCCCGCGAGTCCGACGGAGAGGGCCACCCCGAGAGCGACGAACGTTCTGGTCCTCATCGGTCACCTCCCGTGAAAGCGGCGTGAGACGTCGGGCTTGCCATGCACGCTCCTGCCAGGCTCAGCAGGATTCGGCTCTTGGTGGAGTGGGCGGAGACTAGCATCGGGCGATTGCGGATGTCAAGGCTGAGTTGTGGCCTCGGGTCTGCGGGGAGGGTCCTGGTGGCGGCCGGAGGCCTGGCGATCCTCGCCGCGGCCGTCCTGACCCCGGCGAGGGCGGAACTCCGGGTCGCGCCGGGTCTCAGGGTCGAGGAGGTGGTGACCGGGCTCACCCGGCCGATCGAGCTGGCCTTCCAGCGGCCCGGCAGGCTGGTGGTCCTGAGCCACGGCTGGCGCGGCGACGCGGCCGAGCTCCACTGGGTGGACCTCGCGGGGACGCCACCGGCGGACCTCTCCCGGGCCCCACGGGTCGTGATCCCGTTCGCGGAGGGGCCGCGGAAGACCGCCTTCGGGAGCCTGGCCGTCGAGCCCAGAACCGGCGACCTCTTCCTGGGCGAAGAGAACGGCAACCGGATCTACCGGTTCACCGCGGACCAGAAGCTCGCGCTGTTCGCCGTGGGTCTCCACCACCTGGTCGGCGGCAGCAGCCTCGCGTTCGATGGGCAGGGCCGACTCGTCGTCCTGGACTTCGCGAGCCCCGAGGGGCGCTTGCGCTCCGAGTCGCCCGCGCCGCCCGGGCTCGACTGGCTCGCCTCGGAGGCGTACCAGGGGCCGCTCGTGTTCCGGCTCGACCCGCTGGAGGACCTCCCCCGCCCGAGGCGGCTGGACTTCGCCGTGCCCATGTTCCCGAGGCGCGCGGCGCTCGGGGCGCCCGGCGTCGCGGCCCTCCCCCGGTTCGTCTCCGTGGCGGCCTCGCCTGCCGCCGAGGGGATCTTCCTCCTCGGCTCCCCCGGGGAGGTGTTCCGGCTGACCCCGTCGACCGGGCTCCAGCTTCTCGCGCGGCTTCCGGCAGGGAACTATCACCGGACCCACATGGCGGTAGCACCGGATGGGAACGTATTCGTGAGCAGCGGCTTCCACATCCGCGACCTCTTCCGGATCTCGCCCGCCGGCGTCGTGACCATCATCGCCCGGGAGTTGGGGGATCCCGGGGGGATTGTGGTCGATCGCGCGGGCGATCTTTATATCGTCGAGACCGCCCTCCACCGGATCATCCGGATTCGCCCCGACCCCTAGAGATCCTCGGAGGGGGGCATGGCCTCCCTCCGATTCCTCCCCCCTCGATTGTGGGGGGCAAAGCCCGCGCTCGGAGCGCTTCGTTCGGGAGTGTGCGGGCCGCGTGACCCGCTCTCGCGTTTTTCAGCAGACCCCCTTCAGGCGCCCTCGACCATTGCGGCGGTCAGCCCGCGCACGTAACCGCGGGCGAACAGGGCGGAGATCAGCACCACCGGGATCGCCATCAGGTTGATCCCCGCCACGGCCAGCAGCTCGTCCAGGGCCACGTCCATCGTGGCCAGCCCGGCCGGGATCGTCTGGCTGTGCTTGTCGAGGATGAAGATCGAGGCCAGCGTGAAGTCGCTGGCGACGATCCCCAGGGCGAAGATCCCGGCGGCGACCACGACGGGGCGCGCCATGGGCAGGATGATCCGGAGGAACGCGGTCGCGCGGTTGGCCCCCTCGATGAGCGCCGAGTCCTCGATGTCCGGGGAGAGGTGCTGGAAGTACGCCGAGAGGATCCAGATGCAGAAGGGGACGGCCATGGTCGAGTAGACCAGGACCAGCAGCAGGAGGTTGTCGTCCAGGTGGAGCCGGATGACGAGCTGGTAGAGCGGCACGAAGAGAATCGTGTGCGGGACGACGTAGGTCGCGAAGACCGCCCGCCGCCACCAGCGGAAGCCCGGCGGGCGGAGGCGGCCGAGGGCGTACGCGGCCAGGATGCTGACGACCAGGGTCAGCGCCAGCGAGCCGGCGAAGACGATGATCGTGTTCTCCATCCAGTCCAGGAACGGGTAGGACTGCTTGAGCGTCCGCCCCACGAAGCCCCGGGACCCCTCCTTGGGGACGAACAGCTCCTCGAAGTTCTCGAACGTGGGCCTGAGGACGATGAGGGGATGGCCGAAGACGTCCTCCTGGGCCCCCTTCAGCGACTGGATGAGCATGTAGTAGACGGGGAAGACGCAGTAGACGGCGACCAGGACGAGGAGGCTCCCCTGGCCGACCTTCCGCCACCACGGCTTGGGGTTCATCGCGCCTCCTCCTCGCGGGGGTCGAACATCCGGAACAGGACCAACAGGACTGCGACGAGGAGGGGCACGATCGTCAGCGACAGCGCGGCGCCGGCCGCGATCTGCCCGCCCCGGATGGCCAGCCAGTAGGCCTGGGTTCCGATGACCGGGAAGATGATCCTCCCCCCGGTCAGCAGCCAGACGTTCGCCAGGTCGGCAAACGCCGTCGTGAGGGAAATGAAGACGCCGAGGGCGAGGAACGGCTTGAGGAGGGGCACCGTCACCAGCCAGAACCGGCGCCAGACCGACTTGGATTCCAGGAGGGAGCACTCGAAGAGCTCGGGAGGGATCGCGTTGATTCCCGCGAGCAGGAAGACGCCGATGAACGAGCTGCCGCGCCAGATGTTGAACAGGGCCACGCTCAGGAACGCCCACGCGCCGTCCCCCAGCGCGCCGTCCACCACATACTTCACGTTGCCCAGGAAGACGGCGTGCGCTACGACGATGGGCGGGTTCAGCGTCCAGTACCACCCGATGACGCTCACGCTGGCGGGATAGACCCACGGCAGGAAGACCGCAAAGAATACCAGGGCTCGCCCCCGAAACGGGTTGGCGAGGAGCAGCGCGAAGCCCAGCCCGAGGGCGAGCTTGGCCGCGCTCGTGACCAGGGCATAGGTGACGGTCACGGTGGCGGCCCACCAGAACTGCCGGTCCCCGAGCAGACGGGCGTAGTTTTCGGCGCCCACGAAGCCGGCGGGCCCCTCTTTCAGCGGCGAGAGGTCGGTCAGGCTGATCCAGAGCTCCCACGCCACCGGATAGGCCAGTACCAGGAGCAGCAACAGCACGGCCGGCGCGAGCAGAAGGTACGCGAGCCCGATGTCGCGGCGGCGCCGGGCACGGAAGCTGCTCCTGCGGGCGTGCGTCGCCGGAAACCACGTCGCGGGAGCCCAAGCAGCCCGGCTGGCCAGGGCGATCCCCCTCAGCGGATTTCCCGGCTCAGGACCGGGACGCGGTACGTGTGCTCGATCGTCTCTCTGCGTACCGGGTCGATCATCCGGATCGTCCAGGTGTCGGCGAACGCGAGCGCGTGATCCAGCGTCACCACCGTGCCGGAGTAGAGGAGGTAGAGCCGAGGTTGTACATCCGGACAAACCGGAACTGCTCCGGGCTGACCCGGCCGCCCCGCAGCACCCCGAGGCGAACGGACGTCGGGATGGAGCCCCTCCCGGGCTACCCCTTGACGGCGCCGGTGAGGCCGGCGACGTAGTGCTCCACGAAGAAGGAATAGACGAGGGCGACGGGCACGGAACCCAGCAGCGCGCCGGCCATGAGCGGGCCCCAGAAGAACACGTCCCCCCGGATCAGCTCCGAGACGACGCCCACCGGGACCGTCTTCTGCTGCGGGGAGGAGAGGAAGACGAGCGCGTAGATGAACTCGTTCCACGAGAGCGTGAAGGCGAAGATCCCCGCCGAGAGGATCCCGGGTGTCGCGATGGGGAAGATGATCTGGAGCATCGCCCGGATCCGGCTCGCCCCGTCGATCCGCGCGCACTCCTCGAGCTCCTTGGGGATCGTCTTGAAGTACCCCATCATGAGCCACGTGCAGAAGGGGATCAGGAAGGTGGGGTAGGTCAGGATGAGCGACCACGGCGTGTCGCCCAGGCGGAAGTTGCGGATGACGTCGGCCAGCGGGATGAACAGGAGGGTCGGCGGCACGAGGTACGTGACGAAGATCCCCGTCCCGAGCGGTCCGGCGAGCGGGAACCGGAGCCGCGCCAGGGCGTAGCCCGCGAGGAGCCCGCAGAAGAGCGAGATGAGCGTGGAGACGATGGCGATGAACATCGTGTTGTAGAGCCACGTGCCGAACATCGTCTGCTTGAAGAGATACACGACGTGCTCGAACGTCGGGTCCGTCGTCCAGAACGGAGTATTGTTGACGGCCCGCCACGGCCGGTACAGCTCGCCGTCCGGCCGGAAGGCCGTGACGAGCATCCAGTAGAAGGGGAAGAGCGTGCCGACGACGAAGGCGGTGAGGGGGATGTAGAAGTAAACCCACTTGCGCCAGTAGGTGCCCTCGACCATCCCCGCCCCGGAACCCGCGCGCCCGGCCATCAGGCGCCCTCGACCCGACGGATGTACCACAGCTGGATGACGACGATGATGAAGAGCATCGGGAACATCGCGAGCGAGGCGGCCGCCCCCTCGCCCAGGAGCCCCGTCCCGATCCCGATCTGGTAGGCGTAGGTCGCGAAGAGGTGGGTCGCGTTCGCCGGCCCGCCGCCCGTCAGCACGTAGACGAGCTGGAAGTCCGCGAACGTCTGGATCACGGAGAAGAGCGTCACGACCATCGTCACCGGCAGGAGCAGCGGCCACGTGATCCGCCAGAAGCGCTGCCAGGCGTTCGCCCCGTCGATGGCGGCCGCCTCGTGGAGCTCGGGGTTGACGGTCTGGAGCCCCGCCAGGAGCGTGATCGCGTAGAACGGCATGCCGCGCCAGACGTTCACGATGATCACCGAGCCGAGCGCCAGGGTCGGATCGGTCAGCCAGCCGATCCGGGTCTGGATGAGGCCGAGGTGGTACAGGGTCCAGTTCAGGACGCTGAAGGTCGGGTCGAACATCCACTTCCAGGCGAACGTCGAGAGCACCGTCGGGATGATGAACGGGAGGAGCATCGAGGCCCGGACGAGGCGCTTGCCCCTGAAATGGCGGTTGAGGAGAAGGGCGAGCCACATCCCGAGGACCAGCTTGCCAACAGTGGCCAGCCCCGTGTAGACGAACGTGTTGTACGTGGCCTGCTGGAAGATCGAGTCGTTCCAGAGCTTGGCGAAGTTCTTGAGGCCCACGAAGACGGCGGGGTTGCCGACGGTCGCGCTCGTCAGGCTGAGCCACACCCCCGTGACGAACGGGTAGGCGATGAAGAGCGTCAGGAGGATGATGGTCGGGACCAGGAGAACCGCCCCGAGGACGCGCTCGTCCTCGAGGAGGCGCGACACCGCGCCGGTTCGCGGGGCGGTGCCGGGCAGGGTGGCGAGGCGGGCCGTCACCTCGCCCGCCTCGCCCCGGCCACCTGTGATCGGCCTCACGGCACCTCTATGCGCCCGTGACCGGGCGGGGGCGCCCGAGACTCGCTGTCCCGGATCACGCCTTCCCGTAGATTTCCCGGAGTTGCCCCTCGGCCCACTTCACCGCGTCCTCCGGAGCCATGCCCTGGACAGCCTTGGCGTACATGTCGGTGATGATGTACTTGGTCTGGGCCTCGGTCGCGTTGCGGCTGGGCGGTCCTTCCCATCCGAAGAGCCGGAACGCCCGCGCGCCCGTGCGATAGGGCAGCATCACGGGATCCTGCTCCCACATCTTGTGCTTCTCCCAGTCGGTCGTCGGCCCGACGCTGAAGCCCTTCTGCGAGAGGAACCAGTGCTCGTAGTTCTCCTTGGCGTGCAGCCAGCGGAGGAAGTCCTTGGCGAGCTTCTGGTTCTTCGAGTAGTTCATGATCGCGTGGTGGAACGTCGTGTGGTTGAGGTAGGCGCCGGCGGGCCCGGCCGGGTTCGGCGCGTGCCGGATGTCGGTGTGCATCAGCGCGCCCTTCTCGGTCTTGTACTTTTCCCTGTTGCGGAGCGACTCGATGTAGATCGAGGCCCCGTTGAGCGTCGCGCAGATGGTGCCGGAGAGGAAGGCGCGGTTGTTGTTCGAGTCGTCCCAGGCGAGGCCACCCTCGTCGAAGGCGTCCTTCCAGAAGCCGACCATGAACTTGACGGATTCGATCGTCTCCTTCGAGTTGATCGCGACGGTCTTCCCGTCCTGCTGAACCTCTTTGCCGCCCCACGACCACAGGTAGGTGTAGCTGAAGGTCGGGGCGTCGCCGAAGGTGTGCCCCAGGGTCTGGCCGATCGGGTAGCCCTTGGCCTTGAGCTTCTTGCCGACTTCGCGATACTGCTGCCAGGTCTTCGGGAACTCCTTGGCGCCGACCTCCTCGAAGAGGGACTTCCGGTAGGCGATCATCGCCCCGACGATGGCGTGGGGGATCGCCAGCCGCTTGCCGCCGGGCCCGGCCGTCTGACGGTTCACCGCGTCGTAGAAGCCGCCCTGAGCCTTTCCGATCGACTCGAACAGGTCACTCACGTCCACGACGCTCTCGGCGTAGAGTTGCACCCAGTTGTGGAGCATGTTGAAGATGTCCGGCCCGCTCCGGGACGAAATGGCCGCCGTGGCGCGCGGCTGGATGTCGTTCGCGTTGATCGTCTCGAGCGTGATCTCCGCCCCGAGCGCCTTCTGGGCGTCCGGGATGAGCTTCGTCTTCAGCACCTCGTCCGACGCGGGGACGAAGTCCACCCAGCGGACGATGTGAAGCTTGGTGCCTTGGGCGTACGCCGGCGCCCGGCCGGACTCGAGGATCCCCGCGAGCCCGGTAGACGCGGCCGCAGCCCCCGCCCCGGTCACCTTGATGAACGACCGCCGATCCATTCTCCTCCCCATAAAGGTCCTCCTTAGGTGATTGTGAGGTCCCGGACGAACATTCCGTGGAACCGCCCCGGACGGAACACCGTCCGCGTGACGCGTGATGAGGCGTGGGTCAGGAAGCCGTTCACCGACGGTTCGATGCCGACCATTCCCCCGCCAGGGATGCCGACTCTATAGCACCGACGCCCCAGGCTGTCAACCGGGAACAAGCCGACAGGGTGGGCAGTTACGAGGCCCGATGAGCCGGCGGCGCTACCGACCTCCCGCGAGGGCCGGGGCGGGCTGCGGCGGCCGCAGCGCTAGGGCGACGGCGACGGCGGCGGCGCCCACGAGGGTGCTCCCCAGGTGCAGGCTCCAGTACGAGCCCAGCAGGTCATGGAGCCCGCCGCCGGCGTACGCCCCCAGCCCCATGCCGATCGCCGAGAGGAAGAAGATGCCGCCGAACGCCGTCCCGATGACAAACTCGCCGAAGTACTCGCGGGCCACGAAGGCGTAGAGCGGCATCGCGCCGCCGTACGCGACGCCGAAGACGAGCGCGACGCCGAAGAGCGGGACAGTGCCCTCGGCGACCAGATAGGTCGAGAGCGTGGCCGCCTGGAGCGCGAGCATTCCCACCAGGGCCGGCTTGGCGCCGAACCGGTCCGCGCAGAGCCCGCTCCCGATCCGGCCGGCGATGCTGGTGCCGCCGGAGAGCCCGAGCATGGCGGCGGCCGCCATCTTGGGCGCGCCGAGGTCCATGGCGTGCGCCACCATGTGGAAGATCGGTCCTGAGTGCGCCGCGCAGCAGGCGAAGTGAACGAGCGCGATCACCCAGAAGGCCGGGTGGCGGAGGGCGTCGCCGGGCGTCATGCCGCCCGGCCGGGACAGCGCCGCCGCCGGGGACCCGTTCCCGCCGTAGGCCTCGAGGCCGACGTCCGCCGGGCGGTCGTGGAGGAGGCGGACGACGGCGAAGGCCACGGCCCACGTCAGGAGGCCGAACAGCGCGAACGTGGTCCGCCATCCGACCGCGGTGATCAGGGCCCGGGCGAGCGGCGGCACGACCAGGATGCCGAGCCCCATGCCGGCCGAGATGAGGCCGAGGGCGAGCCCGCGGCGCGCCGCGAACCAGCGGGTGGCCATCGCCGAGAGCGGGACGTAGAAGGCGCTCGACCCCGCCGCGCCCAGGATGCCGAAGGCGGCGTAGAGCTGCCACGCCGCTTCGACCCGGCTCGAGAGGAGCATCGCCGCGCCGAGGAGCCCGGCGCCCGCGGCGACGACCCGGCGGGTGCCGACGCGGTCCGACAGCGCGCCCCAGGCGAAGGCCCCAACCCCGAAGATGACCCAGTTGAGGAGCGCGATCCCCGAGATGAGGGAGCGGCTCCAGCCGAACTCCTCTTCGAGAGGCTTGAGGAAGACCGCCAGGGCGAACGTGATGCCGACGCCGACCATGATGACGGCGATCGCCGCGGCCAGCACGACCCAGCCGTAGAAGACTCGGCCTCTGGCTACCGGGACCGGGCGAGCCACTCGGGTCACTCGCGGGCCGCCGCGAAGCGGGCCGCAAGCGCGGCCGCGATCGTTTCGACGAGTCGGCAGTCGTCCGGGCCGAAGGCGGCCGGCTGGTCGGAGTCGATGTCGATCTCGCCGAGCACCCGCCCCTCCCGGTCCATGATCGGCACGACGATCTCGGAGCGCGTCTCGGGCGAGCAGGCGAGGTAGCGGGAGTCCTGGCGGACGTCGTCCACGACGATCGTCTGCCGCTCCCGGGCTGCGGCGCCGCAGAGCCCCCGGGAGATCGGGATCCGCGTGTGGGGCGTCGGCTCGCCGTCCTGGCTGTGGAGGACCAGGGTGTCCCCCTCCAGCAGGTAGATGCCGACCCAGTGGTAGCGATCGCCGGTCGCGGCCAGGCCGTAGACCGCCGCGCGCAGGGCTTCGTCCAGATCGGGGGCGGTATCGATGACGCGGACGAGGAGCCGCTCCGCGGCGAGCTCGGGCGAAGTCACGGGACGGATTATACCTTACCCCTCTCGCCTGCTGGGGGAGAGGGTCGGGTGAGGGGCACCGGCATCATCCGCTCGCTACCCCCAGAGCGCCCGCCGTGGCTCGCGCACGGGGGCGAGCAGCGCCAGCGCCCCGACCATGGCCGCCGCGAGCCCGTACCACCCCCAGTCGTAGACGCGCAGCCGGTCGGCGGCGAACCCGAACAACGGGGGGCCCGCGATGACCCCGACCGACGCGACGGCCAGACAGAGTCCCACCGCCGTCGCCGCCGACTCGCGCCCGGCCAGCTCGGCCACCAGGGTGTGATGGACGCCGTTCCAGCCGATGCCCGTGAGCCCGAAGGCCAGCGCGAGGAGCGAGAGGACGGCCGCCGGCGTGGCGGCCCCCACCCGCGCGGTGAGCGCGCACAGGATCCCCGTCGCGGCCCCCGCGAGGACCAGGAGGACGAGCCGGCGTCCGCCCAGGAGGCGGTCGGAGACGACGCCGAACAGGACGCGGCCCGCTGCCCCAGCGACCTGGGCCTGGCCCAGCACCATCCCCGCGGCGACCACCGAGAGGCCGACGACCTCGGAGAGGTAGAGCGGCAGAAAGCTGATCCACGACACCTGGACCGCGGCGAAGAGGAACGTCGCGAGCGAGACGAGCCAGATCGATGGGCTCGTCAGGACGGCGCGCACGCGCGGTGTCGGCGGCGCGAGGGGGCTCGCGCCGCCGGCCGGTTCCCGGTAGCCGAGACCGGCGATCGCTGCCGTCAGGGCGATGAGGGCCCCGGCCACGCCGACGGCCCCCCGCCAGCCCAGGATCGCCGCCAGCGAGGGGAGGAGGAGGGCCCCGAGCGCGCCGCCGAGCGGGAAGCCGGCCTGCTTGATCCCCACGACCGTCGCGCGGCTCCGCGCGGGGAACCAGACGAGGACTCCCTTCGTCGAGGTCGGGTTGACCGCGCCGAAGCCGACGCCGGCCAGCGTGACCGCGGCCATCAGGAGCCCGTAGTCCGGGGCGAGCGCCATCAGCGCGAAGCACCCGGCCGTGAGCCCCTGCCCCGCGAGGAGCGTCCAGCGGACCCCGACCCGGTCGGCGAGCCAGCCGGCGGGGAGGGAGGTGAGGACGCCGCCCACGTAGAAAGCGGAGATGAACGAGCCCGCCTGCTGGCGGCTGAGGGCGAGGTCGGCGCGGATGAGGGGCGCGAGGGACGGGAGGCCGAGCGCCCCGAGGTTCGCCGCGGTCTGGACCGCCATGATGAGGGCGAGCGCGACGAACCGGTACCGCGACGCACGATCGTCCGCCGGCCGCTCGGTCATGGCGGCTCATGGTAGCATCGGGCCGACGATGCGCATCCGACCGTTCCGCGGCTACCGGTTCGGGATCGACCGGGAGCGTGACCTCTCGAAGGTGGTCGCGCCGCCCTACGACCAGATCAGCCCCGAGACGCAGGAGCGGCTCCTCGCCCTGAGCCCCTGGAACATCGTCCGCGCCTCGGTCCCGAAGGACTCGGCCGGCGACGACAAGTACCGGCGCGCCCGCGAGGTGCTGGACGACTGGATCGCCGGCGGCGTCTGGGCGCGCGAGACGCGACCGGTGATCTACCCGTACCACCAGACCTACCGCGTCGGCGATGCGGCCGTCACGCGGCGCGGCTTCGTCGCCCTCGGCGAAGTGACCGCGTACGGCCAGGGCATCGTGCTCCCCCACGAGCGGACCCACCGCGGGCCCAAGGAGGACCGGCTGCGGCTGCTCGAGGCGACGGGGGCGGACACGGGCCTCCTCTTCATGCTCGTCAGTGACCCCGACGGGGTGCTGATCGAGGCGACGCGGCCCGCCGGCGAGCCGGTCGCGGAGGCGCGTGACCTCAAGGGCGAGTGGCACCGGCTCTGGCGGATCACCGACGAGGCCGCGATCGCGCGGGTGCAGGGCCTCATGGCGCCGCGGCCGGTCATCATCGCCGACGGGCACCACCGCTACGAGACGGCCGTCGAGTACGCCCGGCGCCGCTCCGAGGCGGCCGACAAGCTCATGGCCTTCTTCGCCCTGGAGGCGCCCGGGTTGACGATCTTCCCGAACCACCGCCTGGTGCGGGACGTCGCCGGGTTCGCCTTCGACCGGTTCCTCGAGGGCGCGCGACGCTGCTTCGACGTGGCGCCCCTCGCCGACCCGATGGGCTTCGCGCCCTCAAACCGCCGGCTCGGGGTCGTGGCCGGTCGGGAGGCGCGGGCGCTCGCGCTCCGCGACGACGCCGTCGGCGCCCTCCCGTGGCCTCCCGACACTTCCCGCGCGTGGCGCGCGCTCGCCGTCTCGATCCTCCACGCGGGGCTCCTCGAGCCGCTCCTCGGCATCACGGCGGAGAAGCTCGAGGCGAAGGCCCACGTGGACTACACGGCGGACCGGACCGAAGCGGTGGCGCTCGCGCGTGCGGGCCGCTACCAGGCGGCGTTCCTCATCGCGCCGACCACGCCCGCGGAGCTCCAGGCCGTCGTGCGCGGGGGCGAGCTGCTCCCCCAGAAGTCCACCCACTTCTACCCGAAGCTCCTCGACGGCCTCGTCTTCCACCGCCTCGGCGACGCGTAGTGCTCATCCAACGAAATTCGGCGACGAGTCCCCCGCGGGTGGCGCCGGTGAGGACCCCGGCGCGCCGAGGCAGAGGGGGAGCCCTTCGCGGTCCTGCCGCGAGGCCGCGCCTCGCGGCAGGGTGCGGACGGGTGACGGCGCCGAGGCGCGGCCGGGGCGAACCGGCGCCAGGACCCGCGGGGGGTCGCCGGAAATACTTGGATCGGCACCCCCGGGGGGGGGCGCGCGCCTCCGCGAGCCTACCGGTTCCACCAGCGACGCGGAGGCCGGCACCAGATCCGGTCCACGTCGCGGACGGTCCAGGACGCGAGGAACGCCGCGGCGCCCGCCACGAGCAGCGTCACGCCGAACCAGAACGCCCGGTCCCTCGCGAACTGGCTGACGGCATCGCCGGCGCCGAGGAGGCTCCAGAGGCCGAAGAGGCAAAAGCCCGCCCCGACCGCGGTGCCCGCGACCCGGGTGGGCAGCCGGTCAGTCGAGAGCCGCACCGCCGGCGTCGGCTTGGGACGCGGCTTCTCCCGGACCGGTCACAGCCCGCGCACCCACGGCTGGACCGAGCCGAGGTGATCGCGCACCTCGCGCACGCCCCGGACGCCCTCGACGGCGACGCGCAGGGCGGCCCGTTCCTGGTCGGACTCCACGACCCCCCACAGCTCCACGACCCCGTCGCGCACGATGACGTTCAGCGTGCCGTGACTCCGCCATCCCTGCGCCCTGACCGTCGCAAGGACGGCCTCCCGGATCACGCGGTCATCCGCGGGCGGGGGCTCCGCCAACGCCTCGCGGCGAGCGACGAGCGCATGCAGCAGGTTCGCGCGGCTGACGATGCCGACGACGCGTCCCCCCAGGACCACAGGGACGCGCTTGATCCGGCGCTCTTCCAGGAGCTGGGCGATCTCGCCCAGCGTCGTGTCCTCGGTGACGGTCACGACCTCGCGCGTCATCACGTCCTCGGCCCGAGCCCCGTGCGACCTGACATACGCCGCCGCGTCGGCCCGGGGGTCCCCGAACAGCCGGAGCCACCACGAGCGGTGCCGCTCGGCCTCGATCTCGGGTCGCCGCATCAGGTCGCCCTCGGTGACGATCCCGACGAGCCGGCCCCCCGCGTCGACGACCGGGACCCCGCTGATCCGGCGTGCGAGGAGGAGCCTCGCGATCTCCTCGATGGGGGTGTCGGGGGCGACCGTCACCACGTCCGTCGTCATGACGTCTTTGGCCTGCATCGTCTTCTCCCAGGGGGGTCGCCCGACCGCGCGCAGGCGGGTGGCGCCCCGGCGGGGACACGAAGGGCCCCGGCCGAGGCCGGGGCCCTTCGGGCGGCGGCGCGTCCCGCCGTCCGCCGCCCCTACTTCAGGTACCCGTGCTCCCTCCAGATGGCGTACTGCTTCCGGAACGCCGCGTAGCTCTCGTACACGCGCTTGAAGTCCGGGTCTCTGGCGGACTCCTCGGCGAGGACCTCTTCCCACGCGGAGCGCATCTTGGCCAGGATCGCCTCGGACCAGTAGTGGATCTTCACCCCGTGCTTGTCCACCAGCTCCCGCATGGCCGCGAACTGGCGCGCCTCGCTGGTGGCGAAGCTCCACGTGATGTTGGCGTCACAGGCCACCTCGATCATCTTCTTGTACTCGTCGGGCAGCTCCTCCCATTTCTTCAGGTTGACCAGGAACTCGCCCACCGAGGACTGCTGGTGCCAGCCCGGGAAGTAGTAGTGCTTGGCGACCTGGTGGAAGCCCGACTTGAGGTCCCAGGACGGGAACGACAGCTCCGCGGCGTCGATGACACCCCGCTCGAGGGCCGGGAAGATGTCGCCCGGCGGGAGGAGCTGGGTCGAGACCCCGAGCTTCTGCATCACTTTGCCCCCGAGGCCGAAGAAGCGCATCTTCAGGCCCTTGAGGTCGTCCACCGTCTTGATCTCCCGGCGGAACCAGCCGGAGCCCTCGGGGGCGATCATGATGCAGCTGACACCCTTGACCCCGTGGCGGGCGTAGATCTCGTCCTTGAGCTGGTGGCCGCCCCCGTACTTGAGCCACGCGAGGAACTCGCCGGCCGGGGGCCCGAAGGGCACCGTGGTGAACCAGGGCGCGGACGGGATCTGGCCCACGGCGAAGCCGGGGCTCGTCCAGCCCGACTCGATCGCGCCCCGGGTGACCGCGTTGAACACCTCGAGCCCGGGGACCAGCGCCCCCGGCTCGTGGAACCGGATGTCCAGGTTCCCCCCTGACATCTTCCGCAGGTTCTCCGTGAAGATCGGGCCGCTCTCACCGACCACGTCCGCCGTGCTGGTGAACGTGCTCGCCATCTTCCAGCGGACCCGCTTCTGGGCGAGGGCCTCCCCGGGCAGGACGAGGCCGAGGGCCAGGGAGCTCGCCAGAGCGAAGAGTGACAGACGCTTGCCTGCCGACCTCATGGCACACCTCCGCGCGTAGGGTTTGGAGCCACTAGATCCCGCTTTCCGCCCGCACCCGCCGTTTCCGGGCCTGCTCCTCGGGCCACTCGAGGGTCATCAGGTCGAAGCGCAGGTCCTTGGGGCCGAAGAGCACGAGGACCGTCTGGAGCCAGACCGCGACACCCGACAGGAGCGCGACCCCCATGCCGATGACCAGGACGGTCTTGATGATCCAGCGGTGCCCGAGTCCCACCGCCGCGGCCGAGGCCTCACCGATCCAGAACGCCCGGTACGCGAAGTCCCAGGCGAAGTAGATCACCAGCAGGCAGTAGGGGATCATGAAGAAGGTGCAGCCCAGGAACTCGATCCAGGCCTGCTTCCTGAACGAGAGCTTCTCGCGGACCAGGTCGACCCGGACGTGGCGGTTGTTGACGAAGGCGTAACCGAGCACCGAGACGAAGAGCGCGGTGTGGAAGTGCCACTCGAGCTCCTGGAGCACCGTCGACTCGAAGGCCGCGCCGAATCGCTGGACCAGCCAGTACTGCACCCCGCCGATCTTCCTGATCAGCACGTCCCAGATGGTCACGAAGACCAGCGGCAGGATGAAGATGGCTCCGGCCCGCCCCGAGACCTCCACGACCCGCTTGAGGCGCATGCTGAGACGGATCAGCGTGTCCACCGGCATGGCTGGCCCTCGCTACGGGGTTCGCGCGGGCTCACGACGTCCCCGCCCCATCGTCCGCTCGGATCCGGCGTCCCGCGCCTCACCGGTAGATCACGCCGGGAAGCCAGAGCGCGAGCGCCGGGAAGGCGAGGACCAGGACGAGCCCCACGAGCTGGATGATGACGAAGGGCACGATCCCGCGGTAGATGCTCTGGATCCTGACCTCCTCCGGCGCGAGCCCCTTCATGTAAAAGAGCGCGAACCCGAAGGGCGGCGTGAGGAACGAGGTCTGGAGGTTCACGGCCAGGAGGATCGTGAACCAGTGGACCACGGACGCCCTGGGGACGTGGGCGCCGAAATCGAGGCCGGCTACCATCGGCCCGAAGACGGGCAGCACGATCAGGGTGATCTCGAGCCAGTCGAGGAAGAACCCCAGGCCGAAGACGATCCCCATGATGAGGATCAGGAGCCCCCAGGAGCCGAGGCCCGCCGCCAGGATCCAGTTCCTCACCACGTCGTCCCCGCCCAGCGAGCGGAAGACGTAGGCGAAGCACGTGGCGGACATGACGATGAAGAAGATCATGCCGATGGTGAGGGCGGAGGACTGCGTCACCCCCTTGAGGTTCTCCCAGCCGAGCCGGCCCCTGGCGAGCGCCAGGAGGACCGCCCCGAAGGCGCCCACGGCCCCGGCCTCGCTGGGGGTGGCGAACCCGAACAGGATGGAGCTCTTGATGAGGAGGATCAGGAAGGCCGCCGGCAGGAAGCCCTTGAGGACCAGCGGCACCTTCTCCTTGCGGGGGACGTTCAGGAGGTCGGGCGGGAGCGGCGGCGCCAGCTCGGGCCGGACCGCCGAGATCGTCCCGATGAAGAGGAGGTAGAGCGCGGAGAGCGTCAGGCCGGGCCCGAGGGCCCCCATGAAGAGCGATCCCACCGAGACCGCCATCAGGTCCGCCATGATGATCAGCATGATGCTCGGCGGGATCAGGATGCCGAGGGTGCCGGCGGCTGCGATGGAGCCGCAGGCGAGGCCGTGGTTGTACCGCTGCCGGAGCATGGTGGGCAGGGCCATCGCCGTCATCATGGTGACGGAGGCGCCGATGATGCCGGTCATGGCCGCCAGGATGGTGCCCATGACCGTCACCGAGAGGCAGAGCGCGCCCGGCACCCGCCGCAGCAGCACCTGGCAGCAGTAGAGCATGTCGCGGGCGATGCCGCTCCGCTCCATCATGACGCCCATGAAGATGAACGTCGGCACGGAGACGAGTACCAGGTTCTCCGCCGCCTGACCCCAGATCCGCGGGATGAAGTTGAAGAACTCGATGGGCGAGAAGACCCCGAGGGCGTAGCCGATCAGCCCGAACAGGAACGCGAGACCGCCCAGGATGAAGGCCACGGGGTAGCCCGAGAAGAGCAGGGCCCCGAGGCTGAGGAACATGATGATCGGCAGGTACTCGACGACGAAGTCCCTGAGGTGGGCCCCCTGGGTGGCGAGGACCCACGCGCCGATGGCGACGACAGGCACGAGGAGCAGCGGGACCAGGAGGGTCGTGGGGAGCCTGCCGTTCAGGATCTCGCCGAGCGACGCCGGTCGCCGCATGTAGCGCTCCGGGCCTCAGAGGTCTCGTGATGCCGACTGCCACTGACCGGCGCTGGCGCCGCGTGGTGCCGTCTGGTCTGTGAAGTTCGATCGCGCCGTCGGCACGCCTGGGTTCCCGGGGGACCGGGGGTGCACCCACGCTAGCCGCCCGGCTCGCACCATGTCAAGGGGAAACCCCCGGCGGAAATCCGGGGGATCCCGGGGCCGAGGTCCACCGCCGAGTGACAGGATCGAGTTTTGGAAAGGGGGCGGAGCCCCGAAGGTGAGGCCTCGCCCCCCCCCCCGACCCTCTCCCCGCGGGGAGAGGAAGCCCATCCCGGCAATCGCGCTCGCGGGTTTTCGGAGGATCGCGCGCAGGCAGACCGCCGCGCTCCCGGAGAGGTCCGCTCCGGGCGCCGGCTTTGCCGGCGCAACCCGGGGGGAGGTTCGGAAGGGGGGCAGAGCCCCCCGCCGAGGTTAAAACGACCGGATCAGGCGCTCGACGCGCTCGTCGTGGGCCTGGAAGGGGTCCTTGCAGAGGATCGTCTCGCGCTCCGGGTCGTTGAGCTTCAGGTAGACCCAGTCCACGCGGTAGTCCTTCCCCTTCAGGTTGGCCCGGCGGATGAACTCGCCCCGCAGCCGCGCCCGCGTCGTCTGCGGCGGGATGTGCTTGGCCTGCTCGATCGCGTCGTCCGTGGCGACCCGCTCGATCATCTCGTTCTTCGCGAGGAGGTAGTACAGGCCGCGGTCGGGCCGGATGTCGTGGTACTGGAGGTCGATCAGCGAGACCCGCGGGTCGCGCCACGACAGCCGGTGCTTCGCCATGTAGGTCTCGATCAGCTCCTTCTTGATGACCCAGTCCACCTCGCGGCTGCACGCCATCGGGTCCGTCTCGAGCCGCTCGAGGAGGTCCGCCCAGCGCTCGATCACGTCGCGGGTCACCGGGTCGGGCTCCTGGTGCTGGTAGTAGGTCTGTGCCGACTCGAGGTACTCCCGCTGGATCTCGAGCGCGGTCATCGACCGGCCGTCCTTCAGCTTGACGATGTCGCGGAGGGCGGGGTCGTGCGAGATGTCCCGGATCGCCTGCACCGGCGACTGGAGGCTGTAGTCCCGGTCGAAGTACCCGTCCTCGATCATGTCGAGCACGACGGCTGTGGTCCCCACCTTCAGGTAGGTCGCCACCTCCGACATGTTCGAGTCGCCGACGATGACGTGGAGGCGGCGGTACCGCTCGGCGTCGGCGTGAGGCTCGTCCCGGGTGTTGATGATCGAGCGCGACGAGGTCGTCGCGCCGGAGATCTCCTGGCAGATGTGCTGGGCGCGCTGGGAGAGGCAGTAGTGGAAGCCCCGGGGGGTCTGGAGGACCTTGCCCGCGCCGGCGAACATCTGCCGGGTGACGAAGAAGGGGATCAGGGCCTCGGCCAGCCGCTGGAAGGAGACGTCCCGGGAGACGAGGTAGTTCTCGTGGCAGCCGTAGGAGTTCCCGGCCGAGTCGGTGTTGTTCTTGAAGAGGAGGATGTTACCCGAGATCCCGTCCTCCCGGAGGCGCTTCTCCGCCTGGTGGAGGAGGTCCTCGACGATCCGCTCCCCCGCCTTGTCATGGATGCAGAGGTCCATGATGTCGTCGCACTCGGGGGTCGCGTACTCGGGGTGGAAGCCCGTGTCGAGGTAGAGCCGCGCGCCGTTCTCGAGGAAGACGTTGGCGTTTCGGGCGCCCGGGATCACCTTCTCGAAGAGGTAGCGCGCGACGTTGTCGGGGCTGAGCCGTCGCTGCCCGTTCAGGGTGCAGGTGAGCCCGTACTCGTTCTCGAGCCCGAAGATGCGTCGCTTCATGGTCCCTCGCGCCCGAGCAGCGCCTGCAGCTCGGCGGGCGGGATGCGCCGGAATTTCCGGCGCTCCCGGCTGCGGTCGAGGACCGCGACCTCGAGGTCGCTCTCGGTCAGCGTCTTGTTCTGCGTCACCGTGAGGGCCCGAACCCCCAGCCGGACCGCGTCGACCAGCGGCAGGGCGTCGCGGTAGTGGTCCTTCAGGAAGCGCCGGATCTCCTCGGCCTGACCGCCCATGGCCGCGTACTGGAGCTCGTCCTCGATGGTCCCATCATACAGGATATGGTACATCTCGTTCTTGCCGTTCGGCGGCTCCCCCACCTCCACGACCAGCACCTCCACCTCGAACGGCTTGATGGCGTCCGTGAAGATGTTCCCGAGGGCCTGGGAGTAGGCGTTGGCGAGCGCCTTCGCCGTCACGTCCTCGCGGTGGTAGGAGTAGCCCTTGAGGTCCGCGTGGCGCACCCCCGCGATCCGCAGGTTCTCGAACTCGTTGTACTTGCCGACCCCCGCGAACGCGATGCGGTCGTAGATCTCCGAGATCTTGTGGAGGAGCGTCGAGGGGTTCTCCGCCACCAGGAGGATCCCGTCCGCGTACTCGAGCGCGACGAGGGACCGGCCGCGGGCGATGCCCTTGCGGGCGTACTCGGCCTTGTCCTTCATCATCTGCTCCGGGGATACGTAGTAGGGGAGGGGCATCGGCATTACCTGGCGCCGCCCTGCGCGCCGGCGCGTCGCGCGGCGAGCACGGCTTCGAAGTGCTGGCGGGCCTCCGCCTCGGGGACGTCCTCGAAGCCGCGCCGCGTGATGATCTTGACCGAGGGGAAGATCCCGTAGATCGGGTCCGGCCCCGCGGTCGCGACGTCCTCCTCGGCCGCGTCCACGAGCGCCTCGGCGGCCAGCCGGATCCCCTCGTCCCGCGAGCAGCCCGTGCGGTAGAGCTTTTTCAGCGTCGTGCGGGCGTCCTTGCCGCCGGAGCCCGTCGCGTAGTGGTCCATCTCCTCGTAGCGCCCGCCCGTCATGTCGTACTTGAAGATCCGTCCCTCGCCCCGCCGCAGGTCGAAGCCGGCGAAGATCGGAATGACGATGAGCCCCTGCATCGCCGCCGGCAGGTTCATCCGGATCATCTGGGCGAGCTTGTTCGCCTTGCCCTCGAGGGACAGTCCCTCGCCCTCGACCTTTTCGTAGTGCTCGAGCTCGGTCTGGAACAGGCGCGCCATCTCGATGGACGGCCCGGCCACCCCCGCGATGGCGATGGCCGAGTAGTCGTCCGCCTTGTAGACCTTTTCGATGCGGCGGTGGGCCACCTGGTACCCCTCGGTCGCCTGACGGTCTCCCGCCATGACGACCCCCTCGGCGTAGCGGAGCGCCAGGATCGTGGTCCCCTTGGGGAGCACGAGCCCCGCGCCCTCGCCCGCCGCCGCTGCCGCCCCCGCGCGCGGCGCGGGGGCCGGAAACGGCTCCGGCGAGTGGCTCCGTATGAGATCGACGAAGCTCGGGCTCAGGTAGTTGGCGAAGAGCGCCTGCCACCGGTCGTGCATGGGCTATCCCCGGCTCGCATTATACTCCGGCTCGGCTCCGACCCGATCGGACGGAGGGGACCGGCCACCCCGGGTGGCGCCGGGCGAGCCCCGCGGGGTCCCGGGCGAAGTGGGACCCCCTCAGCTTCCTTCCGCGATTCGGTGAATCGCGGAAGGAGGTGAGCGGGTGACGAGCCCGGGCGCGCGGGGCGAACCCGGCGACAGGACCCGGGGTGGCGGGCAATGCTAGACGAGACTCGGGCGGGAGATGTTGCGGAGCAGGTCGCGGGCGGAGGGGGACTCCTCGAGCAGCTGCCGCACGTACGCCTCGGTGCCCCGCAGCGGCTCGAGCATGAAGATCTTCTTCAGCGGGCCTTCCTTCAGGTCGAAGATGATCGAGTCCCAGGAGGCGGAGACGATGTCCTCCGAGTAGCGCTGGAGGCACATCCCCCGGAAGTACGCGCGGGTGTCCTTCGGCGGGTCGTGGATCGCCTTGGTGATCTCGTCTTCGCTCACGATCCGCTCCACGGCTTCGGATTCCTCGAGCTTGTAGTAGAGCCCCTTGCCGGGCCGGATGTCGTGGTACTGGAGGTCGATCATGGCGACGCGCGAGTCGGTCCACCCGAGCTCGTGCTTGACCATGTAGTTCTCGATGAGGTCCCGCTTGATGACCCAGTCCACTTCCCGGGAGAGCGTCATCGGATCCTGCTCGAGGCGATCGAGGACGTACTCCCAACGGACCAGGATGTCCTTGGTGATGGTGTCGAGCTCCCGGTCCCGGTAGTAGCGCAGGGCGAGCTCCAGGTACTCGCGCTGGAGCGCCACCGCGGTGGTCGTCCGGCCGTCCTTGAGCCGCATCGGCGCGCGGCAGGCGAGGTCGCGCGAGATCCCGCGGAACGCCTGGACCGGGTTCTCCAGCGAGAAATCCCGGTCGATGAAGTCGTCCTCGAGCATCGCGAGCACGATGGCCGCCGTCCCGACCTTCAGGTAGGTCGCGACCTCCGACATGTTCGCGTCACCCACGATGACGTGGAGCCGCCGGTACTTCTCGGGATCGGCGTGGGGCTCGTCGCGGGTGTTGATGATCGGCCGCGAGTGCATCGTCTCCAGGCCGACCTCGGTCTCCAGGAAATCCGCGCGCTGCGAGATCTGGTACTCCGTGTACTCGAGGTTGTTCTCGGAGCCCACCTTGCCCGCGCCCGTGTAGACCTGCCGCGTGACCAGGAACGGCATCAGGTGCTGGACGATCCGCGCGAAGGGGCAGCGGCGGTCCATGAGGTAGTTCTCGTGGGTGCCGTAGCTGTTGCCCTTCATGTCGGTGTTGTTCTTGTAGATCAGGATGCGCTGCTCCGGCGGCGAGGCGGCCTCGGCGCGCATCCGCGAGATGTTCAGGATCCGCTCCCCCGCCTTGTCCCAGATGACGAGGTCGCGGGGATTCGTGCACTCGGGCGTCGAGTACTCCGGGTGGGCGTGGTCCACGTAGTACCGCGCCCCGTTGGAGAGGATGAGGTTGATGAGCCGCGACTCCTCCTTGGAGGGGAGCTCCTTCTCCTCGGCGTACTCGAACCCGCGCGCGTCGCGGAGCGGGCTCTCGGCCTCGTAGTCCCAGCGGATCCGGGCCGTGCGGTAGGTCTCGTAGGAGTTGATCAGGAGCAGCGACGAGAGGATCGGGTTGAAGTCCGGCTGGTTCCGGACCGTGATCCCGTACTCCGTCTCGATCCCCATCACTTTCGGGATGGTCATGCCGCCCTCGCGACCCCTGTCCGCGCCCGCCGCTCGGGTTCCCCTCGCCACACGGAGACCGGGCGCGGACGAAAACCGATCGCTGACGATAAAAGAAGCGTGAGGGCGGTGGGAGCGGCCACCCTCACCCCGTGGCTTAGATCCCTCGAAGGGGAGCTTCGCCCCCCTTCCGAACCTCCCCCCAGGAGAGGTTGCGCGGGCAAAGCCCGCGCTCGGAGCGCTTCGGTGAGCGCTGGGAGGTCGGGCCGGCCGCTGTGGCCTTTTTCGGCATCCTTCTACAGGTATTGCCCGGTCGTGATCCGCTCCACCGGCCGGCTCTTGTCCTTGCCTTCGCCCAAGAGCGGCTTCACGTACACGATCCGCTCGCCCTTCTTCCCGGCGATCTTGGCCCAGTCGTCCGGGTTGGTGGTGTTGGGGAGATCTTCGTTCTCCTTGAACTCCTCCCGCACGGCCGTGAGCAGATCGTCCAGGGTGATGCCCTTCTCGCTCGTCGAGATGTAGCGCTTGAGCGCCAGCTTCTTGGCGCGGCGCACCACGGACTCGATCATGGCGCCGGACGCGAAGTCCTTGAAGTAGAGGAGCTCCTTGTCACCGTTGGCGTAGCTCACCTCGAGGAAGCGGTTCTCTTCCGAGAGCGCGTACATCTCCTCGACCGTCGTGTCGATGAAGCGCCGGATCGCCGCGTCCATGTCGCCGCCGTGCGGCCGCAGCTCCTGCTCGTGGATCGGGAGGTCGGCCGTCAGGTACTTGGCGAAGATGTCGGCGGCGGCGGCCTTGTCCGGCCGGTCGATCTTGATCTTGACGTCGAGCCGCCCGGGGCGGAGGATCGCCGGATCGATGAGGTCCTGCCGGTTCGACGCGCCGATGACGATCACGTTCTTGAGCCCCTCGACGCCGTCGATCTCCGCGAGGAGCTGCGGGACGATCGTCGTCTCGACGTCGGAGGAGATCCCGGAGCCGCGCGTCCGGAAGAGGGCGTCCATCTCGTCGAAGAAGACCACCACGGGCACGTCCTCGGCGGCCTTCTCCTTCGCCTTCTGGAAGATCTCGCGGATCTTCCGCTCGGTCTCGCCGACGTACTTGTTGAGAAGCTCGGGGCCCTTGATGTTCATGAAGTAGCCCTTGATCTTCTCCCCGCGTTTCTCCGAGACCTTCTGGGCGAGGTTGTTCGCCACGGCCTTGGCGATCATCGTCTTGCCGCAGCCGGGGGGACCGTAGAGGAGCACACCCTTCGGGGGGGTGAGGCGGTGCTCGCGGTAGTAGTCCGCGTAGAGGTACGGGAGCTCCACGGCGTCGCGGATCGCCTCGATCTGCCCGATGAGCCCGCCGATGTCGTCGTAGCTGATGTCCGGCACCTCCTCGAGGACGAGGTCTTCGACCTCGCTCTTCGGGAGCCGCTCGAGGAGATAACCGGACTTCGCGTCCATGAGGATGTGATCGCCGACCTTGAGCTTCAGGCTCCGGACCGGCTCGGCGATGATCGCGACCTTCTCCTCGTCCGCGCGCAACGTCACGACCGCGCGCCCCTCGTCGAGGACCTCCTTCAGGACGACGACCTCGCCCTGGATCTCGTACGCGGCCGTGTCGATGACGTTGAGCCCCTCGTTCAGCACGAGCTCCTGGCCGGGCTTGATGCCCTCCCGCTTGATGGACGGGTGGAGGTTCACCTTCACCTTCCGTCCCGCCGAGAGGATGTTCACGGTGCCGTCGTCGTTCAGCGAGAGGAAGACACCGTAGGTCGAGGGCGGGGCGCAGAGCTTGTCCACCTCCTCCTTGAGGGCCGTGATCTGCTCCCGCGCCTCGTAGAGCGCGTTGACGAGCTTCTCGTTCTGGTTGAACGCCTGGACGAGCTGACGGTTGGCCTCCCGCAGCTTGTTTTCGAGGAGCATGAACTCCTTCGGCGACTCCTCGAGCTTCTTGCGGAGATGGATCGTCTCGGCCTCGAGGGAGCGGATGTAGGCCTGGAGGTCCTGGATCTGGATCTCGTACTCGGTCAGCCGGCGTCGGTACGCGGACTCGGTCATGGGCAGGAACTTGGACAGGCCCTTCACCCCCTCCGATTCACGGGGCGGAGTCCCCTTCTTCTCGAACTCCTTCATGGCCTCCCGTCCCCTTCGTGAGGCGTGCTGCGCTCCGCCTTCCCGACCCCGACCATCAACGTGCACACCGCCCGCGTTGGGCGTGCGTAAGTATAGGCAGTCGCAAAAAAACTTGTCAAGGTTTTTCAGCCAAAACCGCGCGTTCAGCGCGGTATTCACGCGTTCTCATCGCGAAACACTCGCGCTCCGATGCTGCAACGCCGGTGCCACGGACCGCCGCGTGTCGCGCGCGCGCCATGCTCCACCTCCGAAGACGCGTGGCGCCCCACGGCGGTTCCCGGCCGGGGCCTCGGGCACTCGGCGTGGTCTTCCATATAATGAGGGCATGACGCGCGGGGGGTGGCGGACGGTCGTCGTCGCGGGCCTGGCTGCGGCGACGGCGGCGCACGCCGATCCGGCTCCCGGGGAGCTGTGGGTCGGCGTTCGGCATCTCCCGGCGTCGGTCGACCCGGCCACGGCGGGGGGACCCCACGACGCGATGGTGTTTCGCCACCTCTATGAGGGGCTCGTCGAGTTCGGCGAGCGCGGCGACGTCGAGCCCTCCCTCGCCACCCACTGGTCGGTGTCGCGGGATGGCCTCACGTGGAGCTTCCGTCTCCGTCCCGATGTCCGGTTTTCGAACGGTGCGTCCCTGACCCCCGACGTCGTCGCGGCGTCCCTCGCCCGCCACCTCGCTCCCGAAGAGCCGCCGCCCGAGGCGCCGGCCTGGTCACGGCTGTTCCAGGGGCCCTCGGCGCTCGTGCGGGAGGTGCGGCGCGGCGATGGCGGGACGGTCCAGATCCACCTCGGCCAGCCGTTCTCGCCCCTCCTGGCCCTGCTCACGCATCCCGCGCTCGCCGTCGTGGTGCCGCAGAACGGCAGCGAGGTGCCGTTTCTGGGCACCGGTCCCTACCGCGTGGTCGAGCGTCGGCCGGGGCGGCTCGTCCTCGAGGCGGACGTGGGGCCCCACGGCCAGCCGACGGGGGCGAGCCGGCTCATCTTCCTCCAGATGGCGGACGACGCGGCGGGCCTCGCCGGGCTCGGGCCGCGGGGGGGTCTCGACGTGTACCTGCCGCTGGCGCCTCCCGCGTGGGCGGGGATCGGGCTTCAGGTGCTCTCGGCGCCGACCTGGCAGATGGGCCTCCTCGCCCTGCGCGCGACGCCCGGCGCGCTCGACAAGAAGGCGGCCCGCCAGGCGGTGGCCCACTCGCTCGACCCGGCGCTCCTTCGCGCGGCGCTCGGGCGCTGGGCCACCCCGCTCGCGGCGTACCTGCCGCCCGGGGCGTGGGGCGCGTACGCCGTGGCGCCCCTGCCGTACGACCCCGCGCGTGCCCGGCGTCTCTTCGGGCGGCCGGGGCCCGGCCCCCTCACGCTCCTCGCGCCCGAGGCGCCCGCGGGGCCGGACGCGCTGCGCCTCGCCGAAGCCATCCGGGTGGCGCTCGCCGTGGCGGGGGTGAAGGTGGAGGTGCAAACGGAATCGCCCGAGGCGTACCTCCCGGCGCTCCGCCAGGGCGACGGACAGCTCGCGCTCTTCGAAACGACCGTGGAGGTGAACGACCCGCACTTCACCTTCCGGTCGCTCGTCGCCTCCGACGCGGCGACGCCGGGCAGCGCGACGAACGTGGCCTTCTACCGGAGCCCGCTCGTCGACAGCCTCCTCGGGCGCGGCAGCCAGGTCGCCTTCCGACCCGAGCGCCTCCGTCTCTACCAGCGCTTGCAGGCGCATCTCGCCGAGGAGCTCCCGTACATCCCCCTCTACGTCCGGCTCCAGTGGGCGGTGGCGCGTCCCACCGTGCGGGACCTGCGGCTGGACCCGGCGGGCCGCCACCGCCTGGATCGCGTCTGGATCGACGCGTCTGCCGACGCCGGCCCCGGCGCCCCGGCCGGGAGCCCGCGTCCGGGGAGGTCCCCATGATGCCCGTGCTCCGCGTGCTCGCGTCGCTCGTCGCGCTCGCCCTGGTCGCGCTGCCCATCGGCCCGGTGGAGGCCCAGAGGCGCGGCGGCGCCTACCGCGCGGTGCTCGGCGCCGACCCGCCGACGCTCGACCCGGCCCAGGCCACGGACACGACCTCGTCGGCGATCATCCGGCAGGTCTTCGACGGGCTGGTCGAGCTGGACGAGAAGATGCAGGTGGCGCCGGCCATCGCGGAGAGGTGGACCGTCTCGCGCGACCAGCGCGTCTACACGTTCACCCTGCGTCGCGGCGTCCGGTTCCACCACGGCCGCGAGGTGCGCGCGGCAGACGTGAAGTACTCGCTCGAGCGGGCGGCCCGCGGGAAGAAGCCGTGGGTGGTCGAGAAGCTCGCCGGCGCGCCGGAGGTCATCAAAGGACAGGCGAAGGAGATCCGTGGGATCCGGGTGCTCGACGACCAGACGGTCGAGCTCACGCTGGAGCGTCCGTTCCCGCCGTTCCTGATGCTGATGGCCTACGACGCGGCGTTCCTCGTGCCGCGCGAGGAGGCCGAGCGGCTCGGGTCCGAGTTCGCGTCCCGGCCCGTCGGCACCGGTGCCTTCCGCCTCGTCTCCTGGCGTCACGACGACCAGGTCGTGCTCGAGGCGTTCCGCGACCACTTCCGGGGGGCGCCCTACCTGGACCGGGCCGTCTACCGCGTCATCCCGGACGACAACACGCGGTTCCAGGAGTACCGGGCGGGGAACCTCGACCACGTGGACGTCCCGACGGGGCAGTTCCGTCCGGCGCAGGGCGACCCCGTGCTCTCGAAGGAGCTTCACGTCTGGCCGATCCTCGGCACCTACGCGCTCCGGTTCACGATGACCCAGGCGCCGTTCAAGGACAACAAGAAGCTCCGGCAGGCGCTCAACTACGCCATCGACAAGGAGGCGATCGCCCGGGTCCTCCTCGAGGGGAGCGTGGTGCCGGCGCGCGGGGTCCTGCCGCCGGGCATGCCGGGCCACGACCCCGAGCTGGTCGGCTACCCGCACGACAGGGCGCGGGCGCGGCAGCTCCTCGCGGAGGCGGGGCACCCCGACGGCAGGGGACTCCCGCCGATCACGCTCCACTACAACACGAACCCGCTCCACCGGCGCGTCGCGGAGCTCGTGCAGGCGCAGCTCCGCGAGCTCGGCCTCGCGATCCAGCTCGCGAGCCTCGACTGGGCCGCGTACATCAAGCTCGTGGACGACGGCGGCACGCAGTGGCACCGCATGGGGTGGATCGCGGATTACCCCGACCCCGAGAACTTCCTCACGGTCCTCTTCCACACCCGGAACATCGGGCCGCCGGGCAACACCTCTCGGTTCTCGCACCCGGAGGTGGACCGGCTCTTCGACGAGGCCGATCGCCTGCCCGCCGGCCCCGCGCGGCTCGCCAAGTATCGGGAGGCGGAGAAGCTGATCGTCGAGGAAGCGCCCTGGGTGTTCGTCTACTGGTACACGAGCCGGCTCCTCGTCAAGCCGTGGGTCCGCGGCCTCGAGCGCTCGCCGATGTCGGTTGCCCCCGAGCTCCACATGGCGCCCCTCCGGAAGGTTTGGCTGGACCGGTAATCCCATCCGCCCGGTCGGTTTCTGACCGCTTGCTCGATCCACCGGTAAGGAGCGCCCCAGCGCGCCTCCCCGTCCCAGCCGGGAATGCCCTTTAGATCCAGGCAGTTGTCGAAGGACGCCGCCTGGCAGCGGCGTTGCACTACTGGGTCCTGGTTCGGATAGGCCGGCGCTTGGAGCTGCGGCAACCCGGCCCGAGAGGAGAGTGCGATGAGCTACCCACGGAAGGTCCTGCTGGCGGCGGCGCTGGTCCTGGCGTTGGCCCCGGGGACGGTGTGGGCGGGTGGATCGCCAACGCCCTTCGCGGTGACTGGCCCCATCCTTACCATCGATGACGGGGACGTCGCGGCGGCGGGGGAAAGCGGGCGGTTTGTTGTCAAGGAGCGCCACATCACCGGGTTGCTGTTCGGCTCCGTTGGCTATGGTGAGCCGTTCACCTTCACCTTCGGGACGAACGTCCCGCTTCTCACGCAGTCCGGGCAGATCCACGGTACGCTGACAGCGGGCGTGTGCCAGGCGGCGGTGCGCGCCTCCTCGCAGATTGGCGCGACGCCGATCCCGTGCGCGGTGGCCCCGCCAGGTAGCCCCTGCGTGGATGGCTTCCTCCCAGGTCTCCTGATCGACGGCACGTTCGCGTTTGCCGGCGGGGTGGAGGGTGACGGGACGGCCACGGGGCGGCTGATCCCGGACATCGATCCCGCGACCGGCCACATCGTCGGCGTGCTCGCCGGGGCGATCGAATTAGTCGGGCAGTGGCAGCCGTAGGCTGCCGCGAGCCCGGGCGGTAGGGGCTGGCCGCCGCGACGCGCACGCGATCGCGACCAGCCCTCGAGGGTCCCGCGGGTCGCCCCCCGGCCCGCGGGGCCCTCGCTGTTTTTGCCGGAAGCCGCCCGCGTCCCCCGGCCGTGTGCTAGGCTGGGGGCGCGCTGATGCTGGCGTTCGTCGCGAGGCGGCTCGCCGCGCTCGTCCCCGTCCTCTTCGGGATCTCGCTCCTCGTCTTCGTCCTCACCGCGCTCTCGCTCGGCGACCCCGTGCGCGCGGCGATGGGGCAGCGGGGGGAGGCGGCGGTCATCGCCCAGATCCGGCGGGAGTACGGCCTCGACGAGCCGGTCTGGGTGCAGTACGCGATGTGGATGGGCCGGCTCCTCCGCGGCGACCTGGGGCACTCGTACCACCAGCAGCGCCGGGTGACGGAGATCGTCGCGGAACGCCTTCCGGCGACGCTCCGGCTCGCCCTGGCCGCGACGGCCCTCGCTGTCGTCCTGGGGCTCGCAACCGGGACTCTCGCGGCCGTCCGGCGCGGCGGCACGACGGACGTGCTCCTCATGACGGGCGCCCTCCTCGGTATCTCCACCCCGGTATTCTGGCTCGGCCTCATGCTGATCCTCGTCTTCGCCGTGTGGCTCGGCTGGTTCCCCGTCTCCGGGTACGGCGAGGGGAGCTGGCGGCACCTCGTCCTCCCGGCCTGCTGCCTGGGCGCGCTCCACACGGGGGTCATCGCGCGCATGACCCGCGCGAGCCTGCTCGAGGTGATCCGTCAGGAGTACGTCCGCGCCGCCCGCGCCAAGGGGCTCTCCGAGCGCGTGGTCCTCCTCAAGCACGCCCTCCGGAACGCGATCCTGCCCGTGATCACGGTGGCCGGGATCGGCCTCGCGGACCTCCTGGTGGGCGCGCCGCTGACGGAGACCGTCTTCGCGTGGCCGGGCCTGGGCCGGATGCTCGTGACCGCGGTGGGCCAGCGGGACCTCCCGGTCGTCATGGGCGCCGTGCTGCTGTTCGCCGTCGTCTACGTCGTCGCGAACCTCCTGGTCGACCTCGCGTATGGCCTCGCGGATCCTCGCCTCCGCGCCTAAAGCTCGGAGGGGGGCTTCGCCCCCCTTCCGAACCTCCCCCGTTCGATTGCGCGGGCAGAGCCCGCGCTCGGAGCGCTTCGTCCAGAGCGCGAGGACTGGCTATGGCCTGGCGGGACTTTCTTCATTACCTGACTAGGTCGCGGAGCCTCGCCGTCGGGACGGTCCTCGTCGCGGCGTTCGCCCTCGGGGCGCTCCTGGCGCCGACCCTGGCGCCGTTCGACCCGTACTCGGTCCCGGCCCGGCTCGAGGCGGCGAGCCTCCGGGCCCCGGGGGCCCCGTTCGCGCTCGGCACGGACTTCCTCGGCCGCGACCTCCTCTCGCGGATCCTCTACGGCGGCCGCGTCTCGCTCCTCGTCGGGATCGGCGCCGAGGTCGGTGCCGCGCTGGTCGGGCTCCTCGTCGGCCTCGCCGCCGGCTACTGCGGCGGCCGCGTGGACGGCGCGCTCATGCGGCTCACGGACGTCGTCATGGCGTTTCCTTCCCTGGTTCTGGCGATCGGGATCATCGCGGTCTTCCAGGCGCCCGGGCTCGACAAGGTCGTCCTCGTCCTCGTGCTCCTCGGCTGGACGACGATCGCGCGCGTCGTGCGTGGCGAAGTGCTGGCGCTCAAGGAGCGCGAGTTCGTGACGGCGGCGCGCGCCCTGGGGGTCGGCGACCTCGGCCTGGTGGGGCGCCACCTCGTGCCCAACCTGCTTGGCCCCCTCCTCGTGGCGGCCACCGTCGGGATCGCGGGGAACATCGTCGCGGAGGCGGGCCTGTCGTTTCTCGGGCTCGGGGCCCAGCCCCCGACGATCTCGTGGGGCGCGATGCTCGCCGAGGGCCAGGCGTTCCTCACGACGGCGCCCTGGGTCGCCGTCTTCCCCGGCCTCGCACTCATGCTCGCGGTCCTCGGGGTGAACCTCCTCGGCGACGGGCTGCGCGACGTGCTCGACCCGCGGCTCCGGGGCGCGCGCTGAGGGGCGGATGGAAGGCGGGCGGCTTTACTTCGGCGCGCAGGCGCGGGTAGAATAGGGCGTCCTTCGCACGCAGAGGGGTTTGCGCCTAATGCCCACGGTCGGCGAGACGGTCGCCGAGATGGTCGAGTTCGTCTTCCCTCAGTACGCGGGCGCTCCGGGCCAGATCTACGGCGGCCGCATGATGGAGTGGATCGCCACGGCCGGCACGCTGGCAGCGTCGCGCGTGGCGCGCGGGCCGGTCGTGCTCGGCGCGATGGACGATCTCGACTTCCTGCACCCGGTCCGCGTGGGCGAGATCGCCATCCTCCGGGCGTGGGTCGAGTGGGTCGGCCGGAAGTCCCTCGAGGTGGGCGTGCGCGTCTACTCGGAGACGCCGGCGACGGGACAGCGGCACGTCACGCTCTCGTCGCACCTCGCGTTCGTCGCGATCGACGAGGCGGGTGGGCCGCGGCCGGTGGGGGTGACGATCACGCCGGCGGACGCCCGGGAGGCGGCCATGGTCGAGGCCGCCCAGGCCCGTCGCGACGCGCGTCGCGCCCGGCTCGCCCTGCGGAGGGAGCGAGCGCGCGAGGTCGCCGACGAGACCGGGGGGTTCCGCTGGCGGTTTGAGGCGAGCCGGTTCGTCTTCCCGGAGGACGCGCTGCACGGGGGCCTGATGTTCGCCGGGCGGCTCCTGTTCATCGTGGACGAGCTGGCGGGCGTCCTGGCGGTGCGGTACGCGCGCGCGCCGCTGGCCACGGCGTCGATGGACGCCCTGGAGTTCTACGCCCCGATCCGCGTCGGTGACGTGCTGACGCTCCGCGGCGCCCTGAACCGGGTGGGCACGCGGTCGATGGAGATCGGGCTGCAGGTGCTGGCGGAAGCCCCGTTCACGGGTGAGACGCGCCACACCTGCACGGCGTATCTGACGTTCGTGAAGCTCAGGGGAGCGGGCGGGGCGCTGCCCCCGCTCGCGCCGGCGACGCCCGTGGAGCAGCGGCATCGGGAGGCGGCCGACAAGCGTCACGCGGCCCGGCTCGAGCGCGTACGGCGGCTGAAGGAGAGCCTCGCCGTCGAGGGCGCCGCGTAGGCAGTCAGGCGGGAGGTGAGGGGACGTGTCGGGTCATTCGAAGTGGGCCCAGATCAAGCGCAAGAAGGCGAAGAACGACCAGCAGCGCGGGAAGCTCTTCTCGAAGCTGATCCGTGAGATCACGACGGCGGCGCGGACGGGCGGCGGCGACCCGAAGGGCAACATGCGCCTGAAGGCCGCCATCGAGGAGGCCAAGGCCGTCAACATGCCGTCGGACACGCTCAAGCGGGCCATCCAGAAGGGCACGGGTGAGCTCCCCGGGGAGACCTACGAGGAGATCACCTACGAGGGGTACGGGCCGGGCGGCGTGGCGCTCCTCGTGAAGGTGCTGACGGACAACAAGAAGCGGATGGCACCCGAGATCCGCCACACGTTCGCCGAGTTCGGGGGAAACCTCGGCGACGTCGGCTCGGTGGGATGGATGTTCGAGCGCAAGGGCCTCATCCAGGTGGAGGCCGCGCGCGTGGACGAGGACGAGCTCCTCGCGCTGGCCCTGGACGCCGGGGCGGCGGACATGCGGCGCACGGACGGGACCTTCGAGATCACGGCGGGGCCGTCGGAGCTCGAGGCGGTGCGCCGGGCGCTCGAGCGGAAGGGCGTGCCGATCCAGTCGGCCGAGGTCACCTACCTCCCGCAGTCCACGATCCGGCTGGAGGGCAAGGACGCCCAGCAGGTCCTGCGCCTGGTCGAGGCGCTCGAAGAGCTGGACGACGTCCAGCACGTGTACGCGAACTTCGACATCCCGGACGAGGTGCTCGAGACCCTGGGAGCCGCGTAGGAGTGGGTGCCGCGCCGGAGCGAGGCCGTCCCGGCGTGCGAGCCGTCGGATTCGACCCCGGGCTCGCCGACACCGGGTTCGCAGCCCTGGAGAGCGGGCGCGGCACCCTGACCGTCCTCGGCAGCGGGGTGGTCCACACCCACGCGGCCGACGGCCTCGAGGTCCGGCTCGAGCAGCTGTTCGACGGGATCCAGGGCGTCCTCGCCTCGTTCACCCCGGATCTCCTGGTGATCGAGGACGTCTTCAGCGCGCCCGGCGCGCCCCGGACGGCGATCCTGATGGGGCACGCCCGGGGGGTCATCTGCCTCGCGGGGCGGCAGCGGAAGATCCCGATCCTCGCCGTCACCCCCGCCGAGGTCAAGCGCGCGGTCACCGCCTCCGGCGCCGCGCCGAAGGCCCAGGTCGCGCGGGCGGTGCAGGCGCTGCTCGGGCTCGCGACGGCCCCGCGGCCGAGCCACGTGGCCGACGCGCTCGCGCTCGCCTTCACGGGGCTCTCGCGCGCGCGGGCGGTGGGACGCCGATGATCGCGTCCCTCCGCGGCCGGCTGCGCCGGCGGCTCGAGGACCGCGTCGTCGTCGAGTCCGGGGGGGTGGGGTACGAGGTCGTGCTCCCGCCGGTGGTCCTCCGCGGGTTCGGGGACGCCGTGGCTGGCGACGGTGAGGAGGCGGCGGAGCTCGCGCTCGTCATCTACTACCACGCCTCGCGGGACCAGCCGCGCCCGGTTCTCATCGGCTTCGCGCGCGAGCTCGAGCGGGAATTCTTCGAGCGCCTCATCACCGTCAAGGACGTCGGCCCGCTGGTCGCGGCCCGGGCGCTCGTGGCGCCCATCCCCGAGATCGCCGAGGCGATCGTGCGGAAGGACGAGCGCTACCTGCGGCGCCTCCCGGGGATCGGCCCGCAGAAGAGCCGCAACATCATCGCCCAGCTCGAGGGCAAGGTGGCGAAGTACGCGCTGATGCCGCGCGAGGAGCTGCCGAAGGTGCCGCCGGAGGGCGTCGAGGACGAGGTGCGGGTCCTCGTGCGGGAAGTGCTGGTGCGCCAGCTCGGCGTCCGCCCCGGGGAGGCGGACCAGGCAATCCGCCAGGCGCTCGCGCGGCAGCCAGGGCTCGACACGCCGGAGGCGCTCTTCGAGGCCATCTACCGCGCCCAGCGGGAGGCGCCGTGACGAAGCCCACCGCGGGTCCTGTCGCCGGGCTCGCCCCGCGCGCCCGGGCTCGTCACCCGCTCACCGCCTTCCGCGATTCGCGGAATCGCGGAAGGAAGCTGAGGGGGTCCCACTTCGCCCGGGACCCCGCGGGGCTCACCCGGCGCCACCCGCGGCGGGCTTCGCCCCGGCTTGAGCGATGACCGACGAGTCGCTGCTCAGTCGGCTCCCGATCCCGGAGGAGGCGCCGTTTGAGCGGGCGCTCCGCCCCCGCACGCTCGACGAGTACATCGGCCAGCGGGAGACGGTGGAGAGCCTGCGCGTCTCGGTCGAAGCGGCGCGCCAGCGCGGGGAGTGCCTGGACCATGTCCTCCTCTACGGCCCGCCGGGCCTCGGCAAGACCACGCTCTCCATCATCCTCGCGAACGAGATGGGGAGCGACATCAAGAGCACGTCGGGCCCCGCCCTCGAGCGTGGCGACGATCTCATGGGCATCCTCACGAACCTCGAGCCCCGCGACGTCCTGTTCATCGACGAGATCCACCGGCTCCCGCGCGTCGTCGAGGAGCTGCTCTACCCGGCGATGGAGGACTTCGAGGTCAACTTCGTCGTCGAGAAGGGGATGCACGCGCGCACGCTCCGCGTCCCCTTGAAGCCGTTCACCCTGGTCGGCGCCACGACGCGGCCCGGCCTGCTGAGCGCCCCGCTCCGCGAGCGGTTCGGCATCTTCCACCACCTCGATTTCTACGCCGAGGAGGAGCTCGCGCGGATCGTGACGCGCTCGGCGGGCATCCTCGACGTCCCGATCGAGGCCGAGGCGGCGGTCGAGATCGCGCGCCGGGCGCGGGGCACGCCGCGCATTGCCAACCGGCTCCTCCGCCGGATCCGCGACTTCGCGCAGGTCAAGGGGGACGGGCGGGTCACCCGGGAGGCGGCCGACGGCGCCCTGAGGATGGAGGGGGTGGACGGGCGGGGGCTCGACCGCCTCGACCGGCGGTTCCTCCAGGCGATCATCGAGCAGTACGGCGGCGGGCCGGTCGGGCTCGAGGCGATCGCGGCGACGATCAACGACGAGGCCGAGACCCTCGCCGAGATGGTGGAGCCGTACCTCCTCAAGATCGGGTTCGTCGTGCGGAGCCCGAACGGCCGGAAGGCGACGGCGGCGGCGTACCAGCACCTCGGGTACCGGCTCGAGGGTCCGCAGCAGTTGTCGCTTTGACTCGGAGGGGGCTCTGCCCCCCCTTCGTTCAGACCGGCGCGGCTGCGCCGGGCGGCCCTTCCGGCAAAGCCGGACCGTTCGCTCTCCAGCGAACGGCTCGGGCCTGCCCCCCCCGGGAATCCGGGCGAGGGCGGAGGTTTTTGGGTAGCCTGTGTCACAGAGGTGATGAGCGCGGGATGGCGGAATTGGGAAAGCTGCTGATCGGCTTCGGGGTGCTGCTGATCATCGTCGGCGGCGTCCTCGTGCTCTCGGGGACGGTCGGCGGGAAGGTCCCGTTCATCGGGCGCCTGCCGGGCGACATCCACATCCAGCGGGAGACCTGGTCGTTCTACTTCCCGCTGACCACCTCGATCCTCATCAGCGTGCTGCTGACGCTGATCCTGAGCCTCATGTCCCGCCGATGAGGAGCCACGCCGCCCCGCTCGTCTTCGTCCTGCTCCTGGCCGTCACGCCGGCCCGCGCCGCCGAGCGGACGATCCGGGTGTCGCTCGGCGACGGCTTGAGGCTCGTCGAGGTCGCGGCCGCCGACCTCGTCACCGTCGCCGAGCCGGGGGCGCGGCGGCCGCTCTTCGCGCTCCCCGGCGGCCAGGTCGTTCGCGTCGCGCCGGCGCCCTCGGGGCTCGAGGTGGGCCCCCGCCGGCTCGCGGTCGGGGCCGTCCGCTTCGAGACGCGGCGCGGGCCGCTCCGTCTCGGGACCCGCGACTACAGCGGCGCCCTCGAGGTGTGGCGCAGCGGCGAGGGGCTGCTCGTGATCAACGAGCTCGGCCTCGAGGAGTACGTCGCCGGGACGGTACGCGCGGAGACTTCGGAGAAGTGGCCGGCGGAGTCGCTGCGCGCCATGGCGGTCGTCGCGCGGACGTATGCCATCTTCCTCCAGCAGCGGAACGCCGCGAAGCGCTACCACCTGGTCGCGGGCAATCAGGACCAGAACTATGGCGGGCGCGTGGCCGACGACTCGCCGGTACTGGAGGCGGCCCGCGTGACGGCGGGCCAGGTCCTAACTTGGGAGGGGCGCGTGTTCCCGACCTTCTACCACTCCGACTCCGGCGGGTTCACCGAGCCGCCCCAGACCGTCTTCTCGGGTGAGGGCGTCCCGCCCCTGCCCGGGGTGCGGGACGAGTTCTCGCTCGAGTCGCCGAACTACGCCTGGGCGGTGACGCTTCCGCTCGCGACGATCAGCGAGCGGCTCCGGCAGGCGGGCCTCGACGTCGGCGAGGTGACCGGGCTCGCCGTGCTCGAGCGGAGCCCCTCGTTCCGGGTCGTGTCGATCGCGGTCGAGCACACGCGGGGGGCGACGACGCTCAAGGGGACGGAGTTCCGGCGGATGCTCGGCTACGACGTCCTCAAGAGCACGCTCTTCGTGTCGGTGCCGGGACCGGACGGGGCGGTGCGCTTCGAAGGGCGGGGCTGGGGCCACGGAGTCGGTCTCTCGCAGTTCGGCGCCAAGGGGATGGCGGAGCGCGGCTACACCTACCGGCAGATCCTCGAGTACTACTACCCGGGCGCGAAGCTCGCCACGCTCCGATGAGCAGCCCGGCCCGATCCCCGGCGCATCTCGGCGTCCTCCAGCTCGCCGGGACGCACTCGGCCTGCGGCCTCGCGGGCGTCCCGCCCCTCCGGTGGGGTCGGGGCCCCTCATGAGCACGATCTCGTGGGGCGACTTCGAGAGGGTGGACATGCGGGTCGGCACGATCGTGCGCGCCGAGCCCTTTCCGGAGGCGCGGGTCCCCTCGTACAAGCTCTGGGTGGACCTCGGGGCGCTCGGCCAGAAGCGCTCGAGCGCGCGGATCACGGATCACTACCGCCCGGAGGAGCTCATCGGCCGGCAGGTGATCTGCGTCGTGAACTTCCCACCGAAGCAGATCGGACCGTTCGTCTCCGAGGTCCTGGTGCTCGGGGTCTACGTCAACGGGCGCGAGGTGATCCTCCTCCGTCCCGATCGCGACGTCGAGGTGGGGGCGCGGATTGGCTGATTCCCTCGCGGCCTACGACTACCACCTCCCGGTCGACCGGATCGCCCAGGACCCGGCGGAGCCGCGGGACGCGGCGCGCCTCCTCGTCCTGGATCGCCGCTCCGGCGCCCGGCGCGACGCCTTCGTGCGTGACCTCGACGCCGTCCTGCGGCCGGGCGACTGCCTGGTCGTCAACGACACGCGCGTCGTCCCGGCGCGCCTGTTCGGACGCCTCGAGAGGACGGGGCGCGAGGCGGAGCTCCTGCTCCTCCGGCCGCTCGAGGACGGCGAGTGGGAGGCGCTGGTCCGGCCCGCGCGGCACTGTCGGCCGGGCGCGGCCGTCCTCGTGGCGGACGGCCGGGCGCGGGCGGTCGTGACGGGCACCGGCGAGGTGGGACGGCGGCGGGTCAAGCTCGAGTGGCCGGGGAGCGTCGCCGACCTGCTGACGGCCTATGGCCTGCCGCCGCTGCCGCCGTACATCCGGCGCTACCGGAAGCCCGAGGGCGCCGATTGGGCGCGTTACCAGACCGTCTATGCCACGCGGGCCGGGGCGGTCGCGGCGCCGACGGCCGGGCTCCACTTCACGGAGGCGCTGCTCGCCCGCCTCCCCGCCGGAGGGATCGAGATCCAGCGCGTGACGCTCCACGTCGGCCCCGGGACCTTCCGGCCCGTACGGGCCACGCGCGTCGCCGACCACCGGATGGAGGCGGAGTGGCTCGAGGTACCCGCGGTCACTGGCGCGGCCCTCACGCGCGCCCGCGCCGAGGGACGGCGGGTGGTGGCGGTCGGCACGACGACCGTGCGGGCCCTCGAGAGCGCGGTCTGTGAGGACGGGCGCGTCGAGCCCACCGCGGCGTGGACCGACCTCACGATCGTCCCGGGCTACCGGTTCCGCGTGGTGGACGCGCTCCTCACCAACTTCCACCTCCCGCGGTCGTCCCTTCTCCTCCTCGTGGCCGCGTTCGCCGGCCGGGAGCGGATCCTCGACGCCTACCGCCACGCCGTCTCGGCAGGGTATCGTTTTTACTCGTACGGCGACGCGATGCTGATCGTATGAGCACGGCGGCTCCGGGCGAGTTCCGCTTCGAGTTGCTGGCGCAGGACGGGGCCGCGCGGCGCGGCCGGCTCACGACGGCGCACGGCGTCGTGGAGACGCCCGCCTTCATGCCGGTCGGGACGCAGGGCGCCGTGAAGAGCCTCACCCCGGCGGACCTCCGGGAGGTGGGCGCCGAGATCATCCTCGCGAACACGTACCACCTGTTCCTGCGCCCCGGTCACGCCGTTGTGCGGGAGCTCGGCGGCCTCCACGCCTTCATGGGCTGGGACGGGCCGATCCTGACGGACTCCGGCGGCTACCAGGTCTGGAGCCTCGCCGCGCTCCGCACCATCGGCGAGGCAGGCGTCCGCTTCCGGTCCCACCTCGACGGAGGCGCGGAACACCTGCTCACCCCGGAGCTGGCCGTGGAGGTCCAGCAGGCCCTCGGGGCCGATATCATCCACCCGCTGGACGAGTGCCTGCCGCACCCGGCGACGCGCGCGGACACCGCGGCCTCGATGCAGCGGACGCTCCGCTGGGCCCGCCGCGCCCGCGCCGCCCACGCCGCGGGGGCGCGCCCGGACCAGGCGTGCTTCGGCATCGTCCAGGGCGGGATGCACCCCGACCTCCGCCGCGCCTCCGCCGAGGGGACGTGCGCGCTCGGCTTCGACGGCTACGCCCTCGGGGGCTTCGCGGTCGGCGAGCCGCGCGGGCTCATGGTGGAGCTGGTCGCGCGGACGGCCGAGACGCTCCCGCGAGAGCGGCCGCGCTACCTCATGGGGGTCGGGCGGCCGCCCGACCTCGTCGAGGCCGTCGCCGGCGGCGTGGACCTCTTCGACTGTGTCCTGCCGACGCGCCACGGCCGGACGGGCCAGCTCTTCACCCGGCACGGCGCGCTCGTGATCCGCCACGCGGCCCACGCGCGGGACCCCCGCCCGGTGGACCCGGGGTGTCCCTGCTACGCGTGCCGGTGCTTCTCCCGGGCGTACCTCCGCCACCTGTTCATGGCGCGCGAGCTGACCGCGTACCGGCTCCTCACGCTGCACAACCTCACCTTCTACCTGGGCCTCATGGCCGAGATCCGCGCCGCGATACCGGCGGGCGCGTTCGGGGCGCTCCGCCGCCGGGTCCTGGATGCCTACGCCTCGGCCGACACCGAGGCCATCGCCGTGCCGGGGGCCGAGACCCCGGCCGAGGAGGCAGAGCCGTGATGGACCTCGCCTGGGCCTTGGGTCCGCCGCCCCAGGGGGGCAGCGGGACGACGTTCATCCTGACGCAGCTGCCCTTCTTCATCGCGATCTTCGCGATCTTCTACTTCCTCCTCATCCGCCCGCAGCAGAAGGAGCGGAAGCGCGTCGAGGACATGCGCGCCAATCTTAAGAAGGGCGACCGCGTGATCACGGCCGGCGGGCTCATCGGCACGATCGTCGGCCTCAACGAGCAGACCGTCACCCTCAAGGTCGCCGACTCGGTGCGGGTGGAGTGCCTGCGCAGCGCCGTCACCGGGCTCCGCGCCGACACCAAGGCCGCGCAGGAATCGGCCTGAAGCGGAGGACGACCGATGCCGCGATATCTCTGGCTGCGCGTCGCCATCGTCGTGGCGGCCATCGCCGCCTCGGTGTGGTACCTCCTCGACCCGTTGAGCGGGCGGGGGGGCCCGTGGTGGCGGCCCGCCATCAACCTGGGGCTGGACCTCCAGGGGGGCATCCACCTGGTCCTCGCGGTGGACGTGGACAAGGCCCTCGAGAACATCGTCGAGCGCGCCGGGAACGACGTGCGCGTGGCACTCGAGAAAAAGGGGATCGGCGCCCAGGTGACCCGGCAGGGGAGCACGGCGCTCGTGGTCCAGCTCACCTCCCCGCAGGCCTTCAGCGACGCCCGCACGGTCCTCGGCGGCTTCGAGCGGGGCTTCGTGGTCCGGACCTCGGACGCGGCCGCGGGGCGCTTCGAGCTCGGGCTGGCGGAGAAGGAGGTCGCCGAGCGGCGCGATTCCTTCGTCCGCCAGGGGGTCGAGACGATCCGGAACCGCGTGGACCAGTTCGGGGTCGCGGAGCCGACGATCCAGCGGCAGGGCGAGAACCGCATCCTGATCCAGCTGCCCGGGATCCAGGACCCGGCGCGGGCGAAGGCCCTGATCGGCAAGACCGCGGTGCTCGAGTTCAAGCTGCTGGACGAGCAGGCGGACCCCGACCGGGCGCTCAAGGAAGGACCGCCGCCCGGCGACGAGGTCCTCTACGGGCGCCTGGTGGACCGGCAGACGAAGACGGAGACGAAGGTCACTTACGTGGTCAAGAAGCCGGTGCTCCTGACGGGCGACACGATCCGGACCGCGGAAGTGCGCATCTCCGACTCGGGGGAGCCGTACGTCTCGCTGGAGTTCAACAACGTAGGGACCAAGATCTTCGCGGAGGTGACCGAGCAGAACGTGGGCCGGCGGCTGGCCATCGTCCTCGACGGGAACGTCCACTCGGCGCCCGTGATCCGCGAGCGGATCCCGTCCGGGCAGGCGCAGATCACCGGCGGCTTCACCCCGGAGGAGGCGCGCGACCTCGCCATCGTCCTCCGCGCGGGCGCGCTGCCGGCCCCCGTGCAGATCCTCGAGGAGCGGACCGTGGGGCCCTCCCTCGGGGCCGACTCGGTCAAGAAGGGCGTCGTCTCGACGATCGCGGGCGCGCTCGCCGTCGTCCTGTTCATGGTCATCTACTACCGCCTCTCCGGGCTCGTCGCGGACGCCGCCGTGCTGCTCAACCTCCTGATCCTGCTCGCCTCCATGGCGGCGTTCGGCGCGACGCTGACGCTCCCGGGGATCGCGGGGATCGTCCTGACGATCGGGGTGGCCGTGGACACGAACATCCTGATCTTCGAGCGGATCCGCGAGGAGTTCCGGCTCGGCAAGACCGTGCGCGCGGCGATCGAGGCGGGGTTCAGGCGCGCGTTCACCACGGTCATCGACACGCACGTGACCGTGGTCGTGGCGGCGCTGATCCTCTACCAGTTCGGGACCGGCCCCGTGAAGGGCTTCGCGGTCTCGCTCATGATCGGCATCGTGGCGAGCCTGTTCACGGCGGTCTTCTTCACCCGGCTCGTCTTCGACCTCATCTACATGGGCCGGCGGCGCTTGCAGGCGCTGAGCATCTGAGGCGGCCAATGCACGACGCAAACTGCCAGCCTGTTCGAGCGCTCTGGGCCGAAGCGCTCCGAGCGCCGGCTTCGCCGGCGCCACCCTGGGGGGAGGGATCGGAGGGGGGCGGAGCCCCCTTCCGAGGGATCGACATGGGCCGGCGGCGCTTGCAGGCGCTGAGCATCTGAGGCGGCCAATGCTGCAGATCTTCGTCAGTCCTCGCTACGACTTCATCGGCAAGCGCCGCTGGGCTTACATCGTCTCCGCGGCCTTCGTGGGAGCCGGGCTGCTCCACATCGCCTGGGCGGGAGGGCTCCGGCTCGGCATCGACTTCGCGGGCGGCACGCTCGTCCAGGTGCGCTTCGAAGCGCCGACGACCGTGGACGCCGCCCGCGGCGCCCTCGCGCGGGTTCGACTGGGAGAGAGCGTCATCCAGGAGTTCGGCGAGTTCGGGGAGCGGCGGGAGTATCTCATCCGCGTCCAGGCGGGAGCCGGCGGCCTCGAGGAGATCTCGAAGCTGGTCGAGTCGGGGCTCCGCGAGGGCGGCCTGCCGCGATTCGAGGTGCGGCGGCTCGAGTTCGTCGGGCCGCAGGTCGGGCGGGACCTCCAGTGGCAGGCGCTGCAGGCCGTCCTTTGGGGGATGGTCGGCATCCTCATCTACACGGCCATCCGCTTCGACTTCAAGGGTGGCGTCGCCGCCATCATCGCGCTGATCCACGACGTGGTGGTCTCGGTGAGCGCCCTGTCGCTGACGAACCGGGAAATGTCGCTCCCGGTATTGGCGGCGCTCCTGACCATCGTCGGCTACTCGATCAACGACACGATCGTGACCTACGACCGCATCCGGGAGAACCGGGGCCGCGGGATCCGCAAGGGCGAGACCCTCGCGGACGTGGTCAACGCGGCGATCAACCAGACGCTCTCGCGCACCATCCTGACCTCGCTCACGGTCTTCCTCGTGGTCGTGGTGCTCTACGTGTTCGGCGGCGAGGTGCTCCGGGACTTCGCCTTCGCCCTCCTGGTCGGCGTCGTGACCGGGACCTACTCGTCCATCTTCGTGGCGGCACCGATCATCGTGGACTGGGAGGCCTGGCTCCTCGCCCGCCAGCGGCGGGGCAAGAAGTCCGTGGCGAAGGCCGCCGCCGGGCGCTGAGACCCTCGGGGGACCGAACCTCCCCCCTTCGATCGGGCACTCGGCGCGCTCCGGAACCGACACCTGACCCCCCTCCCGGCGCGTGGGCATGGCCCCCGGGTGCCCGCGCCCCGCCAAAAAAGCGGTAGCGGGGGCCACCCGGCGGACGCTAAACTATCAGAATCCTGACGGCCCGCGCTCGTCGCCCCGTCCGAGGCTCGGTGCCGGCGGGAGTCGGCGCGGCGCCATGCGGACACTCGACGAGCTGCTCAACGAGATCCCGCGCTACCAGCCCGGGGCGGACCTGGAGCTGGTACGGCAGGCCTACGCCTTCTCCGAGGGGGTCCACGAGGGGCAGCGCCGGCTGTCCGGGGAACCCTACCACGTCCACCCCCTCGAGGTGGCGGGGCTGCTCGTGGACTTCAAGATGGACGTGACCACGGTCACGGCCGGCCTCCTCCACGACGTCCTCGAAGACACCGCGACCACGAAGGCGGTCCTCGCCGAGCGCTTCGGCGCCGACATCGCCGAGCTGGTGGACGGGGTCACGAAGATCGGCAAGCTCGCCTTCGGCAGCCGCGAGGAGCGCCAGGCCGAGAGCTTCCGGAAGATGCTCGTCGCGATGGCCCGGGACATCCGGGTCCTCATGATCAAGCTGGCCGACCGGCTCCACAACATGCGGACCCTCGAGTACCTCCCCGCCGGGAGGCGGAAGCAGATCGCCCAGGAGACGCTCGACATCTACGCGCCCCTGGCGCACCGGCTCGGCATGGCGAAGGTCAAGGCCGAGCTGGAGGACCTGGCGCTCCACACCCTCCACGCCGAGGCGTACGACGACCTCCAGCGGCGGGTGGCCAAGCGCAGGCTCGAGCGCGAGGCGGAGATCAACCAGGTCATCGCGATCCTCCAGAAGAAGCTCGGCGAGGTCGACATCGAAGCGCAGATCACCGGGCGCCCCAAGCACTTCTACTCGATCTACAAGAAGATGCAGCAGGGGCGGGACTTCGACGAGATCTACGATCTCACCGCGGTCCGGATCCTCGCGCCGACCGTGCGCGACTTGTACGGCGCCCTCGGCGTGGTCCACTCGCTCTGGAAACCCGTGCCGGGCCGCTTCAAGGACTTCATCGCGATCCCGAAGTCCAACATGTACCAGTCGCTGCACACGACGGTCATCGGGCCGAAGGGCGACCCCGTCGAGATCCAGATCCGCACCCCGGACATGCACCGGATCGCCGAGGAGGGGATCGCGGCCCACTGGCTCTACAAGGAGAAGAAGGGGCAGAAAGACCACTTCGACCAGGCCTTCGTCTGGCTCCGGCAGCTCCTCGAGTGGCAACAGGAGATGAAGGACCCGCGGGAGTTCATGGAGACGGTCAAGGTGGACCTCTTCCCCGATGAGGTCTACGTGTTCACCCCGAAGGGCGACGTCAAGGCGCTCCCCGAGGGCTCGACCCCGATCGACTTCGCCTACGCCGTCCACACCGAGGTGGGCAACCGCTGCGTCGGGGCGCGCCTCAACGGCAAGCTCGTCCCGCTCCGGCACGCGCTGCGACAGGGGGACATCGTCGAGATCCTGACCTCTCCGACGCAGAAGCCCTCCCGCGACTGGCTGAAGATCGTCCGCTCCACCCGGGCGCGCTCGAAGATCAAGCAGTGGCTCCGGACCGAGGAGCGGGCGCGATCCGTCACCCTCGGCCGCGAGCTGCTCGAGCGGGAAGCCAAGAAGTACCGCCTGGCGCTGACGACCATGCTCGAGTCCGAGGAGCTTCGGAAGCTCGCCGCCGAGCACGGCTACTCGACGGTGGAGGACCTCCTCGCGGGCCTGGGGTACGGCAAGACGGCCGTCCAGACGGTCATGGCGCGCTTCCTGCCCCCCGGGGCGCTCGTCGAAGCCAAGCCCGAGGCGCGCCCCGCCAGACCGGCGCGGCCGCGGGAGACGGGCGTGACGGTCAAGGGCGTCAACGATGTCCTCGCGCGGTTCGCCCGGTGCTGCAGCCCGGTGCCCGGCGACCCCATCGTCGGCTTCATCACGCGCGGGCGCGGCATCACCGTCCACACCCGCGACTGCCAGAATCTGGCCGCCGGGGCGGTGGACAGCGAGCGCACGGTCGCGGTCGACTGGGACGTGGCCGACAAGACGCCGCTGCCGGTGAAGATCGCGGTCTTCATCGGGCGCGACCGGCCGGGGCTCCTCGCCGAGATCTCGACCGCCATCTCCTCCCGCCAGGCGAACATCGTCAAGGCGGAGGTCACCGTGACCGAGGACCGGCGGGGGATCAACCACTTCACGGTGGAAGTCGCCGACCTCGACCAGCTCCAGGGCGTCATGGGCGCGATCGCCGCGGTGAGGGACGTGATCGGCGTCGAACGCGTCCGGGGCCTCTGATCGCCGACCGGCGATTCACGAACGAATGTCACATTTCCGGCTGAGCGTCACTCTGGCGCTTCTGACGTCCGTTGGCCTGCTCCTGCTGCTCGCCCTCGAGGCGATGCTGACCGCGGCGGGACAGCGCAAGCCCGCTGCCGTCGTCACCGGGCTCTCCGTCGTGGCAGCTCTCGCGCTTCTCCTACAGCTCGTGCTGCTCGCGAGCCGGCTCCTCGGGCGGCTCCGCGAGACCGCCCTGTGGAGGCGAGCTCGCCGGGTGGGGGCGGGAGGAGTAGATCGAGACGCCGGGAGATCGGACACCAAGCGCCCCTCCGAGCGGTCGGTGCGGCCGGCTCGTCAGGCATAGGCGCCGTCGAGCCCGCCCATGACCCGCGGCGTCGTGACCGTCCCCGGCGGCGTCCGCCTCCACTACCGGCGGGAGGGGACGGGCGCCGGCATGGCGCTCCTCCACGGCTTTCCCCAGACGGGGCACATGTGGCGGAAGGTCATGCCGGCCCTCGCCGAGCGCTTCACGGTCGTCGCCCCGGACCTGCGCGGCTACGGCGACTCCGACCGGCCGGCCGGCGGGTACGACAAGCGGACGATGGCGGCGGATGTCGCCGAGGTGATCCGCGCGCTCGGCCTCGCGCCCGTGATCCTGATCGGCCACGACCGAGGCGCCCGGGTGGCCCATCGGTTCGCGCTCGATCACCCGACGCTCCTCACGAAGCTGGTGCTCCTCGACATCGCCCCCACGTACGACATCTTCGAGACCCTGGACCAGCACCGCGCCCGCCGCATCTGGCACTGGCTCTTTCACCAGGTGCCCGACCTGCCCGAGGCGCTGACGGCGGGGCGCGAGGACGTGTACCTCCGCTATCTCTTCCGGGCGTGGGCCCTGAACCCCGCGGCCATCGAGGAGGACGCCGTGCAGGAGTACCTCCGCTGCTTCCGCCAGGCCGGGGCGATGCGGGCCGCGTTCGACGACTACCGGGCGGGCGGGACGGCCGATCTCGAGCACGACGGCGCGGACCGGAACCGGAAGGTCGCCGTGCCCACGCTGGTGCTCTGGGGCGGGAGCCGCACGCCGCAGAACGCGGACATGCTCGGCGTCTGGAAGGCGCGCTGCGAGCGCGTCGAGGGGTTCGCGATCCCGGACTGCGGGCACTTCATCGCGGAGGAGCAGCCCGCCGCGCTGCTCGAGGCCGTCCTCCGGTTCGTGGGCGCCCCGAGCCCCGCCTGAGCCGGCCGGGCCGTGAAGGCGCGGTGACGCTGAGCCGCCGGGAGTTCGAGGCCCTCGTCCACCGCGCGCTCCAGCGGCTGCCGCGAACGTTTCGGCGGCGGATGGAGAACATCGCGGTGGTGGTCGAGGACTGGGCGGACCCGGACACGCTCGAGGACATGGGCATCGAGCCGCCCGACACGCTCTACGGCCTCTACCGGGGGACCGAGCTGCCGCGGCGTGACTCCGGGTACGGCGGCGTGCTGCCGGACGTCATCACGATCTACCAGGGCCCGATCCAGGAGGACTCCGAGACGATCGCGGAGATGGAAGAGATCGTGATCGACACCGTCGTGCACGAGGTCGGGCACTACTTCGGGCTCGACGACGAGCGCCTCTCCGAGCTGGAGGAGCCCGAGTAGCCCTCGCCGGCCACCCCGTTCCCGCCGGGGGGGGGAAACGCCTTTTCCGCGACGGCGGTTTGATCGGCGTCAACCCCTGTCCCAAACTGCGAACTTTTTGCTTGACAGTGGTTTCACTTGGCGCTAGTGTTTCAGCAGCTGCTGAAAATGACGGGACAAGTGAAACCATGGTCCGCGTCGATGAAATCAAGAAGCAAGCTGCCGCGCGGCTGCACGAGCTCTTCCCGCAGGTCAAGGAATGGCAGGAGCTTATCGACGCGCGCGTCGGAGAACAGACGGTCGATCTCCTCATCCGGTTTCGGATGGGAGGGGAGCCGAAGACCCTGATCTGCGAGACCCGGCCCCTCGGCCAGCCGCGGCACATCCGCGAGGCCATCACCCGGCTCCGCAGCCTTCGCCCGGAGGTGCCGGGCGCCTACCCCGTCGCCATGGCCCCCTACGTGAGCTCCCACTCGGCGGCGCTCCTCCGCCAGAACGGCTGCGGGTACGTGGACCTTTCCGGCAACTGCTACCTCGCTTTCGACAACGTCCTCATCGAGAAGGAGGGCAAGCCGAACGTCGGACCCGCGCGGCGGCCCCTCAAGGCCCTGTTCGCGCCGCGCGCCACGCGCGTCGTCCGGGCGCTTCTCGTCGAGCGCGATCGGCGCTGGCGGCTTGAGGAGCTCGCCCGCGCGGTCTCCGTGAGCCTCGGGCACGTGCACAACGTCGTGAAGCGCCTCGAGGACCTCGACTGGATCGAGCGCGGCTCCGAAGGGCGCATCCGGCTGGACAAGCCCGGGGAGCTGCTCGACGCCTGGCGCGAGGAATACACCTACCGGGTCAACCCGGTCGCCGCGTACGTCGCGCCCGTGGCCGACAAGCGCCGGGCCATGGAGGCGCTGGCACACCAGGCGGCCGCCCTCGGGATGACCTACGCATTCACCCTGCACGCCGGCGCCTCGCTGGTCGGGCCGCAGGTGCGGGTCCCGACGGTGCACTGCTATCTGGCGGGCGATCCCGAGCCGCTGGCGCGGGCGATGGACCTCCAGCCCGTGGAGGGCGAAGGGACGGTGTACCTGATGACGCCGTACGACCTCGGCGTGTTCTACGCGCCGCTGCCGAAGGGTGGGCTTCGGGTCGTGTGCCTGCCGCAGCTCTACGTGGACCTCTACCACCACGAGCGCCGGGGGCGGGAACAGGCGGCCAAGCTGCGCCGGGACGCCCTGGGCTTCTAGCGCGGGCTAGACCCGCGCGACCCGGCCAGGGGGAAGGAGGTGAGTGTTAGTGGCGAAGAAGAAGGCGACCAAGAAAAAGCGGAAGTAACGCAGTCCGCAGGGCGGGGAGGGGGTGCAGCCCCTCCCCGCCGGCAGGGCGCGGGGAAAGGAGGTGACTCAGCGAGTGGCGAAGAAGAAGAAGGCCAAGAAGAAGAAGTAGTACCTGCGCTGGCTCGGGTTCGGGGTGCGACCGCACCCCGACCCGGCACCTGTTCTCGCGCACGGCCGCCGGGGAGGCCCAATCCTCCTCGGCGGTCGGTTCTTAGACCGCCTTGACCACCTTGCCGCCCCGGAGGCACCGCGTACAGACGCGGACCCGCCGGGGACGCCCGTTCACGACCGCGCGGATCGCCACCAGGTTCGGCAGCCACCGCCGGTTCGACACGTTGTGGGCGTGGCTCACCTGGTGGCCGACGACGGGGCCTTTCCCGCAGACATCGCAGCGTTTGGCCATTCTCGCTCCTCAGGGGAAGCCGCCCCTGACCACCGCCGGTGCGGCTGGGCTTGCCGCGGGGCGACGCCCTTCTATACCATGGAGCCCGCGGTGAGACAAGCCCGCCCCTCCGGTGTCCCGGCCCCCCCCACGCCGCGTCGAGCCCCCCATGGAGCCCCCCGCTAGGGCCCGCGCGGACCTCGGCGCCCCCCTGCAGTACGTGAAGGGGGTCGGTCCCCAGCGCGCCCGGGCCCTCGAACGCCTCGGGCTCCTGACCGTGGGCGATGCCCTCGGCTGGTTCCCGCGCCGCTACGAAGACCGCCGCGAGCTGGTCCCCTTCCGCAAGCTGCGGGTGGGGGAGGTGCAGCTCACGGCCGGCACGGTCGTCGGCGCCTCGCCGCCGCCCCGCGGCCGCTCGCGGGCGCCGCTCCAGGTGCTCTTCCGCGACCAGACCGGCTTCTTCTCCGGGCTCTGGTTCAACCAGCCCTATCTCGCCCAGGTCTTCAAGCGCGGCCGGCGCGTCGTGCTCTACGGCAAGGTCGTCCAGCGGCCGCGCGGCCCGCTCGTGATGCAGAACCCCGAGTTCGAGATCGTCGAGGAGGACGAGGACGCCTCGCTCCATATGGGGCGCATCGTCCCGATCTACGGGCTGACCGAGGGTCTGACGCAGCGGCCGATGCGGACCCTGCTCCACCGCGTGGTCGAGGGCTTCGCGCGCCACGCGCCCGAGGCGCTCCCGGAGGCGCTGCGGCGCCGGCGCGGGCTCCCGCCCGTGGGGGACGCCTACACGGCCATCCACTTCCCGGACTCCCTCGAGGCGGCCGAGGCCGCGCGCCGGCGGTTCGTCTTCGAGGACTTCTTCCTCCTGCAGGTGGGGCTCGCGATCCGGCGGCGCCGGCTGGGCACGCAGCGGGGCCATCCGATCGACCCGCCGGGGAAGCTCGTCGCGCGCCTGCGGGAGACGCTGCCGTTCGAGCCGACCCGCGCGCAGCGCCGGGTGTGGGAGGAGATCCGCGCCGACCTCGCCCGGGCGACGCCGATGAACCGCCTCCTCCAGGGAGACGTGGGCTCGGGCAAGACCCTGGTCGCCGTGATGGCGCTCCTCACCGCGGTCGAGGCCGGCTACCAGGCCGTGCTCATGGCGCCGACCGAGATCCTGGCCGAGCAGCATCTCGTGACCGTCCGCGCCCTCCTCGAGCCGCTGGGCGTGCCGGTGGCCCTGCTGACCTCGGGCCAGAAGAGCCGGGAGCGGGCCACGGCGCTCCTCGGGGTCCGGAGCGGCACCACCCCGATCGTCGTGGGGACGCACGCGCTGATCCAGGAGGGCGTGGCGTTCCACCGGCTCGGGCTGGCCGTCGTGGACGAGCAGCACCGGTTCGGCGTCCTCCAGCGCGCGTCCGTGCGGGCGAAGGGCCAACACCCGCACGTCCTTGTCATGACGGCGACCCCGATCCCTCGGACGCTCGCGCTCACCCTCTACGGCGACCTGGACGTGTCCGTGCTCGACGAGCTCCCGCCCGGGCGGCAGCCCGTCACGACGGTCTGGCGGACGGACGCCAAGCGCCGGGAGATCTACGACTTCATTCGGGGCGAGCTCGCTGCGGGGCGCCAGGCCTACGTCGTCTGCCCCCTCGTCGAGGAGACCGAGGCCTCCGACGTCCGGGCCGCGACCGAGATGGCCGAGCGTCTTGCCCGGGAGGTGTTCGCCGACCGCCGCGTCGGCCTCGTCCACGGGCGGATGGGCTTCGACGCGAAGGAAGCGGTGATGCGGGCGTTCAAGGGCGGCGAGATCCACGTCCTCGTCGCGACGACGGTCATCGAGGTCGGGATCGACGTGCCGAACGCGACGGTCATGCTGGTCGAGCACGCCGAGCGCTTCGGCCTCGCCCAGCTCCACCAGCTCCGGGGCCGCGTCGGCCGCGGCCACGCCCGGTCGTACTGCATCCTGCTCGCGTCCGGGCTTCTCGGCGACGACGCGCAGCGGCGCCTCCAGGCGATGTGCGAGACGCAGGACGGCTTCCGGATCGCGGAGGTGGACCTCGAGATCCGCGGGCCGGGCGAGTTCTTCGGGACGCGGCAGGCGGGCCTGCCGGAGTTCCGCGCCGCCAACCTCCTGACGGACGGCCGCCTGCTCGAGGAGGCGCGCCGGGAGGCGCTCCCCCTGGTCGAGCAGGATCCGGGGCTCCGCTTCCCGGACCACCAGCCCCTGCGCGAGACGCTGCTCGCGCGCTGGCGGGAGAAGCTCGAACTGGCCTCCATCGGCTAGCGCCGTGCCGATCCCCGTCGCATCTCTTCGTTCTCCAGCTCGCCGGGCCGCGCTCGGCCTGCGGCCTCGCGGGCGTCCCCTCCCTCCGGTCGGGTCGTCGTCGGCCCTCAACGTATGCGGCATACGCCTCGGGCCGCCTCCTCCCTGCGTCCTCCAGCTCGCCGGGCCGCGCTCGGCCTGCGGCCTCGCGGGCGTCCCGTCCCTCCGGTCGGATCTGCTCGGGTCTCGGCCCGGCGTCTCGGTAGCACGGCGGTGCGGGTGATCGGCGGAGCGGAGCGCGGCCGGCGCCTGCGGGCGCCCCGCGGGCTCCGGACGCGGCCGACGGCGGACCGCGTCCGCGAGGCGCTGTTCGACATCCTGGGGCCGGCGATCCGCGGGAAGCGGGTGCTCGATCTGTTCGCGGGGACGGGCGCCGTCGGGATCGAGGCGCTTTCCCGCGGCGCGGCGCGCGCGGTCTTCGTCGAGCGCGACCGCGAGGCCCTCCGGGCGCTCCGGGCGAACCTCGCCGCGCTCGGTCTCGACCGAGCCCGGGCCCGCGTGGTTGCGGGGAACGCGCTGGCGGCGCTCCGGGCGCTCGCCCGCAGCGAGGGCCCGTTCGACCTCGTCTTCGTCGACCCGCCCTACGCGGGGGACCTCGCCGCGCGGGCGGTCGCCGCGCTGGCCGGGGGCACGCTGCTCGCGGCGGGGGCGCGGGTCGTCGTCCAGCACTCCACCAAAGCGGCCCTGCCGGCTTCGGCGGGCGCGCTCCGGGCGGACGAGACGCGCCGTTTCGGCGAGAGCGCCTTGACTTTCTTTCGCGCCGAAGGGTAGACTCCGACCCGCAACAGGCGTGAACGCCGTGCCCCTGACCTCCCGCCGGTCTCCCGCGTAAGAGCGCGCCGCCGTCGTGGCGACCCGCGCCGTCTACCCCGGTTCGTTCGACCCCCTGACGAACGGCCATCTCGACCTGATCGAGCGGAGCCTCCGCATCTTCGACGAGCTCATCGTCGCGGTCGTCACCAATCCGGCGAAGACGGCCCTGTTCACGGAAGCGGAGCGGGTGGAGATGATCCGGGAGGCGACCCGGCATCTCCGGGGGATCCAGGTGCAGGTCTTCGAGGGCCTCCTCGTGGACTTCGTCGCGCGCGCCGGCGCGCGCGCGGTCATCCGCGGGCTCCGGGCGGTCTCCGACTTCGAGTACGAGTTCCAGATGGCCCTCATGAATCGGAAGCTCCAGGAGCGGATCGAGACCGTGTTCCTCATGCCCCACGAGGCCTACACGTACATCTCTTCGCGCCTCATCAAGGAGGTCGCGGGATACGGGGGGACGGTGACGGGCCTCGTCCCCCCGAACGTCGAGAAGCTGCTGATCGAGAAGTTCTCCCGGAAGCGATGATCCCGGGACGATCCCCGTCGCAGCTCCAGTGAGCCGGGTCCGCGCGCTCGTCGACGCCCTCGCCTCGGTCGCCGCGCGTTTCGACCGGACGGCCTCTGCCACGAAGCTCCGCCTCCTCGCCGAGCTCGAGACGCTGGAGATCCGGCGGCCCGCGCCGCTGCTCCGCCTCCACGAGACGCTCTGCTTCCTGCAGGCCTACCCGGGCGACGCGGCGGTGCTCGCGCGCGTGGAGCGCGCCCTCGGAGGATTCCCGGGCCGGGTCCGCCGGCTGGGCGCCGCGGCGCGCGCGGCACTCCGCGATTCGGGCGTGGTCGGGACGACCCTCGTCTACCCGTTCGGCCTCCCGATGGCGCGCTGGCTCGTCGCGCGCTACGGCCGGGACACGGACGTGGACTGGCGCGGGTACCGGCAGGGAGCGCGGCTCGACGAGACGCTCGCGGTGCTCGTGACCCACGCGGAGGACGACGCCTTCAGCGAGGGCGGGCTGGGGTGGCGCCGCTGGCTCGCCGTGGCCGGGGGCGGGCGGCGGCTCACCGACCTCCAGCTCCTCCTCGAGCTGTTCGGGGGCGCCGCCCTGCCGCGGGCCGCGCGCGACTGGCTCTTCGAGAGCCTCGAGCTCCCCATCCGGGTCCGGTTGCGCCGTCTGTCGGGCGCGCGCACGGGCGCCAGGCTGCCGTGGCCCCGCCCGGTCTTCCAGACCGGGGAGCTCCAGCGGGCGGCCGGCGTCCCCTTCCTCGCGGAGGTCCGGCGGCCGCTCCCGGCGCTCCGTCGGGCGCCCCGCCCGCTCGCGGAGTCCCTCATCGAATCCGCCCGGGTGGCGATGGCCACCCGGCTCCGGGAGCTCTACGCCTTCGCCGACCCGAACCCGGAGGATGTCCTCGTGGCGGACCCCGGGCGCGGCCTCCGCATCGCGCTCATCGGGCTCCCCCCGGAGCTCCGCCTCCCCCTCGAGGGCTACTACGCGTTCTTCGTCCTCAAGAACGGGGTGCCGGTCGGCTACGGCGGCGGCTGGTACCTCTTCGGGACGCTCGAGGTCGGCCTGAACGTCTTCGAGTCCTTCCGGCCCGGCGAGTCGACGTTCGTCTTCAGCCAGGTCCTCCGGGTCTACCGGCAGGCGCTCGGGATGCACACGGTCGTCGTGGATCCCTACCAGATCGGCCACGACAACCCGGAGGCGCTCCGCTCGGGCGCGTTCTACTTCTACGACCGGCTCGGGTTCCGGCCGCGCGACCCGGCGGTGCGCCGGCTGTCGGAGGCCGAGCGGACGAAGATCGCGCGTGACCGCGGCTACCGCTCGCCGCTCCCGGTCCTCCGGCAGCTCGCGGGCTCGGAGATGGCGCTGACCCTCGGCCCGGCGCAGTCCGAGCGCCGTGTCCGGGCGAGCGAGGTCGCCGCCCTGGTCAGCGGGCTGATCGCGCGGGAGTTCGGCGGGGACCGCCGGGCCGCCTCGCGCGCGGCGGCGGCCCGGGTCGGCCGCACGCTCGGCGTCCCGGGCTGGCGCGAGTGGCGACCCGACGAGCGCCGGGCGTTCGCGCGCCTCTCCCTCGTCGCCACCCTGATCCCCGACCTCCACCGCTGGCGCGCCGCGGAGCGCCGTGCCCTCGCGCGGGTCTTCCGGGCCAAAGGGGGGCGGAGCGAGTTACCCTACATCCGGCAGCTCGACCGGCACCGGCCGTTCCGGCGGAGCCTGGAGCGCCTGGTCGCGGCGGGCCGGGCGCATCCGCGGGGGCGGGCGCGTCTCCGGCCGGCCCACCGCGGAGAGGAGCGATTGACCCATGCTGGCTGAGCGTGCGCGGCGGATCCAGCCGTCGGCGACCCTGGCGATCACCGCCAAGGCCCGGGCGATGCGGGCCCAGGGGATCGACGTGGTCTCCTTCGGCGCGGGAGAGCCCGACTTCGACACGCCCGAGCGGATCAAGGCGGCCGCGATCCGGGCGCTCCGGGAGGGCCACACGAAGTACACCGAGGCCGGCGGCATCCCGGAGCTGCGCGCGGCGGTCTGCGCCAAGCTCAAGCGCGACAACGGCCTGGACTACGAGCCGGCCGAGGTCGTGGCCTCGGTCGGGGCGAAGCACACGCTCTACAACATCTGCGCGGTCCTGGTCGGTCCGGGCGACGAGGTGATCGTGCCCTCGCCCTACTGGGTGAGCTACACCGAGCAGGTGCGCCTCTGCGAGGGGAAGCCGGTCGTCGTGCCGACGGACGAAGGGCGCGGCTTCCAGCTCGACGTCGCCGCGCTGCGGGCGGCGGTGACCCCGCGCACGAAGCTCCTCATCCTGAACACGCCCAACAACCCCACGGGCGCCGTCTACCCGCGCGTGGACCTCGAGGCCGTCGCGGCGCTGGCCGTCGCGGGGGGCCTGTGGGTCGTCTCCGACGAGTGCTACGAGGCGCTCTCCTACGAGGGGCGCGTGCCCTCGATCGCCGCGCTCGGGCCCGAGATCAAGGCGCGGACGCTCGTCGTCAACACCTGCTCCAAGGCCTACGCGATGACGGGCTGGCGAATTGGGTACGCGGCCGGCCCGCGCGAGATCATCCGCGCGATAGGGGAGCTCCAGGGGCACTGCACCTCGAACCCCGCCTCGGTGGCCCAGTGGGCCGCCGTCGAGGCGCTCGGCGGGCCGCAGGACGAGGTCGCCAAGATGGCGGGCGAGTTCGACCGGCGGCGCCGCGTCATCGTCGAGGGGCTCAACCGCATCCCCGGCGTCCGCTGCGCGATGCCGCAGGGCGCCTTCTACGCCTTTCCGGACGTCTCCGGGCTGTTCGGCCGGCGCTGGCGCGGCACGCCGCTCGCCCGCTCGGGGGACGTCGCCGCGTTCCTCCTCGAGGAGGCGCGGGTCGCCGTGGTGGCCGGGGCCGACTTCGGGTCGGACCGCCACATCCGCCTCTCCTACGCGTGCGGCCTCGAGGCGATCCGGGAGGGGCTCGCGCGGATCGGGACGGCCTGCGCCCGGCTCGAGGGCTGAGCGGCGGGGCCACGCCCGAGGCCGTGTGAGGTGCCGGTGACGACGGACCCGTCCTGGGGGGCCGCGGTCGCCCGCGCGGCCGAGGCGCGGGTGATCTTCGTGATCGGGGAGACGGACACCGGCAAGACCAGCTTCACGACCTTTCTCGCCGACACGCTGCTCCGGCAGGGACTCTCCGTGGGCGTGGTGGACGCGGACCTCGGGCAGTCCGACATCGGGCCGCCGACCACCATCGGGCTCGGCCGGCTGCGCCCGCCCGTCGCGCGGCTCGCCGACGCCGAGGTCGTCGGCCTCTACTTCGTCGGGTCCACCTCGCCGCAGGGTCACCTCCTCCCGACGGTCCTCGGGACGCGCCTGATGGTCGACAAGGCGCGCCGGCTCGGCTTCGACCGGGTGATCGTGGACACCTCGGGCCTCGTCCAGGGCGAGATGGGACGGCTCCTCAAGCAGCACAAGATCGACCTGGTGGACCCCGATCTCGTGCTCTGCCTCCAGCGCAACGGGGAGTGCGAGCACATCCTCCGGCCGTACCGGGGCGGGACGCGGCCGACGGTCGTCCGGCTCGCCTCCTCCGGGGCCACACGCCGGCGCTCGCCGGAGGAGCGCCGGCAGCACCGCGAGCGGAGCCTCCAGGCGTACTTTGCGGGGGCGCGGCCGGTCTCGCTGGATCTCACGCGCGTGATCGTCCGGCACCCGCCGCTCTACGCGGGTCAGCCGCTTCCACCGCGGCAGGTGGAGGAGCTGGCGGCCGTCCTCGACGACATGGTCCTCTGGGTGGAGCGGCGGGGGAACGAGCTGGTGCTCGTCACCCCGGATCCCCTCAAGGAGCCCCAGCTCCGCCTCCTCCAGCAGCGGCACGAGGAGCTGGGCGTCTCGAACTACTCCCTCGACGACTTCCAGGGCGTGCTCGCCGGGCTCGACGACGCCCGGCGGGAGACGCTCGGCCTCGGCATCGTCCGCTCGATCGACTTCGCGAAGCAGACCCTGGTCGTCGAGACCCCGGTCCCCGATGCGGAGGTCGCGGCCGTGCGGCTCGGCCGCCACAAGCTGCGCTAGTAGCTCGCCCGGAGGGGGGCTGCGTCCCCGTTCCGGAGAGGTCATGCCTGGCGGGCGCCGGCTGCGGGGTCGCGGCTGCGGGTCCCACCGGCGCCCGCGGTCGTGGCGGGTGGTGGGCGCGGGTCGCATCTGCCATAATGCGGGCATGCTGAGCCGCGAGAATCCGACGCTGGCGGCCGAGCTGGAGGCGCTCCGGTTCACCTGGGACGCGCGCCGCTTCAACCGGCGGGTGCACGAGGTCCCGCCGGTGATGCGCGCGGGCCCCGTCGAGCCCGGGGTCGTCTCGCTCGCCTTCGGTGCGCCCGCCCCCGACCTCTTTCCGGCCGCGGGTCTCCTCGAGGCGGCCCGGGAGGCGCTCACCGACGCGGACGCGTGCGCGGTGGCGCTCCAGTACGGCGCGGTAACCGGCAATCCCATCCTCCTGGCCGAGCTCGCGAAGAAGCTCGAGCGGGAGGAGGGCCGCCTCGTCGAGCCGGGGAGCCTCGCGATCACGAACGGGTCGTCGCAGGCGATCGCGCTCGCCGTCCAGGTCCTGGCGAACCCCGGCGACGTCGGCCTCGTCGAGGCGCCCACGTTCATGGGCACCCTCCGCCACATCCGGTTCCACGGCGTCACGACGGTGCCCGTGCCGCAGGGCCCCGAGGGGCTCGACCTCGAGGCGCTCGAGGCGGCGCTCGAGCGGCTCCACGCCGCGGGTACGCCGCCCCGGTTTCTCTACTGCATCCCGACCTTCAACAACCCCACGGGCGTCACGATGCCGCTCGCGCGGCGCCGCGCCCTCCTCGACCTCGCGCTCCGCCACGACGTGCCGGTGATCGAGGACGACGCCTACGGCGACCTCCGCTACGAGGGCGACCCGGTGCCGACGCTCCACGCGCTGGACCGGCACGGCCTGGTCGTGCGGTTGGGGACCTTCTCGAAGATCGTGGCGCCGGGTGTGCGCCTGGGGTTCGTCCTCGGCGATCCCGCCCTCATCCAGCGGCTCCAGCCCTTCAAGGCCGAGGGCTCGACGAACGGCCTCGCCTCCCTCGTCGTCGGGACGTTCATGCGGAGCGGGCGCCTGGCCACGCACATCGAGGCGCTCCGGCGGGGCTACCGCGCCCGCCGCGAGGCGATGTACCGGGCACTCGAGGCCGAGATGCCCGACGGGGTGAGCTGGACTCGGACCGCGGGCGGCTTCTTCGTCTGGCTCACGCTCAGCCCGCTCGCGGACATGAAGCGCGTGATGGCCCGCGAGGCCGAGGAGCGGGTGCAGGCGATGCCCGGGACCGCGTGCTTCCCGGACGGCCAGGGGACCCACAACCTGCGCCTGGCCTTCAGCCTCCAGCCGCCCGAGCAGCTCGCCGAAGGCGTCCGGCGCCTCGCCCGCGCGATCCGCGCCGGCCTGGCGTAACGGGCCAGGACGGGCGACCACCTTCCCACGGCCTTGACGGTGTTATCACGTTCTGGTAGCGTGATAACGCCATGATCCGAACCCAGATTTCCCTCGATCCCGACGTGTATCGGGAGCTGAAAGCCCAGGCTAAGCGTCAGGGTATCTCCATCGCCGAGCTGATGCGCCGGGCAGCGGGGGAGGTGCTCGAGCATCCGAAGCGGCGCCGCGGGCGACCCTGGATGCGGTTCGCCGGGGCCGTCTCGTCCGGAGATCCGAACGCCAGCAGAACCGTAGACGCCGTGGTCTACAGGCGGCCCCGCCCGTGAGGTCTGGCCGGGTCTTCCTCGACACGGGGATCTTCGTCGCCTTCCTCGACCGATCCGACCGCTATCATCGCGCCGCGGTGCGGCTCTTTTCGGAACCGCCGCGACGGTGGTTTTCCTCCCTCGTGGTCGTGTCGGAGACCTACGGGTGGTTCCTTCATCGCCTTGGGGAGGAGGCGGCTCGAACCTTTCGGGTTGCTCTTGGCGAGCTGCCCGGGCTGGAGCTCCTGCCGATCGACCAGGATCACCACCGGGACGTCGTCCGGAAGCTGGAGCGCCTCCGCGGACACAAGCTCACTTACGTGGACGCGTCCAGTCTGGTCTTTCTCGGGCGCCTCGGCATCGATGAGGTCTGGGGAACCGATCGGGACCTCAGCCTCGAGGGCACGCGCGTGGTCCCGGTCGGCCGGTAGGAGCCGCGCATACGCGAGGGCACCGCGGCGAGGTCGGGATCGACCCAGTCCCGCGGGCCGAGGGTAGGCGTCGAACCGCCCTCTCCACGGCACCGGGGCCCCCGCCCACGTGCCTCCCTCCGGACAGCGCGCGCCGGCATCCGCGCGAAGATATCCGATCCTGAGGGGGGCCCTGGACGCCGTTCTGAGTGGCAACCGTCCGTGGCAACAAGCCCCGACCGCAAAGCCCCCGGACAGCGCTCGGACCCGCTTTGGAAGCGGTGGTGGCTCCAACGGGATTCGAACCCGTGTTTCAGCCTTGAGAGGGCCGTAACCCGCCCGAGGCGAATTCGCGGATCCGAACCCCCTCAAGACCCGCGAACGCCGCGCCGGACGCGGCCCTGAATGAAGTTGCGACTCGTTCGAGGAGAAAAAGGACCGAACGCCCTCGAGCGCCCTGGAGCGCCCCCGAGCGCCCTTCGCAGCGGCAACGAAGTGGCAACGGCCTATCGCGCGTTCGCCGGGTCCCATCGGACGTCCGGCCCGGGCATCCCGCAACGGGCTCGGAGATGAGCCGGGCCGGTTCGAGCTCTGGCTACTCGATGACTTGGTCCGCCCGGATCAGCACCGTCGGCGGGATCGTCAGGCCGAGCGCCTTGGCGGTCTTCAGATTGATGATGAGCTCGAACCTGGTGGGTTGCTCGACCGGTAGATCGCCCGGCTTGGCGCCCTTGAGGATCTTGTGGACGTAGGTGGCGGCGCGCGGGTACATGTCGAGAGTGCTCGCGTAGGCCATAAGACCACCGGCCTCCGCATGGCCCTTCAGCTCGTATACGGCTGGCAGGCGGCTCTTTGCCGCGAGCTCCGCGAGCCGTGTTCGGTGCTGAAAGAACATCGGGTCCCCAACCACGTAGAGAGCGCCCGCGCGCTCTCTAGTCATCGCCGCGAAGACGCTGTCGAATTCCTCAGGACCCTGCGCCTTCAGGATTTGAAGTTGCACCCCCAACGACCGTCCCGCGACCTCCACCTCTCTCAGTCTGAGTACGTGCATTGGATTGGCCGGATTCCAGAGGACGGCCACCCGGGAGAGGTTGGGGACCGCCTCCTTGAGCAGCTCCAGATGTTTGCCGACTATCTCCATGCCGGCAAGGAGGGTCAGCCCCGTGATGTTCCCGCCCGGCCGCGCCAAGCTGGCGATGAGGCCCATCCGGACAGGATCGGCCACTGCCACCATGATGATGGGGATCGTCTTAGTCGCGTTCTTCGCTGCTAGGGTCCCTGGGTAAGTTGACGCCACGATGAGGTCAACCCTGAGTGAGACCAACTCGGCCGCGAAGTCCGGGAAGCGCTCCAACCTCCCCTTCGACCAACGCCATTCGATAGCCGTGTTCGACCCCTCCACGTAACCGAGTTGGCGCAAGGCCTGCCGAAATGCCTCCCAGCCCGGCGAGTCCGCGAGAGCAAGCACACCTATCCGGTAGACCTTCCCTGCCTGCTGCGCCTCGGCGGCGAGCGGCGCGGCGAGGAGGGCGAGGGCAAGGGCTGCGGCCACGCGCCTCATTGGATCAGCTCATCGGCCCGGATGAGGATCGACTGCGGGATCGTGAGCCCGAGCGCCTTCGCGGTCTTGAGGTTCACTACCAGGTAGAAGCGAGTGGGCCTCTCGATGGGGACGTCACCTGCCCTGGCTCCCCGGAGAATCCTGTCCACAGTCGATGCCGCCGGGATGAACAAGCGGTTCACATCGGGCCCGTAGTGCGCATTTCGGCGATCGTGATCACGTCGATCGCTTCATCGTGATCAGCTCGATCGGGGATCATGATCGGAGCGGAGCGACGCTGGGCGGCGGCGGCTCGCTCTCGAGCTTCTCCTCCTTTCGCCGTGAGGGTCCTGCTCAGAAAATCACGGCCGATCAGTGGCTCACGATCAGGCGGCCGGTTCGAGAATCACACGGTAGCCTTGGCGCTCGAGCAATTGGATCGCGCGCCGCCTGACCCTCTCAGCGTGGCGACGGTCATAGTAGTCGGCGCCCGGCTCACGGTACGTGGTGCCCTCGGCCAAGAGGTGATAGACCACCCGGAGCATTGCGTGCGCCACCGCCACCACGGCTTTCTTGTGCCCACGATGCCGCATGACGCGGCGGTACCGCGCCCCCAGCGCGCTGCCCTCGACGCGGATCCCGGCCCACGCCGCTTCGACCAGGGCCGTGCGGAGCCAGCGGTTGCCTCGGCGGGTTCTCCCGGATCGATGCTTGCCGGCGCTCTCATTGTTGCCGGGACAGATCGCCGCCCAACTGGCCAAGTGAATGCTCGCTCGGGAAATAGCTCATGTCCACGCCGAGCTCGGCGATGAGCACCTCGGCCGTGCGCCGATCGATCCCGGGGATCGTGTCCAGCTGTGTCAGGGGCTGGGCGAACGGGGCGAGCCGCCCCTCGACTTCCGCACTCACTGCACTGATCGCCTCCTCCAGATAGTCCACGTGCGCCAGGAGCTGACTGACCAGAAACGCGTGGTGCGGCCGGAAACGCCCGGTCAGTGCTTCGCGCAACGCCGGCAGCTTCTTGCGCAACCGGCCCCGGGCCAGGTCAGCCAGGACCTCGGGGTCCGTCGTGCCGTGGACGAGCGCCTCCAGCATCGCGCGGCCCGACACCCCCAGGATGTTGGTGGCCACCGACGCCAGCTTGATCCCAGCGTCCTGCAGCAACTTGTGCAGGCGGTTGGCGGCCCGGGTCCGCTCCTCGATCAGCACCCGACGATGCCGCGTCAGATCGCGGAGCTCGCGAATCGGCGCCGGCGGTACGAAGCTGCCCCGCAGCAGCCTCGTCGCTCGCCTCCGAGCCGAGCCTGCCCTGACTTCCCGTTACCCTTTCAGCTCCCTCTTCAGCTCGTCGAGGAAGCGCCAGTCAGCGCCCTGGGCGATGATCTTCTGAGGGCTGGACTTGATCATTCCAGCCTCGTGGAGGCGCAAGGCATAGAATCGCACCGTATCCTCGGGATTGTAGTCGCGCCACCGGCCGTAGGGCACGTCCCGCATGCTCTGTAGCGCGTACTCGTAGTTCTTTGTCAGCTCCAAGCCGGTTAACGTCTTGGCGGCGCGCTCGGGCTCCAGAGCACACACACCGTCGGCCTTCAGGATCGCCCGCACCGCGCGCTTCGTGGCCACGGGGTGTCTGCGGACGAACTCCCGATTGGCCATCACAAAGCAGCAGAAGTATTGGGACCACGGGCGGTCCACGGCGCTGGCCAGCAGGACGCGGCCGATCCCCTTCGCCCGCAGCTCTTGGGGGTCGGGCGGAAACCCCAGGTAGGCATCGACCTTGCCCTCGGCCAGCAGCATCTTGGCCTCTGGCGCCGGACGCACGAGGAAGTTGACGTCCTTCGCTGGGTCCAGCCCGACGTGGGCCAGGATGGCCAGCAGGAAGACGTGGGGCACGGCCTGGATTCCCGGCACGACGATCGTCTTCCCTTTGAGGTCACGGACCGACCGCACCCGATCCGTCGCGAATAGCTCGAAGCATCCCACGTGGACGCCGGCCAAGAACGAGATGTTCGCGCCGCGATCTACTTCGAGGACGCCCGGCGCGATGAACCACTGGAGCATGTCCAGGTCCCCGGTCCGGAGACGCTCGAACGCTCGAGTTCCCTCTCCTGGGAACTCCACGTACTGGACCTCGGTGAACCCCTCGGCCCGCAGCAGCTCCTGGGCGACGTACTGCGGCGCCATGCAGAGGCTGGGAAACTTGATGAGCCGGAGCCGCGTCGTCTCCGGCGGCGCATCACCCGCGGCGCGCTCAGGTCGCATCCCGAGGAGGCTCGCTGTTCCCGCCAGCGTCAGCGCACCCACGAACCCTCGTCGGCTCCAGCTTTCACGTCGGTCACTCATGGGGAGCTCCTCCCATACGCAGGGACCGATTCGACTCCCGGCTCCGTCAAGGCCACCTCTGTCGCCTTCATCAGAGGAAGCGGTACTATCTCTGCTGCCAGAACCGTCTTACGCTGCGTGGCCTGCCGCGTATCTTGGCGCACCTCGCTGGCGAAACGGCGGGCGGGGCATGGGGAGAACATCCGGTCCGCCGAGCTCCGCACGGCAGCCGGGCCACGGTGCATCGTGGTGCACGGGTAGGATAGCCGAACCGTCAAACCCCCCGCAACGCGCGGGGGCCGCACGGTGACGTGGCTCGATTCGCAGGGAGCATGCCTCTCCGGCCCCCGTGCCGCTCCCCCCGCGGGGCGCGGGGGCGCCGGCGTGCGAGCGGGCGATCTGGCGGCATCGAGCGTCACCGAAAGATTCGAGCCGCCACTGTGGTCCCATATACACTCTGAGGGGCATCATCGGCCCGTGACACCGCCCGCCGGTCTCCGGGGATTCGGCTTCATTCTTAAGTAGCTCGAGGCGCTTGCCGTTCAACTCCGGCAGGTCCAGGAAGACACCCGTGACATTCCCGCCTGGCCTTGCCAGGCTCGCCGCCAGCCCGCTTGCGATCGGGTCCGTCTCCATGTCGACGGCGACGATGGGGGTCCGAGTCGTGGCGGACTTCGCCGCACAAACCGCGGCCGAGCCGACGGCGAGGATCGCGTCGGCGTCGAGGCGCACCAGCTCGGTCGCCAAGTCACGGTACCGCCCAGCGGTCCCATCCGATCGGCGGCACTCGACGACGAGATTCTTGCCCTCGACATGACCGAGTTCTCGCAACCGTTCTACGAAGCCGCGCGTCCCCGTTGCCTCCAGATGAGTCGGGCAAAGACCCGACGTGAGGATGCCCACCACTGCGATCCTCCCCGTCTGCTCTGCGTAGGCCGCGAGCAGCAGAAACGAGCTCCCGAGCGTCAACCCGGAGACGAAGGCTCGCCGAGTGATCATTCGATCACCTGATCCGCCCGGATCAGCATGGACTGAGGAATCGTCAGCCCGAGCGCCTTCGCCATCTTGAGGTTGATGACCAGCTCGAACTTCGTGGGCTGCTCGACGGGCAACTCCGCGGGATTGGCACCCTTGAGGATCTTGGCGACGTAGGTCGCTGCACGCCGGTAATTGTCACGGAGGTCGGCTCCATAGCTCATGAGCCCGCCGGCCCCCACATACTCCCGCTGTGCGAACATCGCCGGCAGGCGACTCCTTGCGGCCAGCTCTGCAAGCCGCCCGCGATGAGCCCAGAACACCACGTCCCCGAAGACGAGGAGTGCTTGCGCACGCGCTCTGGTCATCGCGGAGAAGGCGCGCTCGTAGTCCTCGTGGCCTTGCGCCTCCACCCGTTGGAGGTGAAGCCCCAACGCCCTAGCCGCTGTCTCCGCCTCGCTCAACATGCTGGGGTGAGCTTGCTGTGTGGGGTTCCAGAGAACGGTCACCCGGACGATCCCAGGCACCGTCTCCTTGAGCAGCTCCAGCCGCTTCCCGGTGAGCTCGGGGTTGAGAATCAAACAGCCCCGTGATGTTCCCGCCCGGCCGCGCGAGGCTCGCGACGAGGCCCCCGGCAAGCGGATCCCCGCTGGCCATGACGATGGGGATCGTCGCCGTCGCCTGTCGCCCTTCCTGGGCGGCACCTCCGCCCGCCGTCACGATGGCGTCGACCTTGAGGCGGACGAACTCGGCCGCGAGTGCCGGCAGCCGCTCGTATTTCGCGTCGGCGCCCCGGGCCACGAAGATCACGGTCCGGCCCTCGACGGACCCAACCTCGCGCATCCCCTGACGAAACGCCTCCCACAGTGAAGCCCGCGCGGCGAGGGAGCCGAGGTCGAGGAGCCCGATCCGGGGCACGTTGGCCGCCTGTTGCGCCTCGGCGGCGAGCGGCGCGGCGAGGAGGGCGAGGGCGACGATGAGCTCGACCGCTCGGAGCCTCATTGCGTTTACCCGGTTGAGCCCTGCCAGGCAAACGGCGCGAAGTGACCGTTGTTCTGCCCCGAGGTGTCGTCCCAGTTGAGCCCAAACACGTGCAGGTGGCTCCGCTTGGCCTGCGCGAGCGCGACACGCTTGTTCGCCGGGTGGACCGTGTTGTCCAGGTAGAGGGGCTCCCCCGGCGTCGCGGGGCTCGGGACGCCCTCCACCGCTTGGTCGAGCACGCCCGGAATCGAGACAGCCCGGCTCATACCATTCTTCTGGTAGTGAATCGGCTTCGTCTCGGCTCCCAGCAATTTGCCGATTAACGGCCCCAGCGCGGCCATCGGCCCGCCGGCCTGCCCGCTCCCGATCGCGGATAGAGCCTCCCGCTGCTGGGGCGTCGCGCGCTCATCGAGAATGAGCCCGACGGACACGTTACCCGCGGCCATCGGCCCCGGCATGTACCCGACCAACGCAAAGTTCAATCCGTCAAGCGTCAGCTCACCATAGCGGCCGCGTTCGACCTGGAAGACAAACGCAAAGTAGCAGTCCCCCTTCGTCGGCTTGGCCGTCAGGTTGCTCGGCAGGCAGGGGCACAGGAAGGTACAGCTGCACGACTCGAAATAGTCGCCGTTCACTTGCCACTTGGGGTGTGCCACGGTTCAGCCCTCCTCTCGCTCCGCCGGATCGCCACCGGCGAGTCACGGAATGATCTCGTCCGCCCGCAGCAGCACCGACTGCGGGATGGTGAGCCCGAGCGCCTTCGCATGGCGATAGTACACCTTCCCCGCCGGCTGCGCGCCGCCGGTCAGCGGGGCGGCGAGAAGCCCGAGCGCGAGGATGACGCAGACTGCGAGTTGCTTCACTGAATGATTTCGTCGGCCCTGATGAGCACGGACGGCGGGATCGTCAGGCCGAGCGCCTTCGCGGTCTTGAGGTTCAAGACCAACTCGATCCTGGCGGGTTGCTCGACGGGCAGGTCGGTCGGCTTGGCGCCCATCAAGAGCTTATCCACTACGGTGGCAACACCCCGCATATGATCGGAGAGTCTCGGCCCGTAAGACATGAGCCCCCCGGCGTCCACGAACTGCCTCACGTCGTACATCGCCGGCAGCCGGCTCCGCGCCACCAGCTCGACGATCCGTGCGCGGTGTTCAAGAAACAGCGGGTCCCGGTTCACGTGGAGGCCGTCGGCGAGTGCGCGGGAGATCGCGGAAAAGGCCGCGTCGAGTTCGCCGGGGGTGCGGGCCTCGACGATGTGGAGCTTCAACCCGAGAGTCTCAGCCGCGACCTCCGCCCGCTTCAATGTGGGTTCGAAGCCCGGGTTGGCGGAGTTCATCAAGACGGCTAGACGCGAGACCTTGGGAACGGCCTCTCTCATGAGTTCGAGTCGCTTCCCGACAAGGTCCGGCGCGATCAGGGTTAAGCCTGTCAGGTTCCCGGCGGGTCGGGCGAGGCTCGTGACGAGCCCCGTTCCAACGGGGTCCACGTGTGTCGAGAAGACGACAGGAATCGTCGCGGTAACGTGCTTCGCCGCGACAGCCGCGGGATATCCATTCGTCACGATCACATCAACCTTGAGGCGGGTCAGCTCGGCGGCGAGGTCCCGAAGGCGATCCAGCTTCCCCTCGGCCCACCGATACTCGACGACAATGTTCTGGCCTTCGACGTAGCCGAGGTCGCGCATGCCTTGCCAGAACGCCGGATTAGCGGGGGGCGACCCGACCGACAGCCAACCGATCCGGGGCATCTTCCCCCGCTGCTGCGCCGCGGCGGCGAGCGGCGCGGCGAGGAGGAGCAGGACCACGACCGTGGCGGCGCGGAGGGTCAACTTCACATGGCATCTCCAGCTCGGCCCAGGGAGACGCGAGGAGCGTACCCCAGAGGGCTGAGAGGCGTCAAACCGTGGTGGCCACGCGCTCCGGGATCACGGCGCGGAGTGAATGTGCTCGCGGATGACCCCCGGGACCCCGCCACCTGCCGATCCTCCCGAGAGCAAGATTTGGCCGCTGGCGACCGACGGCCGCGTCCTCCTCGGTGGACAGCGGGCCCGGGACTCAGCCGAGGATCACACGCCCGCGGCACGCGCAGCGGCCAGGATCTCGTCGTCCGTCGGGAAGACGCCATAGCGCGACAGGTCGTCGCCACCTGACCGTCCTCCGAGACGAGTGGCAGCACGAAGTCGGGGGCCTGCTGTCCGGGCTAGACCGTGGGCCGCGACTCACTTGGGGCCATTCCTTGTCCTCCTTCGTTTGGGGCCTGAACCGGGATTTCCGATATGGACCGATCGCCGCCCCCGGTGACGGCGTCCACCGAGCCGCCCGTCCCGTCGGGCCAGCTCGTCCACGCTTCCCAACACGCCAACCGCCGCCATCCTTGTGCCCGCTGGGGCCTGTACGACTAAGTCAGCCGCTTCATGGCGCCCTCCGCCGTGCACGCGCACGATTTTCGCCTGGCCTACTCAGGCCGCCTTTTCGCCACCGGGGAAAACTCTCCGCTATGCAACACCTAGCCCTGCCACTGGATCGCTCTCTTCGCGGGACCCTCCAGCATGACCACCGAATCAGTCAAATCGAAACCGAGAACGACGGCAAGTAGCGCCCTCTTGTTCACCTCAGTTCGAACTTCACAGGAACTCGCAGCCACGCCTCGACGGACTTGGGCCCTCGCGTCGCTGGGATGAATGTCCAGTG
>CAYQDR010000011.1:0-64465 GCA_964416315.1 uncultured bacterium
TGGAGGCCCACAAGGGGCAGCCGACGATCGAGAAGCGCTTCGAGCAGACCAAGACGGTCCACGAGATCGCGCCGGTGTTCCTCAAGAACGAGGGCCGGATCGAGGCCCTTTTCACCCTGTACTTCCTCGGGCTCCTCGTGCAGGCGCTGATCGAGCGGGAGCTACGCCTCGCGATGAAGCGCGAGCACATCCCGGAGCTGCCGCTGTACCCGGAGCAACGCCGCTGCAGACGCCCGACGACGGAGCAGGTCCTCCGGCTCTTCAGCCTCGTCGAGCGTCACGTGCTGCTCGACGACGGCCAGCCCGTGCAGGTCTTCGACGTCGAGCTGACAGACCTCCAACGCCAGATCCTCGCCCTGCTCGGCGTCCCGGAGCACGCCTTCCGGCCAGCCCTGTAGGCGCCTCCGCTTCCGCGCTGGTCCCGCCCGAAATGGTCCATCAGATGTGCGGAAAGTAGGCCAAGCCGGTAGTAACTACCGCGGCTCCGGGCTAACTCCCGATGCCTCCAACCACTCTTGCCGCCTTGCGGCATGACCGCGGGAAACTCACGCTAGGCGCCGACCGTGCAATAATGCTGGCCGAGCTCCGGAGGGCGCACATGCGTGACCTCTCAGGGGACCAATTGACCTCAGACGAGATCGAGATAGTCGAGAAGATATCTCTGCGTCTCGTTGTCCAGGCGATTGTCACCTTCGGGACCCAGGCCTGGTTGGAGTTCCGTGATTCTCCCGACAAGGAACAGGACATCACCCAGGACATTCTGCGGGATGCCTTGGATGAGCTGGCCGGCTTCTCTCGTCGCCAGAGACTACTCGGGACCGTTGACTACCGCCGAGCGCGCTGGCTACCGACACCGTTCGGATTGGTTCCGCAAGCGCTTTACGTTGACGCAAAGGCCTCCCAAGAGGCCTACCGGATCAATCTACAGCTGTCGCAGATCTCCATGCGGCCGATCTACTGGGACAAGGTTTCCAAGCAGCCGGTCGAGCGGATACCCGGGGTGCCGGCAACGTCTAAGTTCGTCTTCCCGAATGAACAGACACGCGACGCCATCACGACGACGATATTCGTCCACATGGTGTACAAGGAAGAGAAGGCAGGCGACGGACCGCCGGTTCGCATGCTGGTTCACGCCGTTGTCGTCGCGATCCCGAACGGCAAGTTGGAGGCCCGATACGCACCAAGCGCCGCCGACACGATCTGGCGAGCGGGGAAGCACAGCCCAAGCCGCGGAGAAGAGCCGCGGACCCGCATCTCTATCGCGGCATTACAGACCAAGGCGCGATGGAGAGTTCAACGTGTCGAATGGGACGAGAACGGAAGAGTGTCCTGCTCGTGGGTGGACGTTGATGACAGCGGAAATCCCATCTCCCATGATGTGGTCGCGGATGCTCGATAGCTTAGGGAGTCAGCTCGAAGAGTTCGCCTTGAACCCTCGTCACTTCTCGTCGGCGCAGCGGCCGGCAATCCTCAAATCGAGCAATAGCCATTGCGCAGTATTCCCGGACGACATCGATCCCGATGAAGCGTCCTCCAAGAGATAGGGTCGCCACCCCGGTTGTCCCCGCGCCGCAGAAGGGATCCAGGCAAAGCCCGCCAGGTGGCAGCGTCGCCATGAGAAGGGTTTGGGCCAGCGCCTTGGGCATCGTGGCGAAATGCTCGCGGTCGAATGGTTCAACCGACACACTCAGCACATCTCCGGGATTCTTGCCTTTCGGGTGGTTTCGAATCCGATTGTCACCGATCTCGACTCGCATGGCTTCATCGTATGTGTTGTCCAGCTTCAGCAATACCTTGAGTTGGCCCCAGATTTTTGGCGGGGGCAGACGGGACCCAATCTTATCCGGCCGGAAGTAATGTCGAACTCGTTCGTAGGGAAGCCTCAAGGCTCGCGCCACATCGCGGACATGGAGCTCGCGTCTACCCGCAGACTCCTTTAGGTAAGCCGCTAACTCCCACGGGTCAGGAGCGTTGGGACGTCGCTCCACATCCTTGTGACCGTCGATGTGGATCCGATGTCGTGGTGAGTTCAGCCACCTCCGAAGCTCCAGTTTTCCCATTGCCTTGCCGTTTGCCGCGTCCAGCCGCGCAAGACGGGCAAGCTCAACAGCGTCAGAGGTCTTTGGCCTAACGCGAATCCGGTCTAGGTCAAAGAAGTACTCTTCGTCCTTAGCGAGAAGAAAGACCGGCTCCCATCGATTGGCCAAGCGATCGGTAACACTGGCTGGGATGGCATTTGGCTTTGACCACACCAAACAGTTCCGGACGATCCAGCCAGAGTCCTGGAGTGCAATGGCGACGCGGAAGGGCAAGAGGCTCAGCTGCTTGTTCCGATTCCATGCCTGCCTATAGCGCTGCTCCGAGTTCTCAGAATACTTTGGTCCGCGGAAGTACACGTCGCCGATATTGAGCCATACGGTCCCGCGCATCTTAAGAAGACGCCGAATTTCCTCAAACAACTTAACCAGGCGCTCGACATAGAGCGCCGGTTCCTCCTCGGCGCCGAACTGATGCTCAATGCCGTAGTCCCGTGTCCCCCAATAGGGGGGCGAAGTCAGTACCGTATCGACCGTATCTTCCGTCAGCTGTCTCAAGACCTCGAGGCAGTCTCCGACGTGAACGACTGCCTTACCGTTCGATGTCTTGAGGACGCGTGGGGTCGAGGTCCCGCCAGAACGTGACATGATCCCGTCCCTCCCGCGATGAGCGCCACCGGTAGGGTAGCAACTTCACCATGCCCTGTCAACTAGATGTTGTGGGTACGCGGATGCGCAAGCCCTAGGGCTTGTGACGCCGGTTCGATCCCGGGTCTATCCAGGCGCGGCGCCCAGCTTGGCCTCGCGTCCTGCATCAGGTCCACCCCTCGCTGACGATGTTCTACCGCTCGAAGACGGAGGGGGTCTCGTGCCGGCTGATCTGCCTGGCCAGCCGCTCAGGGATGCCGGCTCGGACCATGTTCCGGATGGCTGTACGCCGGAGGTCGTGGAAAATCATCCCCGGCATGTCACGCACGCACGCCGGCCCTCTTGCACTCCTTGCGCCAGGTCCCGTGGAACCGCAGGATGCGCTGGCCCTGGCGGTGGAAGACCCAAGAATGATCAACCCGCGCCAGCGCTCTAGGGTCTCAGTGGCTGGCCGCCTTCTGAGTCTTGAGGACCGCCAAGAGGCCGGGAGAAACGTAAGCGGCCCGCCCCCCGGATCCAAGCGGATACACCCCGTCTCCAGGTAGACCTGCCGCCACTAAAGCCTGAGGATTTCCCGCAGGCGCCAAGCCCCAGCTCGTGGCACGGCCCCTCCTGGCTCCGACGGACACCAGCCCTAGGGCCTGCTCTTGTAGGCGCCCACAACATCTGCTATGCTTAACCAGTTCGAGGCCCGGGGTAGGGCGGAGTGAAGCCATGTGTTCGGCGCGGGGCGTTCTTCCGCCGGGGGCGGTTGTGAGTCGGAGCATTCCGCAGAGCGAGACGAAGATCCTCTTTGCCCGGTCGGGCGGCATCTGCGCTTTCCCCTACTGCGGGCGTTCGCTTGTGGAGCCTGGCTCGCTCACCGACGGCGCCGTTATGGTTGGTGAAGTCGCCCACATCGTCGCTGAGAGCCGACAGGGACCACGCGGACGCGCGCCACTCGTCGAGGCCGCCCGCAACATGCACACTAACCTGATCCTGTTCTGCCCCGAGCACCACACGATCGTCGACGCTCGGCCTGAGACATACAGTGTGGCAGTCTTGAGGCAGATGAAGGTCGATCACGAATCGCACGTCCAGCGGGCGGTCGGCGTCCCAGCGCACCGGCCTCTCTCGTCTCCCCGAACTGAGGCGATCTACAGCACCGGGCTGCCTGTCACGCATCTCCCCGATGCGGTCTTCTTCGCGGGGTGCACGCTTGAGGACGGCACGGAAGACCAGGTAAAGAAGCTCATCAAGTATCCCAGCTCGTACGATGAATTGGTTCCCTTCCTTCTTCGTGAGAGGAAGATCTTTGCCTTCCACGATCTGCGTCAGGCCCAGAACCCGTTTTCTCCGGTCACCGACAGCGCAAGCGCTGGGATGCTTCGCTCGACAGATCTGTGGCGCGATGCGGAAGGTAAGCGACGCTACGTCACGCTTCTCAATCGCTCCCTCTACAAGTACAGCGCCCGAGTGGCCGTCAGATACGACCCCGCGCACTATCGCTTCTACTTCCCACCCAAGACGCTGGGCAGTTCGCGCACGGTGAGGTACCGGTCGCTCGCGGGACGGTGGAGCAGGCGGAAGGTCGTCTGGCCGGCCACGAAGAAGTCGACGGGCGAAGCGCGCAACTACTGGTGGCATTTGGCAGCGGCATTGAAGTTCCACCAAATGGCGGACATGCAGTGGTGTTTAAGCATCCGACCTGAGCGGCATCTCACGACCGACGGCGAGATGCCGCTTCCGTCGGAGATGATCGGCCGCCGAGTGACCCGCCTCAAGGCGCGGATGTATAACGATCTCTACCTCGCCGAGGTCAACTTCTGGCGGGAGTACCTGTCAAAGGGCGCGCCGCGCGTCACCTTGAACTTCGGCGATCAGTCGGGGGTCATCGAGGCCGCTTTCATGCGCATTGTTATGAAGTGGCCTGGGATTCCTGGCGATCAGAAAACAGTGAGTGGACCGACTTCCGACGATCTCTTCAGCCTTGTTGATCTCGCGGAGACCGTCGAGGGCGAAGAGATCGAGTGGACCGATGGAGACGGGGACGAACTCGAAGAGGATCCTGACATCGATGGCAACTAGACTCGCCGCGCTCAAGCTTGCCTGTCCCTACATCGCAACCGAGTGGTTTGATGAACCGGAACTGCTATTCGCCGGTGGCTCGAGACACGTCGACCCCAAAGTCGGGGTACCGCTCTACGGGCCGCGTTCGTTCGGGGAGCCGCGGCATAAGCGGGAACTCCATGTCGGCTTTATCGGAACCAGCGAAGCCGTTGAACATGCACGAATGTTCTATGAAAGGTGCGCAGCCGGCGTAGCCGGGACTGGCGAGGACGCGCCCTTCCCGGGCTGCAAGGAGGACCGAGGATACCGCTGCGAACTGCGGACCGATGACCGGATCGTTGAACTCATCACGAGGCAGGAGAGCAACGAACTCCTCGGAATCAAGAACAGCCGGAAGCGCTTCGAGACGATTCTCATGCTTCTGCACGCAAAGATGCGTCTCCTTACCCAACGGGACCATCCGCTCGACTACGTGTCTGTCGTGCTCGCCGAGGACGTCTATCGAAAGTGCCGTGTCGCAAACTACACGGAAAAAGGCATGGGCCTGGTCCACCGCGATCTCAGACTGGCGTTTAAGGCGCTCGCGATGCAGTTCCATCCGCCGACCCAAATGCTCCTCGAAACAACGACCGGACTTACGCCGCCGACTCGCCGGAAGCTTGATCACCAGTCGCGCATCGCGTGGAATCTTTTACGGCGCTCTACTTCAAGGTTGACGGCCTGCCGTGGAGCCCCGTTGGCCTTGCGCCCGGCAGTTGCTTCATCGGCATCAGCTTTTTCCGCCCGCTCGGAGAAAGGTCGACGCTACGGACGAGCGTGGTCCAGGCATTCGATGAAGACGGGGAGGGCTTGGTGTTGAGGGGCCACAAGTTTCAGTGGGACGAGTCGCAAGGTAGGTCGCCCCATCTCTCAGAAGAGATGGCCGGGATGCTTATCGAGATGGTTTTGGAGCGTTACAGGCAGGAGCGCAGGCACCTTCCGCAGCGAGTCATCGTTCAGAAGACCTCACGCTTTGAGGTGGCAGAGCGAGCGGGCTTTGAAGAGGCCCTTAAGAAGGTGAGCCGGTACGACCTTCTCTCGCTGTGTCCCGAGAGTTCGATCCGCCTTGTGCGAGCCGGACGTTATCCGCCGCTTCGGGGAGCGGCCTTCCGGATCGGGGACGCCTGGTACCTTTACACGAGCGGATATCTGACGAGCCTCGGCGGGTATCCGCATGGTCACGTCCCGTCCCCGCTTCAGATTACCGACCATGTTGGTGATACGCCCGGGACGCAGCTGCTACGCGAGATTCTTGTGCTCACCAAGATGAATCTGAATTCCGCGAATATGTCGGGACTGATGCCGATCACGCTGCGCTTCTCGCGACTCGTCGGCGATATTCTCCGGGAGGTACCGGAGAGCCAGACACCGCAACCCCAGTATAAGTACTACATGTAGTTGGGCTGCTCACCTGCCATCGACTAGGCAGCGGAAGCAAGCCGGGCTTGAGCATGTGTTTTCGGGCCTTGGCCGTGATAGACCGCTCGTAACCGGCGCGGCACGAACACTCGACCCAGAGCCAGTTGGTCATCGGGCCGGCGATCGTCCTGGGGCTGAGCCAGGGGGCGTACATCGCCCGCATGTCCCGCTCGTGTCTCCTCGAGGTGATCCGCGAGGACTTCGTCCGGACCGCGCGGGCGAAAGGGCTGATCGAAGGCCTGGTCGTCCTGCGGCACGCGCTGCCCAACGCCCTCCTCCCGGTCATCACGGTCTCGGGGATCCTGATGGGCTTCGTGCTCGGCGGCTCGGTGGCGGTCGAGCAGGCCTTCGGCGTGCCGGGGCTCGGCCGGGCCCTCGTCACGGCCGTGATCGAGCGGGACATCGTGGTCGTGCAGAACCTGGTGCTGCTCTACGGCGTCATCTTCGTCCTGATCAACGTCCTCGTCGACCTGAGCTACGCGTGGCTGGATCCGCGGATTCGCTATCAGTAGCGCGGCCGGGCGGATCGGGGCTCGCCCTGGGCCGCGTGCGGCGCTCGGTCCTCGGCGAGCTGTGGCGCGTGGCCTGGCGCAACCCCACGGCCCTGGTCGGGGGGATCCTGGTCGCCGTCGTCGTCCTGATGGCCGTCGGCGCGCCGCTCGTCGCGCCCGCCGACCCCCTGAAGACGGACTTCCGGCGCCTGAGCCGGCCCCCGGACGCGCAGAGCCTCTTCGGGACCGACCAGGTGGGCCGGGACTCCTTGAGCCGGGTGATCTACGGGGCGCGCGCGTCCATGGTGGTGGCGTTCTCGGCGGTGCTCCTGGGGACGACCGTGGGCGCCCTCTGGGGCCTGGCGTGCGGCTACCTCGGGGGCCGGTTCGACCTCGTCAGCCAGCGGGTCATGGAGGTGCTCCAGTCCTTTCCGGACCTGATCCTGGCGATGGCCATCTCCATGGCCATCGGCACCGGGATGCCGGCGGTGATCGTGGCGATCGCCGTCACCCGGATCCCCTTCGGCGGCCGGGTGATCCGCTCGGTGGCGCTGAGCGTGAAGGAGCTGGCCTACGTGGAGGCGGGGCGGTCGTCCGGGGCGTCGGCCGTGCGGATCATGACGTACCACGTCCTGCCGCAGTGCCTCGCGCCCTATCTGGTCCTCGCCACCACGCACCTCGGGGTCGCCATCGTCATCGAGGCGGCGCTGGGGTTTCTCGGGGTGGGGATTCCGCCGCCCACGCCGACCTGGGGCAACATGCTGGCGGATTCGCTGACGTCCCTGGTGCCGCACTGGTGGCTCGTGTTCTTTCCGGGGCTGGCCATCACGGTCACGGTACTGGCGTTCAACCTACTCGGGGACGGCATTCGGGACACGCTCGACCCGCGCCTGTCGCCGGCCTTCCTGCGCCTCGTTACCACCGGCCGGTCCGGCGGCGCTGGGACCCTCGGGCTTTCGAGCAAGCAGTAGTCGCGAACCACGCCACCCATCACCGGAGCGAGATCGCGACCATGGTCACGATGAGGAGCGGCTCACCGCCAGACACTGGGCTCGTCACCTACGAGCTCCTCAAGTTCGGCCGGATGACGCCGCGATGAGCACGAAGGATCTCGCCGCCGACCTCGCGGCCTGAAGGCATTCGGGCAAGGTTTGCGCGACGGCGGGTTGAGGGACAGAGCAGAACGGGACGGCCGTCCTGGTGGCGCACCGGAAAAAGCGAACGGCGCAGGAGAGTGCTCCTGCGCCGTTCCCGATCCGGGCCGTGCTTACCAGCGCGCGGTGCGCCGTCCGCCACCCGAGCCGCCGGCGCCCGGCGACTTGGCCACGTTGACCATCAGCTTCCGGCCCTCGAAGGGCTGGTCGTTCAGCTTGGAGATGGCCGTCTGGGCCTCGGCCTCCGTGGACATCTCCACGAAGCCGAAGCCGCGCGACTGGCCCGAGAACCGATCCGCGATCACCGTGGCGGACTCGACGGTGCCGCACTGGGCGAAGTACTCACGGAGGCTCTCGGAAGTGGTGGAATAGGACAGACCGCCGACGTACAGCTTGGACGCCATGTAGCGCCTCCTTTGGAAACCCCGGTCGCCCGGGGCTCGACTCTTCCGCAATGGGTTCACGCCCCGGACACGCGGAAGAGCCTATCGGAGGCGAGGCCAGATTCGCTGCGCCGTCGTCGGCGCGACACCCGGCAAGAACACACGCAGTGTAGCACGCGGCGCCCGACGCCAGGGGGGAATTCCTTCGGCTACGCCAACGCCCATCGGCGGCGCGCGCCGGACCGAGTCGATCCCGGGGTTGATGCCGACGAGGACCAGGTCGAGGCCGGGGCGGAGATAGTCCGGCAGCGTCGTGAACGAGGACCGCACGCTCGGAACGTGTAGCGCGTTCGCGCGCCGGCTCAGCCGGCACGACCGTCGTCTGGGGGGATCCGGAGGGGGCCGGGCCCGGGCGGGGTGCCCTCCGCCTCGAAGGGCGTCTCGGCGTCCAGGCGCTGGATGAGGCCGCGAGCGTGCTCGTCGAAGACCGCACGCTCGCGGGCGGGGATGGGATCGCCGGGAGTGAACTTCTCGTCGAGCGGGTTGACGCGGCGGCCGCTCTTGATCACCTCGTAGTGGAGGTGCGGGCCGGTGCTCCGCCCGGTCGAGCCCACGTAGCCGATCACCTGTCGCTGGTTCACACGCGCCCCGGCACGGGCGCTCGGACCGAGCCGGGAGAGGTGCGCGTAGATGGTCTCGTACCCGGAGCGGTGGCGGATCCGGACCATGAGGCCGTAGCTGCCATCCCATCCGGCGTGGGACACGACCCCGTCGCCGACCGCCCGGACCGGCGTGCCCGTCGGCGCCGCGTAGTCCACGGCGAGGTGAGGCATCGTGCCCCCCAGGATGGGGTGCGGGCGCGCGTAGGTGAAGCGGGAGGTGATGCGGGTGAACTCGAGCGGCGACTTGAGGAAGCTCTTGCGGAGCGACCGGCCGTCCAGGTCGAAGTGGTCGAAGCGGTCGTTGGCGGGCGGGTAGGCGATGCCCGTCAAGGTGCGCTGGGCGCTGGTGTACTGGGCGGCCAGCACGCGCCCGTAGCTCACGAAGCTCTCGCCGGCGTAGCGCTTCTCCACCAGGAGCCGGAAGCGGTCGCCGCTCCGCGTGTCGGCGGTGAAGTCGAAGTCCCACTCGAACATGTTGACGAGGGCGAGCACGAGCTGAGGCTGCTCGCTCACCTGGTCGATGGCCTCGAACAGCGAGCGCTCCACCCGCCCCTGCACCCTCACCACGCGCACGTCCGGCGTGGTCTCCAGCACCTTGACCGTCCAGCCGTCCTCGCCGGCCACCGCGGCGTAGCCGCGCCACGGGCTCTGCTGCCAATTGATGGCCGTGGGCTCGTCGGCCGGGCTCCAGGTGATGTCGATGTTGTCGCCCGGCTTGAGGCGTCGGAGATCGGCCCCGCCCCGGCTGAGCGCGGCGGAAACCTCGTGGCCGACCCGTCCCCGCACGCCGGCGCGGGCGAGCACGGCTACCAGATTGTCGCCGCGCTTGACCTGGACCGTCTGCAGCCGGGCGGGCGGAGCCTCGACCTTGGGCTCGGGCGCGGTGGCCTCCGACGCTGGCGCTGGCGCGCTCACTGACCAGCGATAGCCCAGGGCCGCCAGCCCCAGCGTGAGAGCCGCCAGCGCGACCACGGTGACCCGGACGCGAGAGGTCATCTCTGCAATCATAACCGGGCCACCCCTCCGGCAAACCCGGTAATTGCGAGGTGTCCGCTGGGCGCGCGGGATCATTTCCCGCCCCCTCCGCGGCCGCAGACTCGCAGGCGTAGGGCGCATAGGCCGTTGACAAGACCGCCGCGCCCCGCATAGACTGCGCCCACGATCGCTCGTGACCGTGCTCTTGCCCACTGTCCACGAGGAGGTGTCCCGATGTCTAACCCCCGAAAGTCCGTGACCCGGCGCGAGTTTCTCCTGGACGCGGCGCTGGCGACGGGAACCGTCGCCCTCGGCGCTGTCGCGGGCGTGCCCACGGCGTTCGGCCAGGCGGCCAAGCCCGCCGAGCCGAAGCTCGGCGCCCAGCTCATCGGCAAGCTGGAGGGGCCCGAGCTGGTCCTGGATCCCGCCAAGTGGCCGAAGAAGTTCAACGAGGCGCCGATGCTGGCGGAGCTCGTCAAGGCGGGCAAGCTCCCACCCGTCGAGAAGCGCGTGCCCGCCGAGCCGCTGGTCATCAAGCCGGTCCACTCGATCGGCCGCTACGGCGGCACCTGGCGGCGCGGGTTCACCGGCCCCGGGGACCAGGAGAACGGCAACCGCATCGTCTCCGCCGACAAGCTCCTCTTCTGGGAGTACACCGGGACGAAGGTCATGCCGTGCGTCGCGCGGCAGTGGATCCTTGCCGACGACGGGAAGTCGGTGACCCTCTACCTCCGCAAGGGGCACAGGTGGTCGGACGGCCAACCGTTCACCGCGGACGATTTCGTGTTCTGGTACGAGGACGTCTACCTCGACAAGAGCCTCGTCCCCACGCCGCACCCGGACTTCATGATCAGCGGCAAGTCCGGGGTCATCAAGAAGATCGACGAGACGACCGTCCTCTTCGAGTTCCCCGAGCCGAACTACCTGTTCCTCGACATCCTGGCGGGCAGCACGGCGATGGGCGGCGGCCAGGCGCTCTGGCAGATGGCCGGCCGCGCGATGGGCGCCTACACGCCGGCGCACTACATCAAGCAGTTCCACCCGAAGTACATCGGGATGGACGAGGCCATCCGGAAGGCGAAGGCGGCCGGCTTCGACGGCTGGGTCGCCTACATCAAGAGCCGGTGGGACTGGACGCTCAACCCCGAGCTGCCGGTCCTGACGCCCTGGAAGGTGGTGACGCCCATCAACAACCCGACCTGGGTGATGGAGCGGAACCCCTATTTCTACGAGGTGGACACGGCGGGGAACCAGCTCCCGTACATCGACCGCCTCCAGATGACCCTCGCCGAGAACCTCGAGGTCCTGAACCTCCGGGCCATCGGGGGCCAGTACGACGTCCAGGAGCGGCACACCGCGATGACGAAGCTTCCGGTGTTCCTGGAGAACCGGGACAAGGTGGGGTATGACGTCCGGCTCGACCCCGCGCTGAACGGCTCCGACGCCACGCTCCAGGTCAACCAGGCGTACGAAGCCGACCCCGAGATCGCGAAGTGGCTGCACACCGCCGACTTCCGGCGGGCGCTGTCGATGGGGATCGACCGCGACCAGCTCAACGAGACGTTCTGGCTCGGGATCGGGGTGCCCGGCTCCACCGCCCCCAGCGAGACCACGCCCTACAGCCCGGGGCCGGAGTGGCGGAAGAAGTGGTCCACCCTCGACGTCAAGCAGGCCAACGCGCTGCTCGACAAGGTCGGGCTCGGGAAGAAGGACGGCGAGGGCTACCGCCTCCGGACCGACGGCAAGGGCCGCCTCCGGATCGAGCTCCTGACCTCGGCCGGCGCCTTCATCCCCCACGTCCAGATCGCCGAGATGATCAAGGAGCAGTGGAAGAAGATCGGGATCCAGGCCGACGTGAAGGAGGTCGAGCGGAGCCTCTACTTCACCCGCATCCGCGGGAACGAGCACCAGATCGCCATCTGGGCGAACGACGGCACGGAGCTCCTCTACCTGTTCCCCCGCCACGGCCTGCCGGTGGATCCGGCCGAGGCCCACCTCGGGCACCCGATCGCCGACTGGTATGCCTCGGGGGGCGCGAAGGGGAAGGCGCCGAAGGATCCCCAGCTCCTGAAAGCCCTCGAGCTGTTCCGGTCGGCGAACGGCAAGAAGCTGCCGGAGCGGATCAAGATCGCCCAGGAGATCTTCAAGATCATGGTGGACGGGCAGTACTCCATCGGGACCGTCGGCCAGTCGCCGGCGACGATGGGCGTCCGGATCGTGAGCCGGAAGATGGGGAACATTCCCTCCCGGCAGATCAACGCCCAGCACGCGCGGACGCCGGGCACCTCCCAGCCGTCCACCTTCTACTTCAAGGCGTAGCAGCCACCTCGGCAGGAACTCCCTCTCCCCTGCCCGGGGGAGAGGGAGTACCATCGTCCCCACGATGCTGGCCTACCTTTTCCAACGGCTGATCCTCGCGATCCTGACCTGCTGGGCCATCTCGGTCCTCGCCTTCGTCATCATCCAGCTCCCGCCGGGCGACTACATCACGTCGTACATCGCCCAGATGTCCGCCTCGGGCGGCTTCGTCTCCGAGCAGGAGGTCGAGGCGCTCCGCCGGGAGTACGGGCTCGATCAGCCGCTGTGGTTCCAGTACCTCCGCTGGATGAAGATGGTGATGCAGGGCCGGTTCGGCATGGCCCTCGAATGGAAGCGCCCCGTCTCGGAGGTCATCGGGGACCGACTGTGGCTGACCATGGTCGTCTCCGTGGCGGCCATCGTCCTGACCTGGGCGCTGGCGCTCCCCATCGGCATCTATTCCGCCGTCCGCCAGTACTCGGTCGGCGACTACGTGGCGACGTTCGTCGGGTTCATCGGCCTGGCCGTCCCGAGCTTCATGCTGGCCCTGGTCCTCATGTATTTCAGCTTCACCCTGTTTGGCGCCAACATCGGCGGGCTCTTCTCGGACGAGTTCGTCGAGGCGCCGTGGAGCTTCGCGAAGGCCTGGGACCTCCTCAAGCACCTGCCGCTCCCGGCGCTCATCCTCGGGCTCGCAGGCACCGCCCAGCTCATCCGGATCATGCGGGCGAACCTGCTGGACGAGCTCCGGAGGCCCTACGTCGTGACCGCTCGCGCGCGCGGGCTCGCCGAGACGCGGGTGATCGTCAAGTACCCCGTCCGCGTGGCCCTGAACCCCTTCGCCAGCACGATCGGCTATCTGCTGCCCTATGTGGTGTCCGGGAGCATCATCGTGTCGCTGGTGCTCAGCCTGCCGACCGTCGGGCCGCTCCTCCTGCGGGCCCTCGTGGCCCAGGACATGTTCCTGGCGGGGACGATCGTGCTCCTCCTTGGCGTCATGACGGTCATTGGCACCTTCCTGTCGGACCTCCTCCTCATGTGGATCGACCCCCGCATCCGCCTGGAGGGGAAGAAATAGCCGACCCGGGGGCCGTCCTCGAGCCCCCCGTCCGGAAGGGCGGGGTGGAGCTGCCGGCGACGGTGGTCGAGGAGCGGATCTCCGTCGCCACCCAGTGGCAGCTCATGTGGTGGCGGTTCCGGCGCCACCGCCTCGCGCTCGCGGGGACCGCCGTGGTCGCGCTCTTCTACCTCGTCGTCCTGTTCGCCGACTTCCTTGCCTACGCGGTCCCCACGGCCTCGGAGGCCCAGCGCTCCCTGCTGCCGCCCCAGGGCATCCGCTTCTTCGACGATGGGCGCTGGCGCCCGCACGTCTTAGGCCTGGCCGGGAGGCGCGACCCGGTGACCCTCAAGCGGGTCTACACGCCGGACCCGGAGCGGAAGATCCCCGTGCGGTTCTTCGCGCACGGCTTCGAGTACCGGTTCCTCGGCCTGATCCCGACGGACCGCCACCTCCTCGGGGTCGAGGACGCCGCGCCGGAGGAATCGCTCTTCCTTCTCGGCACCGACGAGCAGGGGCGCGACCTCTGGTCGCGCCTCGTGTACGCCACGCGCACGTCGCTCTTGATCGGCCTCGCCGGGGTCGCGCTCTCCCTCGTCCTCGGCATCGTGCTGGGCGGGATCTCCGGGCTCTACGGCGGTGCGATCGACACGCTGATCCAGCGCGTCATCGAGATCCTCCGCTCGATCCCGACCATCCCGCTCTGGATGGGGCTGGCGGCCGCCCTGCCCAACGACTGGACGGTCGTCCAGGTCTACTTCGCCATCACGATCATCATCTCGCTCGTCGGCTGGACGGAGCTGGCGCGGGTCGTGCGCGGCCGCTTCCTCTCGCTTCGGGAGGAGGACTTCGTGATGGCCGCCGAGCTGGCGGGGTGCAGCCAGGCGCGCATCATCCTCACGCATCTCGTGCCGTCGTTCCTCTCGCACATCATCGCGGCGACGACGCTGGCCATCCCGGCCATGATCATCAGCGAGACGTCGCTCTCCTTCCTGGGCCTCGGGCTCCGGCCGCCGGCCATCAGCTGGGGCGTGCTGCTCCAGCAGGCGCAGAACATCCAGGCCCTGGCCATCTCGCCGTGGCTCCTGATCCCGGCGATCCCGGTGACCATCGTCATCCTCGCCTTCAACTTCATGGGCGACGGACTGCGGGATGCCGCCGACCCCTATGGGCAGTAACCCCCTCACCATCCCCTCTCCCCCGGCGGGAGAGAAGGAGAGCCGGCCGATCCTGGAGGTCCGCGACCTCTGCACCTACTTCTTCACCGACGAGGGGACGGTCAAGGCCGTGGACGGCGCGAGCTTCGACGTCCATCCGCGGCGGACGCTCGGGATCGTGGGGGAGTCGGGCTGCGGGAAGAGCGTGACGGCGCGCTCCATCCTCCGGATCGTCGAGCGTCCGGGGCGGATCGTCTCCGGCACGGTCCTCCTCCGGCGGAACGGCCCCGGGGCGGAGGGGGTGGACCTCACCCGGCTCGACCCGGCCGGGTCCGAGATGCGGCAGATCCGCGGCGGCGACATTTCGCTCGTCTTTCAGGAGCCGATGACGTCCTTCAGCCCCGTCCACACGATCGGCAACCAGATGGTCGAGACGATCCGGCTCCACCAGGGGCTCTCGAAGAACGACGCGCGCGACAAGGCGGTCGAGACGCTGCGCCTGGTCGGGATCCCCCGGCCCGAGCGCCGCGTGGGCGAGTACGCCTTCCAGCTCAGCGGCGGCCTGCGCCAGCGCGCCATGATCGCCCTCGCGCTGTCGTGCGGTCCCCGCGTCCTCATCGCCGACGAGCCGACGACGGCCCTCGACGTCACGACGCAGGCCCAGATTCTCGACCTCCTGCGCCGCCTCCAGGACGAGGAGGGGATGGGGATCATCCTCATCACCCACAACCTCGGCGTGATCGCCGAGATGTGCGACACGGTCGTCGTCATGTACCTCGGGCGCGTGGTGGAGGAGGGACCGGTGGACGCGATCTTTCACGCCCCGAAGCACCCCTACACCCGGGCGCTGCTGCGCTCGATCCCCTCGATCCACGCCCCCGTCCGTACCCGGCTGCCCGTGATCACGGGCTCGATCCCGCACCCCTACAACCGGCCCGCGGGGTGCCCGTTCCACCCGCGCTGCCCCGACTTCATGCCCGGCACCTGCGACCGCGCGGAGCCCGCCCTCGAGCCCGCGGGCGACGGGCAGGCCGTGAGCTGCTTCCTCTACCGCGCCCCATGAGCCAGGCGAACGGCGCGCCCCTCCTGGACGTCCGGGGCCTCCGGAAGTTCTTCCCGATCCAGAAGGGGTTCCTCCGGCGGGTCGTCGGGCACGTGCGTGCCGTGGACGACGTGAGCTTCGCCGTCCGGAAGGGGGAGACGCTGTCGCTCGTCGGGGAGTCGGGCTGCGGCAAGACGACGACCGCCCGCTGCATCCTCCGGGCGCTCGCGCCCACGGCGGGGGAGATCCGCTTCCGGGCCGGCGATGGCGCGGTGGTGGACGTCGCGCGCCTGTCGAAGCGCCAGCTCCGCCCGCTCCGGCGCCAGATGCAGATGATCTTCCAGGACCCGTTCTCGTCCCTGAACCCGCGGCGGACCCTCCTCGACATCGTCGCCGAGCCGCTGGTGGCCAACGGGCTCGGGACCCGCCGGGAGCGGATCGACCGCGTCGCGGAGCTCCTGCCCCTGGTCGGCCTGCGTCCCGAGTACATGCGGCGCTACCCTCACGCCTTCAGCGGCGGCCAGCGCCAGCGGGTCGGCATCGCCCGGGCCCTCGCCCTGAACCCGAGTCTCGTGGTCGCCGACGAGCCCGTCTCGGCCCTCGACGTCTCGGTGCAGGCGCAGATCCTGAACCTGATGCTCGACCTCCAGGCGCAGCTCGGGCTCACGTACCTGTTCGTCGCGCACGACCTCTCGGTGGTCAAGCACGTGAGCGACCGGGTCGCCGTGATGTACGTCGGCCGGATCGTCGAGGTCGCCGAGACGCAGGCGCTCTTCACGGCGCCGCTCCACCCGTACACGGAGGCGCTGCTCTCCGCGGTGCCGAAGCCCGACCCCCGGCTGCGCGCCCGGCGGATCGTGCTCGAGGGCGAGGTCGCGGACGCGGCCCACCCACCGGCCGGCTGCTATTTCCACCCCCGCTGCCCCTACGCGGTCGAGCGCTGCCGCGTCGAGACGCCGGCGCTCGCGGAGGCCCGGCCGGGCCACCTCGTGAGCTGCCATCGGGCGGGGGAGCTCACGCTCCGGGGCGTCAGCGCGTAGTGCGGGCCCAATTAACTTCGCCTGGCGTCGTCCTCGGTCGTCGGCGGACCTCAACGTATGCGGCATACGCCTCGGCCCGCCTCCTCCCTGCGTCCTAGCCATACTCGTTACTTGGCCCCGCACCGTCCGCGACCACGCCTGACCGGGCCCGCGGTCGGGCTGCGCGCATCGGCCGGACCGTGAGCCCCATCGCCTCGCCGTTCGTCGCCCTCCAGCACCGGAACTTCCGCCTCCTCTGGGCGGGCCAGCTCTTCTCCATGTCCGGCTCGATGATGCAGACCGCGGCGATCCTCTGGCACGTCTCGCTCCTGGTCCCGCCGGAGCGCCGAGGCCTCGCCCTCGGCCTCGTCGGGCTCGTCCGCCTCGTCCCGATCGTCTCGCTCTCGCTCGTGAGCGGGGTCGTGGCGGACGCCGTCGACCGCCGCCGCTTGATGGTCGCCACGCAGTGCGGCATGGCGCTGGTCGCCGCGGTCCTCGCCGTCCTGACGTTCCGCGGGCTCGACGCCGTGTGGCCGATCTACGTCCTGGCGGCGTTGAGCTCGGCCGCCGCCTCGTTCGACGTGCCGGCGCGGCAGGCCTTCGTCCCGAACCTGGTCCCGCGCGAGCACCTCCCGAACGCCATCAGCCTGAACACGATCATGTTCCAGGCGGCCTCGGTCGTCGGTCCCTCGCTCGGCGGCGTGGTGATCGCGGTGCTCGGGGTCGGGTGGGTGTACGCGGTCAACGCGCTCTCGTTCCTCGTGGTGATCGGCTCGCTCCTCGCCATGCGCGGCGTTGTCTCGCGCGAGCGGCGGGAGGCGGGAGAGATCAGCCTCCGCGCGGCGGCGGACGGCCTGCGCTTCGCCTTCGCGTCGCCGCTGATCCGCTCGACGATGCTGCTCGACTTCCTGGCGACGTTCTTCGCGTCGGCGACGGCGCTCCTGCCCATCTTCGCGCAGGACATCCTGGCCGTCGGGGCGCGCGGCTACGGCTGGCTCTATGCCGCGCCCTCGGTCGGCGCCGTCGTGGCGAGCCTGGCGATGGTGCGGGTCATGGGCGACATCGAGCACCGCGGGCGCGTGCTGCTGTGGGCCGTCGCGGGCTACGGGCTCGCCACGGTCCTCTTCGGCCTCTCGCGCGAGTTCTGGCTCACGTTCGTGTGCCTCGCCCTGACGGGCGCGACGGACACCGTCAGCATGGTGATCCGCAACGTGATCCGCCAGCTCGAGACGCCGGATCACCTGCGCGGCCGCGTGGGGAGCGTCGGGATGCTCTTTTTCATGGGCGGGCCCCAGCTCGGGGAGCTCGAGGCCGGCCTGGTCGCCGACTGGCTCGGGGCGCCGGGGTCGGTGGTGACGGGGGGGCTCGGGAGCCTCGTGACGACGGCCTGGATCGCCGCGGCGACGCCGGCGCTGCGGCGGTACCGCCGGTGACCGCGTGAAGATGCCGGTCAAGACGAACGCCGCGCGAATGCTGGAGGCGCGCGGCATCGCGTACCGCGCCACGGTCTACGATCCCTCGGGCGCCTTCCACTCGGCCGACGAGGCCGCGGAGCTCCTGGGCGCGCCGGCGGAGGCGGTCTACAAGACGCTCGTGGTGCTCCGCGAGACGATCCGCCGGGAGCGACCGCTGCTCGTTCTCGTCCCATCCCGCGCCCAGCTCGATCTGAAGCTCCTCGCCCGCGGGCTCGGCGAGAAGAAGGTGCGCATGGCGACCCAGCGCGAGGCCGAGGCGTTGACGGGCTTGCAGGTCGGCGGGATCTCCGCCCTGGCGGTCCGCCAGGGCGCCTTCGACGTCTACCTCGACGAGAGCGCCCGCGCGCGGGAGACGATCCACGTCAGCGCGGGCGTCCGCGGCGTGGACTTCGAGCTCCGGGTGGCCGATCTGGTCGCCGTCACGGGGGCGCGCTGGCTCCGCGCAGTTTCTGATTACGCTTGGTGAAGCCGCGCTCGAACTTGTCGGTCAACCTGGGAGGGGAGTTCTGGAGGGTCCGGTTTGGGGCGGCCGAGCGGTGGTTCGACTAGCCGAATCGGCGCTGGTACAGTTCGCTGATCCTTGTGAGCGCGGCTCCGTAGTCAAGTTCGACTCGTCGCGGATCGAGCCAATTGAACGGATACGGCCGTTGGTTGGTCGCCCGAAACTGGAGGATGAGCAACTCGTCGTAGCGCCTCAGAAGCTGATCTTTGATTCGTTGAATTACTGTCTTCGGCTCCTGCTCTCGGAGCTCATGCCTAAAGGCACGTGACCCCTCGTACCCGACATAGTTCGCCTCGTGGTTCACGCCAATTATCGCGACATTGATGCATCGGCGGTTCAGGGACTTCATGCGCTGCGCGAATCCGTCAAGGTCGTTGATGACCCGATCGATTTGTTTGAGCTGAGACTTCGCTAGGATCTTCACCTCACAGCCAATCCTCGGTTCTGCTACAGGGCCTTCCGGAACCGAGAAACCCCGAGGAGTCTTGCGGGAACCTATTCCTGCTGGGGGCTTCCCAAGGACGCTGTCATTCCGTCTGATAGCCCTCGGAGTATGTATTCTGCCACCCCGATTTGCGAGGCCGCGGAGCGTCCGCACGTGCTGCGCATAGCCCGGGGAATCTGAGTGGTCGAACAGATCTTCGAACAGTTCCCGCCCGATCTTGTTTCCCAGGCTCGAGTCGCGGTGCTTGTAGATCTTCCCCTTGAACGTCTGCCGGAAGCGTTCAAGGAGCCTGAATGTGGTGTTCGCCATCTGGTCGAGGCGATCTATTCAGCGTGGATCCTTGCGGGTAGCTTCTCCTTGTGAACGAACTGCCGGAGACGCTGAACCGACGCAGCGTGGTAGGAGGGCTCGACCTCGATTCCGATGCTATTCCGACCAGCGCGCGCCGCTGCAAGGCTCGTCGTACCCGTGCCCGAGAAGGGGTCGAGAACCGTGTCGCCGGCGAAACTGAACATGCGGATCATACGCTCGCCGAGTTCCATCGAAAATGGTGCAGGATGTGCGCGTGTTGACGTGCCGGGTAGTCGCGAAATCTGGTTGAACCAAGTTCGGTGTTGTTTCTCACCAATGAGGCTCAGAATCCGCATGGCGTCCGTCGGGCGTCTGTAGGCTCCGGGCTTCCGCTGCATGAGAATGAACTCAATATCATTCTTGATGATCGCATTGGGTTCGTAGGGCTTGCCAAGGAACGCCGTCCCATTCTCCACTTCGAAGGCGGCATTCGCGATCTTGTACCAGATGATTGGCGCGAGGTTATGAAACCCTAGCTCGGCGCAGTGAACCTGGATCGCGGCATGGAGTGGCACGACCATGTGGGCACCGTGCTTCCTCCGCGACAGGCAAACGTCGCCCACCACGACTACAAGTCGGCCGCCCTTGACGAGTACCCGGAAACACTCTGTCCAAACGCGGTCCAACTCCTTCAGGAAGACGTGGAGATCGGTCAGGCATCCGAGCTGGGCTTCATTTTCGGGGTAGCGCTTCAACGTCCAGTAGGGCGGGGAAGTCACGATTAGATGCACCGATTCGTCCGACACGCGGCTTATGTTGCGAGCATCGCTGAGGTAGAGCCGGTGCTCTGTTGGAATCTCCTTGATTGCCTTAGCGATGGCGCGCAAAGCCGAACGATCCTTCGCGAGTCTGGGAATCGCGTTCTGGGGAAGTCGGCGGGACGCCAAGTGCGGTAGGTGCCGAGCAATGAGGTCTTCGAGCGCCCTCAAGCCAGCCTCACTCTGGTCACCCTTATACTCAATATCTGGGGTGCTGTCAAGCCTCAGGCTACGACATCTCGTTGATCTCCAGCCATCTGGGCACCGACAGGGGGCCCCGCTTTCGCTCAGGGCCGGGCGGCTCTGCTCGGTCGGTTCGAACCGAAACGCCTGCTGGCGGCCTGGGTCAGGCTGAGGGTGGGGAACCCGCCTTTTGTGTAGTCGGCACCGTGGTCCGGGGCACATGGTCTGGGGTCCTGGTCACTCCCACGAGCAACATCTGTGCCGATCTGCAGGGTAAGGTCGAAGCGGCGGAAATTGACGGCGCCCGCAGTTAGGATGTCATCATCCCGACCCCGGCGACGGGAGTGGACAGGGAGGCCAAAGGGGATACAGCGGCTGGTCGGCCGTTACGGGCCCTCGAGGACCATCCGCCGGTAGGCTTCGGCGGCGGCGAGGCCCCGCTTCTTGCCCTGCTGGCCCGCCCAGGCCGTGAGCATGTCGGTCGGGTCCCAGCCGCCCATCTGGCTCCGGTGCTCCTTGAGCGCAGTGAGCTTGATCGGCAGCGTCCCCGCGATGTCGATGAAGGTGTCCGGACGCTCGGCGCCGTGGATGTACACCGTGCCCACGTGGTGGGGGTCGAGCCCCTCGGCGAGCAGCTCGGGGAAGATCAGCCGGGTCTCGGCCGACGGGAACACGGCGTCGAGCGCGGCGTCGGCCGCGGCCCGGTGGTCGGGGTGGTTCATGTAGCTCTGGCCGTAGAAGCGCACCGTCGGGTCGCCGCAGACGACGGCGTCGGGGCGGTAGCGGCGGATCAGGCGCGTGAGGTCGCGCCGGAGCGCGATGGAGGGCTCGAGCATCCCGTCCGCGTACCCGAGGAACACGACCTCCGCGATCCCGAGCGCCCAGCACGCGTTCCGCTGCTCCTGCTCGCGGGTCGGGACGAGCGCCTCGCGGGTCATCCCGGAGGGCGTGAACTCGTTGGATCCCGCGCCGCCGCTCGTGATGCACACGGTGACGATCTCGCTCCCCGCGCGCGCCCACTTCGCGAGCGTCCCGGCGACGGTGAACTCCTGGTCGTCGGGGTGGGCGTGGATGCTCAGGACGCGCCGGGGCGGCGGCGGCTCCTGGTGAGTCCGGGCTCGCTTCACCCCCCGCTCGGGGATGGCGGAGGTCTCGCTCACGAGATCGTCCGTCCGGTGGGATCGTAACGCCGCATGACCTCACAAGTGATACGCCCATGGGTATGATAGTGGCATGGCGAAGACGGTGCGGATTCGGGACGTCCCCGAGGACCTTCACCGCAAGCTCGAGGCACGAGCGGCGCTGGCCGGCGTGTCGCTGTCGGAATACCTCCTTTCGGTGGTCCGTCGCGCCCTGGATCGCCCGGCGCGTGTCGAACTCCTGGAGCGCCTTGGTCGCCGTGCCCCGGTGAGGTTGCGCCAGCGGCCGGCCGACGCCGTGCGAGCAGAGCGAGGACGATGACGGGCTTCACCGCGTCACTTCGATGGCAGCGCCGCTCGGGGCGCGGCGGCCGCCGGTGGCGAGGCCCAGGATGGTCCGGGCGACGGTCGCCGGGCGGATCAGCCCGGCGCGCTCGCGCGGCGTGGCGAGGGTGAGGCGGGCCATCGGGGTGTCGGTCAGGCCGGGGCAGACGGCCCACACCCGGACGCCCGTCCCGTGGAGCTCGTCCGCGAGGGCTTCCGTCAGACCGACGACGCCGAACTTCGTCGCGCAATAGGTCACGTACTGCCGCAGGCCGGACTTCCCGAGCATCGAGGCCACGTTGACGATCGCGCCCGACCCCCGGCGGAGCATGGCCGGGAGCACGGCGCGGGCCATCAGCAGAGGGCCGCGCAGGTTGACCGTGAGCATGCGGTCGAGCTCGCGGACCGGGAGCCGGGCGAGGGGAGCCACGCGAAGGACGCCGGCATTGTTCACGACCACGTCGAGGCGGCCGAAGTGCCGGAGCGTCGCGCGCACCGTGCCGTCCACCGAGCGCGCGTCGGCCACGTCCGTCTGCCTGAACCACGCGCGGCCGCCGGCCCGCGCGAGGGCCCGGGCGGCGCGCCGCCCCGGGTCCGGGCGCAGCTCGGCCAGGACGACCCCGTAGCCGGCGGCTGCGAACGCCTCGGCCGTCGCGCGGCCGATGCCGCGGCCCGCGCCGGTGATCAGCGCGACGGGGGGCGAAGCGCGCGCGCGTCGCCTCACGTCGGGACCCTCCGCAGAGGCTCGCGTAGCGAGGGCAGTGCCAGGCCGGGGTCGAGACCCGAGCAGATCAAGGACGCCCAGAGGTCGCCGCGGATCGAGCGCCGCAGGCGCGAGACGCGCCGACCGTGATGGACGAGGAGGCGCCCCGACGCGTACTCACGGTACGTTGAGGGGCGCCGACGACCCCACCGGAGGGACGGGACGCCCGCGAGACCGCAGGCCGAGCGCGTCCCGGCGAGATGGAGGACGCCGAGATGCGACGGGGATCGGGCCGGGCGGCTCACGTCGGGTCCAGCGCGACGCCTCCGGGCGGGTCGGTGGCGGGGTGGTAGTACATCCACATCCCGGCGGCGTCGGCGACGGTGCGGTTCAAGGCGCTCGCGTGGCGGTCGCCCAGGTCCCGGATCACCTCGCCGAGCTGGGCCGAGCGCGCGAGGATCAGCGCGTGTCGTGGGTCGAGGGGGACGCGGACCTCGGCGAACGCGCCCAGGCGGGTCGGGTTGGACGGGGCCGCGCCCGAGGGGCTCCAGGGCACGGCCGGAGTGTCGCCGGTCAGGAGCCGCGGCTCGGGGAAGCGGACGAGCTGCCAGGTCCGGGGGAGCAGGACCCGGGCCAGCTCGGGCGCGGCCGAGAGGGGGAGCCGGTGCCCCTCCTCGTCCCGGACCGCGGCGTCCGCCCCGTCGGGTTCGGCCCGAGTGGGGGGCGCGACCACGACCAGTCCTTCATCCTCGTCCTCCTCCGGCAGCTTGGCGACGACGACTTCCGCGAGCGCGGCGACGACCTGCTGGCCGACGGCGCGGGGCGCGTGCCCGAGCAGGAGCCGGACCGCGACGAAGAGCGCGAGCAGCGCCCGATCCTCACCGCGCGGCGGAAAGGCCCCGGCGAGCATCTCCTCGATCACCTTCGCCGCGCGGTCCTCGACTTCGACGAGGAGGCGTGCCAGCTCCGGTCCCCCGGGCCGATGCGCGTCCACGCTGTAGCACCCCGCCGCGGCGGCGGCCTCCGCCACGCTCGCGGTGAGCCGCCGGGTCCGGTCGCGGCGCTCCATCAGGACCTGCCCCGAGCCGTCGGCGAACCGGCGGAGGAGCCACTCGGGGACGAAGGGGCGGCGCGGCGCTTCGGTCATGCGCGGATCGCGACGCGCGCGAAGTCGAGGAAGACGGCCACGGCCGTTTCGGCCACCCCGACGCTCAGGGAGTGGGCGCCGTCTTCGACCGGGAGCAGGCGCGTCGGGGCAGGGATCAGCGAGAGCGCCGCCCGCAGCTCCTCGAGCGAGCCGAACGGATCGCGTGTGCCGTGGACGAAGAGGGCCGGGGTCCGGAGCTGCGGCAGGTGGGCGGTGCGGAGCTCGGTCGGGCGCCGTGGGGGGTGCAGCGGGTACGAGAGGAGCAGCAGGGCGTCGGCGACGGCCGGATCCTCGGCGGCGAGCATGCTCGACTGCCGCCCGCCGTAGGAGTGACCGCCGAGGAAGACACGGCCGGCTCCGAGCGCCCGGGCCGCGGCGACCGCCGCCCGGATGCCCGCTCGGTCCCGCGGGGCGCTGTCGCGGGGCGGTGGGCCGGTGGGCACAGCCTGGCGGTAGGGGAGGTCGCAGCGGAGCACGGTGACGCCGTGCGCAGCGAAGCCCTGCGCCACGGCGACCAGGAGCGGTGTCCGGCAGTTCGCGCTGGCGCCGTGGCTCAGGATCAGGGCGTCGCCCGTCGCCGACGGCGGGCGGTGGAGGAACCCCCGGACGGGCGGGCTGTCGGACGAGTCGATCGCGAAGGGTGTCATCGCCGCGTCGCTCATCGGAGAGCTCAACACGCGGGAGATGACGCTCGTGCGAGTTCTCTGAGCGTGACCAGCGCTATCCCGTCCGGAGCGCCCGAGCCGCATGGTAGAGGTCCCACGTCGCCTGGAGGTTCATCCAGAACTGCGGGGACGTTTCGAGGAGACGCGCCAGGCGCAGCGCGGTGTCGGCGGTCACGCCACGGCGACGGCGGACGATCTCGTTGAGACGGTTCGTCGGGATCCCCATCCGTCGGGCGGCCGTGACCTGCGTCATGCCCAAGGGCCTGAGGAACTCCTCGAGGAGGATCTCTCCGGGATGTGTCGGCGGGCGACGGGTTGGCATCATCGGATGCACCTCAATGGTAATCCTCGCACTTCACGTCGAGGGCATCACCACCCTCGAACTTGAACGTGATCCGGTATTGGTCGTTCACCCGGATGCTGTAGCGGCTCGGCCGGATGCCTTTGAGGCGACCGAGGACGTGTTCCACGGGAGAGAAACGCGGCAGCCACGGCGCGAGCTTACATGGTTCCCGTGTAACCAGCAAGGGGATGACGTGAGGGTCCGTCCCCCGGTTCAGAAGAGCGAAATCGTCGTGCCGTCGGCGAGAGCGCGGCTCGGCTGGGCGCGCCGGCGCGTGATGCCGAGGATCGTCCGCAGCTCAGGCGCCAGCCCGGGCAGGGAGACGCGAGGCGCCCCGCCACCCGGGGCCGCGCAGTCCGGCGCCGCATTCCACGGCGACAGGACCGTCGTCCAGGCGGCGGCGCGCCGGCTCCGCCGGATGTGGATGGTGTCCGGGCCGTACCAGGCCGCCTCCGGCTCGACGAGCCGGACCCGCGGCCCGAGCGCGGCCAGCCGCTCGTTGACGTCAGCGACGCGCTCCCGCAGCACCCGGAGGGGAAGCCGGCGACCGGGGAAGAGCACGGCCTTGAAGAGGTGGTAGCGCCAGGGCGCGAGACGCGCGAGGGTTCCCGACGGGAGGAGCGTCAGGACGATCTGCGCGCCCATCGCCTCGAGGCGCTCGACGCACGCGCCGACCCACCCCGCGAGCTCGGCCGCCGAGGCGCCGTACGCCAGGTCGTTCCCGATGTCGGTGACGAGAGCGTGCGTCACGGCGCCCGTGGCGCCCCCGGCGGCGGCCCAGAGGCCGCAGTCGCGGATCGCCGGGAGCCCGCGGAAGCCCACCCGGCTCCACCGGCCGTACGACCGCCCGTGGCCCGCGGCGACGAGGACCTCGAGGGGTCCGGGGCCGAGGCGCGACCGCGCGCTCGCCAGGACCGTGGGGAGCCCGAGGGTGAGGTTGCTCGCGCCGAGGAGCACGACCCGGCGCACGCCGGGTCCGGTCGTGGCCACGGGAGGCTCAGCCGAAGAGACGCTCCTTCTGGTGACCGCTGGCCTCGTGGTAGCCCTACCGCAGCGCGCGCCGCATGATCGGGCGCGTCCGGGATCGCCGCGCGACCTCGTGGAACCCGGCCCGCCGGAACGTCGAGGCGAGCCCGGTGTAGACGAAGGCGTCCGCCGTCCGCGCGGACCGCTCGATGGGGTAACCCTCGAGGACGCGCCCGCCTCGCCGGCGGACGTCCGCCGCCGCGGCGTCGAGCAGGGCGCGCGTGAGGCCGCGCCCCCGCCACGGCCGGGCCACGAAGAAACACGTGAGCGACCAGACGGGCGCGTCGTCCACCGGCGCGAGCGCGCGCGAGCGCGCGAGCCGCGGGTATGCGGCGCGCGGGGCCACCGCGCACCAGCCGACCGGCTGCCCGTCGGCGTAGGCGAGGATCCCGGGCGGCGGTCCGGTCGCCACCACGCGGCGGAGCGCGCGGCGGTTGCCCGCGCCCTTGCCCTGCTGCCAGGCGGCGTGGGGCAGGCGCCACCACATGCACCAGCAGCCGGCGCACGCCCCCCGCGGGCCGAAGAGCGCGACGAGATCGTCCCAGCGTTCCGGCGTCAGCGGGCGGAACTGGATCTTCCCTCTTCCCCTGGGGGAGAGGGTCGGGTGAGGGGCCACCTCAGAGCCCGACGCGGCCGACGCCCGGGAGCTTCAGCGCCGGCCGGTTCAGGTCGACCCCGAAGGTGAGGCCCAGGAGGTTGACCTCGAGCCCCTCCTCCCAGCCGACCAGAACGCCGAAGAGGCCGAGGAGCGAGAGCTGGACGCCGGTGCCGCTCGGCGCCCACGCGACGGGCCCGTCGGGCAGGTAGTCCTTGCCGACCGCCGTCGGCGGGAGCTCGAGCCCGAGATCCGGCACCGCCCGGGCGACGTACGCGGTGAACGTGTTGCTGTTCGGCCCGGGCCACGTCCGGTAGCTGTCGCGGTACGGATAGGCGGCCGTCGCCGCCTCGACCTTCGCGATGAGCGCGTCCACGTCCTCGCCGCGGCGGTCGAGGAGCAGCTCGGGGCGGGCGCCGAACCAGTAGTTGTCCGGGCCGGTCCGGTTGACGCGCACGGCGGGGAACCCGCGGCCCACGCCCCAGCCCATGACCTCGTACCGGGTGTAGGCCGGCGCCCCGGTCGGCTTCACGGCGATCCAGGTGTGGACGCCCAGGACGCCCTTCCAGCCGACCGCGCGCGCCGCGTAGACCTGGAGCACCGCCTCCGGGGTCGTCGCGGGGTCCGGCGCCTGGCCCGACGGGTCGCGCCGCGCCTGCCACCAGTTCGGGTCGCGCTGGAGGCTCGCGCAGCCCGCGAGGAGCGGGAGCGCGAGCAAACCCAGCGCCGCCCCCGTCACCCATCGCCGTCGCCCGCCCATCACCAATCAGGATACCGCAAGCCTGCCGCCGCGATAAGATGCTCGGGGCATGACCATGAGCTCGAGCGGCGCGCAACCCCGCATCGTCTCGATCAGCGCCGTCACGCTCGCCACGCACGACATGGCGCGCGCCGTCCGCTTCTACCGGGCTCTGGGGTTCCCCCTCGCCTACGGCGGTGAGGACGCCGCCTTCACGTCCTTCACGGCGGGGCGGGGTCACCTCAACCTGATCGCCGCGCCGCCGGAGCGGCGGTGGGCGTGGTGGGGGCGCGTGATCCTCTACGTGGACGACGTGGACGCGCTCTATGCCCGGGCGGGGGCCGAGGGCCTCACGCCCGAGGCCCCGCCGCGGGACGCGGAGTGGGGCGAGCGCTACTTCCACCTCCGCGACCCCGACGGCCACGAGCTGAGCTTCGCCCGGCCGCTCTTGATCCCTCCCTCCGACCCTCGCCCCTGAGGGGCGAGGGAGCGGCCGTCAGGCGCGCGCGAGGTCCTCCGCCCGGATCGGCAGCCGCCGGATCCGCTTCCCCGTCGCGGCGAAGACCGCGTTCGCCACCGCCGGCGCGATCGGCGGCACGCCGGGCTCGCCGACGCCCCCCGGGGGCTGGGTGCTCGGCAGGATGTGCACCTCGACCGTCGGGACCTCGTGGATCCGGAGCATCGGATAGTCGTGGAAGTTCGACTGCTGGACGCGGCCGTTCTGGATCGTGATCTCGCCGCGGAGCGCGGCGGTCAGGCCCCAGACGATCCCGCCCATCATCTGTGCCTGGATCTGGTCCGGGTTCACGGCGAGGCCGCAGTCGATGGCGCAGACGACGCGGTGCGCGTGGACGGTCCCGTCCGACGCGACCGACACCTCGGCGACCTGCGCGGCCCAGCTCCCGTAGGAGAACGCGACGGCGATCCCGCGGTGCCGGCCGGGCGGGAGCGGCGTGCCCCAGCCCGCTTGCTGCGCCGCCAGCTCGAGGACCCCCTTGTGGCGCAGGGACTTCCCGAGGAGCGCGCGGCGGTACTCGAACGGGTCCTTCCTCGCCGCGTGCGCCAGCTCGTCCACGAAGCTCTCGACGATGAACGCGTTCTGCGACGCCCCGACCGATCGCCAGAAGCCGACGGGCACGCCCGTGTCGTGATGCGTGTACTCCACCTGGAGGTTCGGGATGTCGTAGGGCATGTTCGCCGCGCCCTCGACCATCGTCCGGTCGACCTGGCCGGGCGGCACCCACCCCCGCTGGACCATGATCCCGCGGCCCACGATCCGGTGGAGCCAGGCGACCGGCATCGCGTCGGGGCCGAGCGCCGCGCGGAAGAGGTTGTAGGTCGCGGGCCGGTAGAAGTCGTGCCGGATGTCGTCCTCGCGCGTCCAGATCACCTTGACCGGCGCGCCGACGGCCTTCGAGACCTCGACCGCCTCGGTCACGTAGTCGACCTCCCCGCGGCGCCCGAAGCCCCCGCCGACGAAGGTCGTGTGGATGCGGACCTTCTCCCGGGGGAGCCCCGTGACGCGCATCGCCGTCTGCTGGGCGCCGGTCTGGTTCTGCGTCGGCGCCCACACGTCACAGCCGTCCGGTCGGACGTGGGCGGTGCAGTTCTGGGGCTCCATGGTCGCGTGCGCGAGGAACGGCACCTCGTAGACCGCCTCGACGACGCGGGTGCCCTCGCCGAGGGCCTTCATCGCGTCGCCGTCGCGGCGCGCCACGGGCCCGGGCTGCTGCGCGAGCGTCGCGTAGGCCTGGCGGATCGACGCGCTCGAGACCTGGGCGGTCGGCCCGTCGTCCCAGCGGACGACGAGGGCGTCGCGCCCGAGCTTGGCCACCCAGTAGCTGTCGGCGACGACGGCCAGCCCCGAGCTGATCCGGACGACATCCCGGACGCCCCTGATAGCCTTCGCCCGCGTGGCGTCGAAGCTCGCGACCTTCCCGCCGAAGACCGGCGGGCGCAGGACGGTCGCGACCAACATCCCCGGCACCGTCACGTCGATCCCGTAGAGCGCGCGGCCGGTCACCTTGTCCGGGGTGTCGAGCCGCGGGACCTTCTTGCCGATGAGCTTGAACTGGTCGGGCGTCTTGAGCCTCGGGCTCTGGGGCACCGGGAGCTGCCCGGCCTTGTCCGCGAGCTCGCCGTAGGTGAGCCGGCGGCCGCTCGGGTCGTGGTGGACGACGCCCTTGTCCGTGCGCAGGTCGCCCGCCGGGACGCCCCACTCCCTGGCCGCGGCGGTGACGAGCATCTCGCGGGCTGCGGCACCCGCGCGCCGCCAGGTCGGCAGGAGGCCGCGGATCGACTGGCTGCCGGCGGTGAGCTGCTGGCCCCCGAAGTTCGGGTTCCCGTACGCGGGGTCGGCGCCGCTCTGCTCGACGCGGACCTTCGACCAGTCCGCGTCCAGCTCGTCCGCGATGACCATTGCCATCGAGGTGAGCGTGCCCTGGCCCAGCTCCGACTGGGAGTTGACGATCGTGACGATGCCGTCCGCGTCGAGGCGGAGCCACACGTTCGGCGCGAAGACCTTCGCGCCCTGCGCCGCAGCGCGGCCAGGAGCGGGAAACCGGAACCCGATGCTGAGGCCCGCGCCGGCCGCGAGCCCGCCCTTGAGGAGCGTGCGCCGGGAGATCACGACGGGCTTCATCGCGCACCTCCTCGCACGAGCGCCGCGGCCCGGTGGATCGCGGCCCGGATCCGCTGGTACGTGCCGCAGCGGCAGATGTGCCCGACCATGGCCTGGTCGATGTCGGCGTCCGTGGGCGACGGGGTCTTCGCGAGGAGCGCGACCGCCGCCATGATCTGGCCTGACTGGCAGTAGCCGCACTGCGGGACCTCCTCGGCGATCCAGGCCTGCTGGACCGGGTGGAGGCCCTTCTCGCCGAGGCCTTCGATGGTCGTGATGGCCTTGCCGGCGGCCGCCGAGACCGGCGTCACGCAGGAGCGCATCGGCTGACCGTCCAGGTGCACCGTGCAGGCGCCGCAGAGGGCCATCCCGCACCCGTACTTCGTGCCGGTCAGCGCGAGACTCTCCCGGATCACCCACAGGAGCGGCGTGTCCGGCGGCGCGTCCACGTCGCGAGGCCTGCCGTTGACGACCAGTCGGATCATGTCTGCCTCTCCTCCATCGACCTGCCGTGCCGGAGCATCCGAGGGGACGAGTCTACGGTGGGGGCGCAGGGTCTGACAATGGGGTCCCCGCCCGAGCCGCCGTGGGAGGAGACGAGCGACGCGCAGGATGTCGGCCGACGGTCACATGGACCTGTCCATCTCCCGCGCGACGCCTGCACCTCGCGCCTTCCCGCGAAGTGGCGCGACAGGGCGCCGCGCGTCGTCCAGCGCGATGGTCGTACTGGCTAGCCCGGCCCGGAGCCCCGACGCCGGAGCGACCAGGGTGCGTCGGGTCCCGCGTCCGGCCGCGTCGTTTGATTTGACACAGGCGCGCCAGGCGGTTTCCTGGAGGTCTCGGCCGCGCCCGGCTCCCGACGCGGAGGTGAACGGCGTGCGCGTGTCACCGAAGCACGGCGTCCAACAGCCTGTCTCCCGGGGTCGACGTACCCTCATCCCGGTTGATCTGTCAGGATGGCTCGTCCTGGCGGGGGTCGTGTCACGGAGCCGACTCGGATCGCCCCCCACTCCCCCCCGGGGTCCTCGGCGCCCCCGATACATAGCCTCGCGAATGAGCGCGTCATCGGGCTCGTCAGCCGAGCAGCGCGTCGACGGAGAGGGAGAGCTCCGGGAAGGTGGCCGGGACGAGGGTGTCGCCCCGCGCCCGCGTCTCGACCCGACGGTAGCCGTCCGGACCAGGGTCCGCGCAGACTTCGACCCGGTTGCGGACCAGGTCGACCAGCCAGACCTCGCGCACCCCGGCGCGCGCGTAGAGTGGAAGCTTCACGCGCTGGTCGTAGGCAAGCGACGTGTCGGCGACCTCGATGAGGAGGAGAACGTCATCCGGGGCGGGGCCCTTCTGCCGGTAGAAGTCGTCCTGCGGCTTCAGAACTGCCAGGTCAGGCTGCGCCTCCGACTCGAGGCCCAGTTGGATCGGTCCCTGCACCCGGACGACAGCCCGGCTCCCAGACCCCTGGACGAGCCAGCGCGTGAGCAGGTCGACCGCCGCCGCGTGCCGGAGGCCGATGGGCGTCATCTCGATGATCTCCCCCTCGATGAGCTCGACCCGGTCCTCCTCCCGGAGGACGCCTGCCTCGGCGAGGCGGTGGTACTCGCCGACCGTAAACCGGTGGCGGATCAGCTGGACCGACACGTAGGGCCTCCCGCCGCGATTATACGACCATGCGACGGTGTTTGGGCGGCTTCCGGCCCACACGGGCTCACGGGGTGGCCAAGAAGTCGAAGTCTGACCTCGCCAGGACCATGGCAGCGATGCGCGCCATCAGCCCTTGGGTACGGCAAGGGCTCGGGCGGGCGACTCACCCCCGCCAGCGCCTCGGGGCACCGGGCGTAGAGATCCGCGCCCGGGTCATTGGATCGTGCGATAGCCCACCGTGTGCTCGGGCTGGCGTCGGCGGTGACTTGCGGCCGCGGGCGCGGCGGCGGCTCACGCTGGAGGAAGGCCACCGCGAAGCTCGAGCTGGCGTGGAAAGCTCACGTGAGCCGCGTCCGGAGCCAGGCGGAGCTGGCCTCCGAGACGACGACCACGGCCAGGATGACGACCAGGATCGTCCCCACGCGGTCCCACTCGAGACCGAGGATCGCCTCGTTCAGGACGAACCCGATCCCGCCGGCGCCCACGATCCCGAGCACCGTGGACTCGCGGATGTTGATGTCCCAGCGGTAGAGCGCGACCCCGGCGAAGACGGGGCGGATCTGGGGGGCGATGGCGTAGAGGAGGACCTGGAGCCGGCTCGCCCCGGTGGCGGCAACCGCCTCGACCTGCCCGCGGTCGATCTCCTCGATCCCCTCCGCCACGAGCTTCGAGACGAAGCCGATGGACCGCACGGCGATGGCGAGCACCCCGGCGAGCGAGCCCGGGCCCACCACGATGATGAAGATCAGCGCCCAGATGAGGGAGTCCACCGATCGGCTCACCACCATGATAAACCGGCCGAGCCAGAAGGTGGCGGCGTTGAAGGTCGTGTTCCGGGCGGCGAGGAAGGCGATGGGGAGCGAGAGCAGGATCGCGAGGGCCGTCCCGAGCGTCGCGATGTTCACGGTCTGGATCAGCGGCTCCACCAGCCCGCCGAGCGCGGCCCAGTCCGGCGGGAACATCCGGCGGCCCAGGTCGCCGATCTGGGCGGGCGCGTCGGCCACGTAGTCCCAGCGGATACCGAGCCGGGCGAGCATCCAGACGCTCAGCCCGGCGAGCGCGAGCTGCGCGCTCAGCCGCGCCGCCGTCTGCGCGGGCGTGAACCGCCGCCAGGCGCGCGCCGGCGCCGTCATTGGGGACCCCCCACACCCCCGTCCCCTCCCACCCTTCGGGGGGGAGGGGCGGCTCGCACGCCCCGCGCTGTCCGCGCCCCCGCGGGTTGGCGCAGGATGTCTCACTGGACCCGTGCCCGCGCCGCGGCGCTCGCCGCCTCGCCGACGATCACGATCGCCACGATGACGAGGATGATGGCCAGGGCGAAGTCGAAGTCGTAGCGCGCGAAGGCGTTGTAGAGGGTCGCCCCGACGCCCCCCGCCCCGACGATGCCGATGATCGTGGACTGGCGGAGGTGGATGTCCCACTGGTAGACCGTCAGCCCGATGATCCGCGGCAGGACCTGCGGGAGGACGCCGTAGATGAGGACCTGCACCCGGGACGCGCCCGTCGCCCGGATCGCCTCGATCTGGCCGCGGTCGATGGTCTCGATCTGCTCGGCGAGGAGCTTCGAGAAGAAGCCGACCGAGTTCACCGTGAGCGTCAGCACTCCGGCGAGCGGCCCGAAGCCGACGGCCTTGACGAAGAGGATCGCGACGATCAGCTCGTGGAAGGTGCGGCCGAGCGTGATCGCGCTCCGGCCGCTGGCGTAGACGGGCAGGGGGACCACGTTCCGCGCCGCGAGCACGGCGACGGGGATGCCGAGGAGGACGCCGAAGAGCGTCGAGAGGGTGGCCATCTCCACGCTCTCGAGGATGCCGGAGAGGAGGAGCCCGCCCCGCGAGAAGTCCGGCGGGACCGCCTTGGCCGCGACGGTGCCGAGCCGGGCGAGGCCCCGCGCGATCCGCTCCGGATTGACCTCGAGGCTCACCGCGTTCCACGCGAGGAACGCGACGGCCGCGACCCAGATCGCGGGCTGCATCCAGGGGTGCGGCCACACGGAGGGCGGGCGCCACGCCCGCGGGGTCATGCCCTCAGGCCTCCGCGGCGTCGGCCCAGGTGCCGCCGTAGATGCGCTCGAAGGCCTCCTCGGTGAGCTCGCTGGCCGGCCCGTCGTAGACGATCGCGCCGCCCTTCAGCCCGATGATGCGCTTGGCGAAGGCCCGCGCCAGCGGGACGTCGTGCATGTTGATGAGCGCCGGGATCGCGTCCTCCGCCGCGAGCTCCACGATCAGCTTCATGATGGCCTCGGAGGTCCGGGGGTCGAGGCTCGAGGTCGGCTCGTCCACCAGCAGGATCTTCGGCCGCTGGACGAGCGCCCGGGCGATCCCCACGCGCTGCCGCTGGCCGCCCGACAGCGCGTCGGCCCGCTTGTTCTCGAACCCCTCGAGCCCCACGCGCCGGAGCGTGACGAACGCTCCCTCGAGGTCCTCCGGCGGGAACCGCCGCCGCCACGCCCGCCACGCCGTGACGTAGCCGAGACGTCCGGAGAGCACGTTCTCCATCACGGTCAGCCGCTCGACGAGGTTGAACTCCTGGAAGATCATCCCCATGGCGCGGCGGGCCAGGCGCAGCTCCGGGCCGGAGAGCGTCGTCAGCTCCTGACCGTCCAGGCGGACCGAGCCGCCGTCCGGCTCCACGAGCCGGTTGATGCAGCGGAGGAGCGTGGACTTGCCCGCGCCCGAGGGACCGATGATGAAGACGGCGTCGTGCCCTTCGACGGTGAAGGAGACGCCCTGGAGCGCCCGGTCCCCCGTGGGGTACGTCTTGCGGAGCCCGGTGACCGCGAGCACGCGCCGGGGCCGGGCTAGTGCGGTTCCGAGTTACTTGGGCGAAACCGCCGAGGGGTGCCGAAGGTGCGGGGCCAAGTAACGAGCATAGTTAGGACGCAGGGAGGAGGCGGGCCGAGGCGTATGCCGCATACGTTGAGGTCCGCCGACGACCGAGGACGACGCTAGGCGAAGTTAATTGGACCCGCACTCTAGTCGGCGCCCGGCTTCTGGAGCCTCTTGTACTCCGGCGAGTCCTTGGTGAAGACGGCGCCGTTGGCCTCGAGGATGCCGACGACCGGGTCCCAGTCCTTCTGGTAGTTCACCGGCATGAACCCCGTCCGGCCCTGGGCCGCGAACTCCTTGAGGCTGGTCCCCTCCATCCGGAAGGTCATGAACGCTTCCTTGATCTTCTCGACGAGCCTGGGATCGAGGGTGTGGGCGTAGGCGAAGCCGGCGGTCGGGAACACCGGCGACGTGTAGAGGACCTTGAAGTCGCTCGCCTTGATGAGGCCGCGCTTGACCATCCGGTCCACCACCGTGTCCGCGACGACCCCGGCGTCGTAGTCGCCGTTGACGACACCGAGCGCGCTGTTGTCGTGCTTGCCGGAGAAGACGATCTGGTAGTCCTTTCCGGGGACGACGCCCATCCGGGAGAAGAAATAGACGGGCGCCTGGTGCCCGGAGTTGGACGTCTGCGACACGTGGGCGACGCGCTTGCCCTTCAGGTCGCCGACGGCGTTGATCTTGTCGTTCTTCGCGTGAGCGATGAGGATCATGTGGTAGCCGGACGGGCCGCCCTTCGCGTCGCGCATGATCGCGAAGGGGACCGCGCCCGCCAGGTTCACCGCGTAGACGAGGCTCCCGGTGGAGTACCCCGAGAGATGGAGCCGACCCGAGCGCATGGCCTCGATCTGCGCCGCGTAGTTCTGGAGGCCGAAGTACTTGGTCTTCTTGCCGGTCACTTTCTCGACGTGCCTGAGGAAATCGCTCCACGCGCCCTCGTACACGACCGGGTCCTCGACCGGCGCGTACGTGAAGATCAAGGGGTCCGGGCTCACGAGCTTCGACGGGTCCTTGGGCGGATCCGCGATCAGATCGCGGTCCTCGTCGCAGAAGAGGGCGTCGAGCTTGCCCCGGTGCGCGCAGGGCTCGGCGGCGAAGGCCGCGGCGGCCGTGGCGGCCACGAGCGCGATCAGGGCGAGGGGCCAGAGGCGGGGGGAGATCGGGGTCCTCATGGCGGCGGTCCTCCTCTCGGGCTACTATAGCAAAACGATGACTGCCGGGGAGCGCCGGACCATCCGGACCATGTGCCCGATGAACTGCCACCCCACCTTGTGCGGGATGCTGGTGGAGGTGGAGGGCGGGCGGCTCCTCGCCGTCAAGGGCGACCCCGACAACCCGGACAGCCGGGGGTTCCTCTGTGTCCGGGGGCAGGCCTCGCAGGAGATCATCGGCAACCCGAAGCGGCTCCTTTACCCGCTCGTGCGCGAGCGCCGCGCGGACGACGCGTGGCGGCGGGCGAGCTGGGACGGGGCGCTCGAGCGGGTCGTCGCGGCGATGCGGCAGGTCGGGCCGGAGGCCGTCGGGCTCTGGTCGGGGCACGGGCTCTTCGCGAACAACTACGGGACGCGGATCGGCTCGCACCTCCTCCGGCGGTTCGCGAACTTCTGGGGCTGCCAGTGGTGGCACCCGGCGATGATCTGCTGGGGCCTGGGCGGGTTCGGGATCGGGCTCACGGGACCGCTCGAGGCGAGCACGAAGGAGGACATGGGGGCGCACGCGGAGCTCATCCTCCTCTGGGGGGCGAACCTCGCGAGCCAGCCCAACACCGCTCGGCACCTCGCCGCGGCGAGGCGGCGCGGCGCGTACATCGTCACGATCGACGTCCGGGAGACGGAGGCCGCGGCCCAGTCGGACGAAGTGCTCCTGATCCGTCCCGGCAGCGACCCGGCGCTCGCCCTGGCGCTGATGCACGTCATCATCGGCGAGGGGCTATGTGACCGGAAGTTCGTCGAAAACCACACGGTCGGATTCGACCAGCTCGCCGAGCACGTCAGGGCGTATCCGCCCGACTGGGCGGCCCGGGAGACCGGGATCCCCGCCGAGCGGATCGTGGCCCTCGCCCGCCGCTACGCGGGGACCCGGCCCGCGATGATCCTCCTCGGCGGGAGCTCCATGCACAAGGGGTCCAACGGCTGGCAGGGGGGGCGCGCCGTCGCGTGCCTGCCCGCCCTCACCGGCAACCTCGGCATCCCGGGCGGGGGCCTCGGCCCGCGCCACGGCGCCGCGGCCCATGGCCAGGCGCTCAACGACATCCAGGCGCTCGACCGCCGGCCGCCCGGACGCTACGTGCCGAACCAGATGCCGCGGATCACGGAGGCCCTGCTCGACGGCCGGGTTCGCGTCCTCTTCCTCTTCGGCACCGACATGCTCTCGTCGTTCGCGGACGCCGAGCGCGTCGCGGACGGGCTTGCCCGGGCGGACCTCGTCGTCTGCCACGACCTGTTCCTGAACGACACGGCGCGGCGCTTCGCGGACGTGGTCCTCCCGGCGACGGCGTGGCTCGAGGAGCTGGGGTGCAAGAGCACGAACACGCACCTCTACCTCATGGAGCACGCCCTCGATCCGCCGGGCGAAGCGCGCTCGGCCGTCGCGATCGTCCGGGAGCTGGGGGGTCGGCTCGGCCTGCCGCGGGACTTCTTCCCGTGGGAGAGCACGGAAGGGTTGATCGACGCCCTGATCGATCACCCGGCCACCGGGCACGCGAGCGTCGCGGCGCTGCGCGCGGCGGGCGGGATCCGGGCGCTGAACATCTCCCACGTCGCCCACCCGGACCTCCGGTTCCCCACGCCGTCGGGCAAGGTCGAGCTCTACTCCGAGCGCGCCGCGACCCTCGGGCTCCCGCCGCTGCCCGGGTACGCGAAGCTGCCGGCGGCCGACCGCTACCCGCTCGCCTTCCGCCAGGGGCGGACGCTGACCCAGTTCCACGGGTTCTACGACCACGGCCAGGCGCTCCCGACGCTCGCGCGGCTCGACCCGGAGCCGGAGCTCTGGATCTCGCCCGTGGACGCGGCGATGCGTGGCGTGCAGGACGGCGGGCCGATCCGGATCTGGAACGACCGGGGCGAGTTCCGGGCCCGCGCCCGCGTCACGGGGAAGGTCCCGCCGGGCACGGTCTGGATGCGGGACGGCTGGACGGGGCTGAACCGCCTGACCTCCGGGGCGCCCTCGATCCCCGACGAGGCGGTGGACACCTTCGGCTTCTCCGGCGGCCAGGCCGCGTTCGACGCGATGGTCGAGCTCGCGCCGGCGTGAGGGGGTCGAGATGACTCGTTGGCTCGGCGTGGCGATCCTGCTGGCGCTGGTCGTCGGCGGATGCGCCGCGCAAGCGCAACGGGACTCTCGCCCGGACGCCCCGCAGTCGCTCCGCGAGAAGGGGACAGAGACGAACGGCGGCGGCTACTGAGTTTGACCACGCCGGCCGACGTCGGCGGTGACGCGAGGAAAGCCATGAAGCGTTGGATTGCAGTCCTGCTGCTCCAGGTGCTGCTCGTTGGCGGCTGCGCGTTCGCCACGCAGGTCGCGCCCATCGCGGACTCCCCGCGCTCGCTCCAGGACAAGGGCGGGCCCGTTCGCGGCGGCATGTGACGCGATGCTCAGCCTGAACGCCGAAGCGCAGGCGTTTGCCCTCGAGGGCGTGGGGAGCGGGAAGGTCCGGGAGTTCCGCCTGGCGGAGTTCCGCGGGCGGTGGGTGATCCTCTTCTTCTACCCGGCGGACTTCACCTTCGTCTGCCCGACGGAGATCCGCGGCTTCCAGAAGCGACTCCGCGAGTTCGAGGCGCGCGATGCCGTGGTCCTCGCGATCAGCGTGGACGACGTGGCGAGCCACCGCGCCTGGGCGGAGGAGCTGGGCGGCGTCGCGTTCCCGCTCCTCGCCGACCCGACGCGGGCGACCTGCCGGGCGTACGGCGTCCTGAACGAGGCCGACGGCCGGGCCTTCCGCGCGACCGTGATCGTCTCCCCCGAGGGGCGGATCGCCTACTTCCTCGTGAGCCCAATGAACGTCGGTCGCAGCGTCGACGAGACGCTGCGGGTGCTCGAAGCGCTCCAGACCGGGCGCCTCTGCCCGGCCGACTGGCGGTCCGGCGAGCCGACCCTCGACCCCGGCCTCCGCTACTGAGCGCCCGTGCCGGCGGAAGGGCTGGCCGAGAAGAAGCGGGCGCTCGAACGGAAGATCCGCGCGCGCGAGTTCGTCTTCGGGATCCAGGACGGGCTCCTCAGCACGGTCGGGCTCCTGAGCGGCGTCTCCGTCGCAACCCAGAACCGGCTCGCGGTCGTCATCACGGGGGTCGCCGCGGCGGTCACCGGCGGCATCTCGATGGCGACCGGATCGTACCTCGCCTCGCGGACGGAGAAGGAGATCTTCGAGAAGGAGCTGCTCGACCAGGAGCGCCTGGCGGCCGACGAGCCCTATCTCGCCCAGGAGGCGCTGCTCGAGTCGCTGGTCACGGAGGGGCTCGACCGCCCCTCGGCCTACCGCGTCGTCCAGCTCATCTCGCGGCGCCAGGACCTCCTGCTCCGGACCGTGCAGGAGAAGGTCCTGGGCCTGGGCTCGGCGGACATCTCGCAGCCCGTCCGCGCGGGTACGGTGATGTTCCTCTCCTTCATGGTCGGGGCGGCGGTCCCGCTGCTCCCGTTCCTGTTGATCGCGGGCGCGATCGCGCTTCCGCTCTCCTGGGTCCTGTCGGTCGCCGTCCTGCTCGTCGTCGGCGTCTTCAAGGGGGTGCTCACGCGGAAGCCGCTCTTCCGCTCGGGGCTCGAGTTCGCGGCGGTCGCGCTGGGCTCGGCCGCGGTCGGGTGGCTGCTCGGGAAGGCCTTCGAGCGCTTCGGGGTCTCGGGCTAGGGCAGGAACCCCCGGATCGTCGCGGCCCAGGAGGCGTGGAGGTCGGGCGGAACGGCGACGGGGGCGATGATCGGGAGCGTGACGCCGAGGGCGCGGTACTCCTCGATCCGGCGGCGTCGCGCTTCCGGGCTGCCGAATGCCGCGACGGCCTCCAGCATCCGGTCGGAGACGGACGCCGCGGCCGCCTCGACGCCCCGCGGCAGGGCCGCCATCACCGCGGCGGTCTCGGTCGCGAACCCGCTCCGGTCGAACATCTGGCGGTAGAAGTCTAACGAGACGTACCGGACCGTCTCGCGGGCCAGCGCCCCCCGGGCTGCCCGCTCGTCCTCCCCGACCGCCGCGCGGACGTAGCAGGCTACGTCCACGTCGGCGGGGTTCCGGCCGGCCGTCTCGGCGCCGAGCCGCACGTTCGCGATCGCCTCCTTCGCGTAGGCGGGGGTCGCCCAGTTGAGGAGGATGCCGTCGGCGACCTCCCCGGCGAGCCGGCACATCTGAGGCCCCACCGCGGCGGCGTAGATCGGCAGCGCCGATCGCTCGGGCGCGAAGTCGAGGCGAAAGCCCGTGACGGGGACGAGACCCGTCGGCGGCAGCGGCTCCCCGCGGAGGATCGCGCGGATCAGGGCGACGTACTCCCGCATCCGGCGGACGGGGCGGTCGAAGACGACTCCGTGGCCGGCCTCGAGCGGCTGGCGGTGGCCGATGCCGAGGCCGAGAACCGCGCGCCCGCCGGAGAGGTGGTCGAGCGTGGCCGCCGACATCGCGAGGATCGCCGGCGAGCGCGGGAAGATCGTGACGATGCCGGTCCCGAGGCGGACGCGCGCGGTCGAGAGCGCGAAGGCCGCGAGCTGGGTGAAGGCGTCCTTGCCCGAGCCCTCGGGGACCCAGACGCTCTCGTAGCCCATCGCCTCGGCGAGACGCGCCAGCTCGATGACCTGGCGGGTCGGGAGCGCCTCCTCCCGGATCCGGACGCCGAGCGGGATCATGTCAGCCGTGGCGGGCCCGGAGGCGCCGCGCCGCCTCGCACATCGCCTTGAGCTTCCCGTACGCCTCGTCGAGGTCCATCGGGTTCTGGACCGAAGGGGCGAAGCCGCAGTCGGGGTGGAGCGTGATCCGCTCGGGGCCGACGTACCGCATCGCCGCCTCGACGCGCGCCACGACCTCCTCGGGCGTCTCCATCCGCCGGTCGCAGTGGTCGATGCAGCCCAACCCGAGGCGCGCCGACGCCGGGAAGGTCCCGAGCGAGGCGAGCCCGCCCGCCACCGGCGTCGCGTACTCCAGCGAGAGCGTGCCGACCCGGATCCGGGCGAGCGCCGGCATGATGAGGTCGTAGGGGCCTTCCGTGACGTGCCGGCGATCGAAGTGGGCGTGGCAGAGGTGCATGGCGGTGGCGATGCCGCCGAGCCCGTCGAGGGTCTCATTCAGGAGGTCCACGCAGAGGTCCATCTCGTGGCGGGCGTCGCGGATCCCCTCCGTCTCGCGGAACCGCGGGTCCACGAGCGTCGCGAGCCAGGGCTCGTCGAGCTGGACCGTGTCCGCCCCCGCGTCGCGCACGGCCTCGATCTCGCGGCGGAGGATGCCGACGCAGTCGCCCATCAGCTTCTCCCGGGTCGGATAGGCCGCGCGCGAGTGCTCGGGTTGCCACATCCGCCGCCCGATGATGTACGGCGACGGGAGCGTGGCCTTGACGCGCCGCCGCGTGCGCGCGCGGACGTACCGGACTTCCTGCGCCGCGATCGGGCGGTGATACTCGATCGGGGCGATGACCGCGGGGTAGTGCAGCCCCGCGGCGCTCGTGATGAGGTCCGGCTGAAAGCCACGGACGCGCTCCGCGAAGACCTTCACGTAGCTCTCCCGGCGCCACTCGCCGTCGGTGACCTCCTCCAGCCCCGCGCGCTCCTGGAGCGCGAGGGCCCCGTCGACCGCGCGGTCGAGCAGCCGGTCCGCCTCCTCCTCGCTGATCCGGCCGGCCTTCCGGTCGAGGACGACGTCGCGGACCCAGGAGGGCCTGGGAAGACTCCCGATTACGGTCGTCGGGAAAAGGGGTTCCGACACTCCGCCGCTCCCACGGTCAGCCCGGTGGAAACCGATCGGGGTTCCCGGGCGTTATCCGGATGACCCAACCGTCCATTCCTCTCGAACGCCACGATCACCGACTCGAGCATCGTGAACACGACATGCGGCGCCACAGTCTCGGAGCTGGCCGAGTCGATGCGGGACGGGAACGTCTACGTCAACGTCCACTCGGTCGAGCATCCCGGCGGCGTGGTCCGAGGGTCAGGTCGAGGTCGACTAGGGCAGGGCCCCACCGGTTCGTGCCCGGGTCGCTGAGGCCGGCCGTCCGTCGCCTCAGCCCCGGGCCGCGCCGGGGCCCCGATCCGGCGCCGGGGTCGGGGCGGCCGAGGCGCGGCGGGCGCGAGCGGCCTTGGCGAGCGACTCGAGGACGGGGATGGTGTCCTCCCAGCCCAGGCAGGCGTCGGTGATGCTCTGGCCGTGGGTCAGGGGCTGGCCGGGCCGGACGTCCTGGCGCCCGCCGACCAGGTGGCTCTCGATCATCACCCCGAAGACGTGCGGGCTCCCGCCCGCCACCTGCTCGGCGATGTCCCGGGCGACCTCGGGCTGGCGCTCCGGGTCTTTCCCGCTGTTGCCGTGCGAGCAGTCGATCATGAGGCGCGGCGGCAGGCCGGCCCGCTGGAGCGCCCGGGCGGCGGCCTGCACGTCCTCGGCCCGGTAGTTCGAGCGCCGGTGACCGCCCCGCAGGATGATGTGGCAGGCGTCGTTCCCCCGGGTCGCGACGATGGCCGCCAGCCCCTGCTTGGTCACGGAGAGGAAGTGGTGCGGGTGCGACGCCGCCCGCACGGCGTCCACGGCGATCTGGACGGTACCGTCCGTGCCGTTCTTGAACCCCACCGGCATCGAGAGACCTGACGCCAGCTCCCGGTGCACCTGGCTCTCCGTGGTCCGCGCGCCGATCGCGGCCCAGGCCACGAGGTCGGCGATGAACTGCGGGGTGATCGTGTCCAGGAACTCCGTGCCGACGCGGACCCCCGCGTTCGTCAGGTCGAGGAGCAGGCCCCGCGCCAGGCCCAGGCCCTCGTTGATCGTGAAGCTCCCGTCCAGGTGCGGGTCGTTGATGAGCCCTTTCCAGCCGACCGTCGTGCGCGGCTTCTCGAAGTAGACGCGCATCACGATCAGCAGGTCCTCGCGCAGGCGGTCGGCGACCCCCCGGAGCCGCGCGCCGTACTCGCGCGCGGCGGTGACGTCGTGGATCGAGCAGGGCCCGGCGACGACGAGCAGGCGGTCGTCCTCTCCGCGGAGGATGCGCGTCACGGCATCGCGCCCCTCGGCGACCGTCACCGAGGCCGCCTCGGTGATCGGGTATTGCTCCATGAGGATCGCCGGAGGGATGAGCGGCTTGAGCCGCTCGATCCGGAGGTCGTCGGTCAGGCGGAACATCGCGGCCTCATCTTAGCGCAGTCGGGCGGGCCGCGTCACCCTGTCGGGCTCAGCGCGCTCAGCGGCGGGGTACATCGCCGGCTCGGAGTGGCCCGGGAGGCGCCCAGGCTCCCAGACGTGCTTCCGCGCGACGGCCTCGTTCAGCTCGGCGCCCCAGCTGGGGCGCGTCGGGATCAGGAGGTGGCCTCCCGGACGACGGGAGGCGCGTCCACGAGCTCGTCCTTCCAGGGGACGTCGTCCACGTCGATCTCCATGATCCGGACAGTGCCCGAAGGTGCGGCTCGAGGCTGCTTGGCCCGCTGAAAGGCTTGATCTATCATGGATCGGTGGCAAGCACGCCGCTGGCCCAGGACGGGAAGTTGGGAGCATGGCACGGGTGATGATCGTGACCGGCGGTAGCCGGGGCATCGGCGCGGCGGTCGCGCGGCTTGCCGGACGACTGGGCTACGCCGTGTGCGTCAACTACCGAGAGCGGGCCGACCGGGCCAGGGACGTCGTTTCATCCATCGTGGCTGGCGGCGGCAGTGCCGTTGCGGTGCAGGCGGATGTTTCGATTGAAACCGATGTTGGACGCCTCTTCGCGGCGTGCGACGCGGCGCTCGGACCGGTCACGGTGTTGGTCAACAACGCGGGCGTCGCGGGAGATTCGTCCCCGATTGCCGACATCACATCCGACAATCTGAGGCGCATCCTTGGGGTCAACATCTGGAGTACTATTCTCTGTGCACGGGAGGCGATTCGTCGAATGTCACCGCGGAACGGTGGCCAGGGCGGCGCGATCGTAAATATCTCCTCGATCGGTGCGAGGGTGGGCTATTTGCCCGGGCTGGTTGCGTATGCCGCGTCCAAAGGGGCCATCGACACGCTCACCATCGGCCTCGCCAAGGAGGTGGGATGCCTCGGCATTCGGGTGAATGCCGTACGCCCCGGCCTAATCGACACCGAGATGCACGAGGGCAGGCGGGAGAGCTTCCAGGCCATTGCCAGGACGGTGCCGCTTCTCGCCCGTGCCGCGTCGGCGGACGAAGTGGCGTCGGCGGTGTTGTGGTTAGCCTCGGACGAAGCGTCGTACGTCTCCGGGGCGCTGGTCGACGTCACGGGTGGACGGTGACGCACCCCAGCGTCTTCGCGCCCGGAGAGGGTACAGGTCCGACGGCCGTGACGCGCTTCGAGGGGGCGTTGAGGCTGTGCGTACGGGAGTCTGGATCTCATGCCGTGGCGCGTCGCCGCGAACGATAAGCGGTGCTACTGAGAGCGGCGGAACATGTCAGGCGATCTTGCCCTGATGTCTGCGACCGAGCTGCTCGGGCAATACCGTAGGAAGAAGCTTTCTCCCGTCGAGGTCACGCGGGCCGTTCTCGAGCGTAGTGCGAACTGCAACGATATCCTGAACGCATTCTGCCTGATCGATGAGAAGTCCGCGCTGGCCTCCGCCCAGCAGGCGGAGACGCGCTGGCGGCAGGGCCGGCCGAGAGGTCTCGTCGATGGTGTCCCAACCGCGATTAAGGACACCATGTTGACGAGGGGATGGCCGACCCGACGCGGCTCGTGCACGGTGTCGGCCGATGGACCGTGGGAGGAGGACTCTCCCGCGGTGGCGCGCCTTCGCGAGCACGGCGCGGTCTTGATCGGGAAAACCACCACGCCGGAATTCGGCTGGAAGGCAGTCACCGACAGCCCACTGTCGGGCATCACTCGTAACCCGTGGAATCCGGGACGCACGCCCGGTGGCAGTAGCGGAGGCGCAGCCGTGGCGGCGGCCATGGGTGCCGGCGCGCTCCACCTTGGTGGTGATGGCGGAGGGTCGATTCGGATACCGGCAGCGTTTTGTGGAGTCTACGGCTTCAAAGCGACCTTTGGCCGGGTGCCGCTGTATCCACAACCCGTGCCAGGGACGATCACTCATCCTGGCCCGATCACCCGGACGGTTGCGGACGCCGCCCTGATGCTGACCGTGATCGGCGAGCCGGACCCGCGGGACTGGTTGGCCCTGCCCTACGACCACCGGGATTACCGGCTTGGCGTGGAGGAGGGCGTACGTGACCTCCGCATCGCCTTCAGCCGGAATCTTGGCTACGTCGACGTTGATCCCGAAATCGCGGATCTCCTCGACAAGGCCGCACAGGTGTTCGAGGAATTGGGCGCCTCCGTCGGAGAGGTCGATCCCGGGTTCGAAAACCCGCGTCGGGCCTTCGACGTGTACTACTCCATTCGTTTCACGTTCGTTGTGGATCGTCTGACGGAGCGACAGCGAGAGCTTTTGGACCCGGGCCTGATGGAAATGGCCGAGGAGGGCCGGAGATTTGGGGTGCGAGAGGTGATGGAGGCGGAGGCAACGCGCGCAGCTCTCGGCCGCCACATGAACCTTTTCCACCAGACGTACGATCTCCTGCTGACGCCCCAGCTGCCTCTGACTGCCTTCGAAGTCGGCCTGGAATTCCCCCAGAACCGAGGTATGCGACGCTGGCTGGACTGGAGCCCGTTTACCTATCCGTTCAACTTCACGCAACAGCCGGCCGCGAGCGTTCCCTGCGGATTGACCCGCGATGGGCTTCCGGTCGCCATCCAGATCGTCGGGCCGCGGTATCGCGAGGATCTGGTGCTCAAGGCAAGTCGAGCGTACGAGTGCGCGCGGCCGTTCAAGGTGCCGCCTCTGCCAGGGTCCGCCGCGCCCCATGCTCGGGGGTAGTCGTCGGTGGGCATCACCTTGTGTCCTGCAGGCGAAAGCCGTCTTGGGCGAGAACCCACTCCGGCACACGGGCGAGAAGGCCCTTTACCGGCTCGACGCCTCAAACCAAGCGATTCACCGGTTCGACCCGGTAACGGGCGAGAACCGGACGTGGAGATTCCCGGGCGCCCGCCGGACGCGGGGGCCGAAGGAGGCAGCCATGTCGAGACGACGGGTATGCGGGGTCGGGACCGTCCTGCTGATGGCGTTCGCGCTTCTCAGTCTGGCCGGCGAAGCGACCGCCAGAGTCACCATGAAGCTGGGACACATCTTCGCCGAAACAACGCCGATCCACAAGGCGGCCGTGCGTATCAGCGAACTCGCAGCCCAGAAAAGCGGTGGCGAGCTGGAGATCAAGGTCTTTCCCGGCGGCCAGCTCGGCGGCATCCTGGACTTGTTCACCGGAATGAAGGCGGGCACTCTGGAGCTGCACTACGGGGGGATCAACACCTACGCCTGGATCAAGGGCGGAGAGGTCTTTCAGATCACAGCGGTGCCCTTCCTGTACCGAGACTATGACCACATGCACCGCGTCCTCCGGTCGCCCGTCTTCAAGCCGCACCTGGAAGCAGCCGAGGCGGCCACGGGCATCAAGGTCATCGCCATCAACGGCGATACCGCCCCGCGGCAGCTCACCACGCGCGACCGGCCGGTCCGCACCGCGGCCGACTTCAAGGGTCTCAAGATCCGAATTGCCGAGAGTGCCATGGTCCGGGCGGCGATGGGGCGACTCGGCGCGAATCCCCAAGTCATCCCGTTTGCCGATCTCTATCTGGCGCTCAAGCAGGGCGTGGTGGACGCGCAGGAGAACGGCGTCATCGTGATCAAGAGCGCGTCGCTCTACGAAGTGCAGAAGTACCTGACGCTCACCCACTACATCCGGGACGAGATGGTGCTCTTCATGAGCACGGAGCGCTGGAAAGCCCTGAACCCGGCGCATCAAAAGGCGCTCATCGACGCCGCTGAGGAGGCCGGTCAGTACGAGACAGAGCTCACCCGGCGGGACATCGATGAGGCCATGAAGCTCCTCGCCACCAAGGTGACGATCATCGAGCCGGACCTGGCATCGATCCGCAAGGCCCTGGAAGGGCTCTATGAGGAGCAGTTCGAGGGGAAGCTCTGGCCCAAGGGGCTGCTCCAGCAGGTTCGAGACTTCCGATAAGTCAAACCGCTGCGGGGCCCCGTCGCGAGGCGGGGCCTACCGAACGCTCGGTCGATCGTCCCGTGATCAGCCTCCTGTTCCTCTTCTTGTTCCTGTTTTGCGCCGCCGGCTTCGAGATCTGGGCCGCCATGGGGCTGAGCGCCATCCTCTACCTCCTGATCCGGGGGGATGTTCCGTTGAACGTCATGGCCATCACGATGGTGTCCGGGGTGGACATCGTGACGCTGGTGGCGATCCCGTTCTTCATGCTGACCGGCGAGTTGATGAACCTGTCGGGGATCACGGATCGCGTGGTGCGCTTTGCCCAATATTTCGTCGGGCGGCTCCCCGGGGGGTTGGCGTACGTGGCGGTGATCGTGAACATGATCATGGCCGGTGTGTCCGGCTCCGCGGTGGCCGACGCCAGCGCCGTCGGCTCGGTTCTCCTTCCGGCCATGGCGCGGGACGGATACGACAGACGATTCGCCGCCGCCATCAATGCGGCCGCGGCGACCATCGGACCGATCGTGCCGCCCAGCATTCCGATGGTCTTCATCGCCGTCATCGGCGACCTGTCCATCGGCCGACTGTTCCTAGGCGGGGTGGTGCCGGGGCTGCTCATGGGTGTCTTCCTGGGCGTGACCGTGTACCTGCAGTCGCTGCGGCACCCGCTCCCCAGGGTCCGTACCGAGGGCGGGCTGACCGAGTTTCTGCGGCTACTGGGCGAGGTCTTCCTGGCACTCATGGCGCCGGCCATCATCTTCGCAGGGGTGGTCTTCGGCGTGGTGACCATTATCGAGGTGGCCTTTCTGGCGGTGTTCTACATCCTGGTGGTGGGCCTGTTCGGCTATCGCACGCTCGAGCTGCGAGCGCTCCCGGGAGCCTTTGCACGCGCCGCGGGGCTGTCGGCAACGATCATGGCGATCTTCGCCGGGGTTGGCGCATACTCGTGGATCATCGCCCAGGAGCAGCTTGGCGCGCAGGTGGCGCAGCACCTCCACGCCCTTGGCCTGGGCCCGTTCGGCTTCCTCCTGGTCGTCAACCTCTTCTTCCTTTTTCTCGGCTCCATCATGGATGCGGTGCCGGCGATGCTGATCTTCTTCCCCGTCCTCTTGCCCGTCGCGACCGGGCTTGGAATCGACCCGACGCATTTTGCCGTGGTCGTGGTGCTGAATCTGGTCATCGGGCTCCTGACCCCGCCCGTGGGTGCCCTGCTGTTCTTGGTGACGAAGATCGCGGACGTCCCGTTCGAGGCGCTCGTCCCGGCAGTGACTCCGTATCTCCTCGCCCTGTTGGCCGTGCTGGGCCTGATCACCTACATCCCGCCACTTGTCACGTTCATCCCAAACCTGGTGTTCCGTTGATGAATGTGATCCGGCTCTTCCGTGCTTGGCTTGACCGGATCCTCTCCACGGTCATAGGCGGCACATTGCTGGTCATCTTCCTTCTGAACATGTACCAAGTGGGCGGCCGGTACCTCCTCGGGGTGGGGGCCGTATGGATCCCCGACGTGACGCGCTTCCTGTTCATTTGGATGGTGTTCTTGGGAACGGCGCTGATGCACTTGCAGGGGAGGCACCTGGTCATCGAGTACGTCCAGATGCGCCTGCCTCCCGCGGTACGCCGGGCCACCAAAGCGGTGATCAGCGGCGCTATGCTGGGGGTGGCGGGCGTTCTCCTGGTCGTGGGCTGGCGGATTGCGCAACTGCGGATGGACATTCCGTACACCGGGTGGGAGGTTCCGACCGGATACGCGGCTCTGGCGGTGCCGGGGGCCGCAGTGCTCGTTGGACTGACCAACCTAGCCAACCTGTGGGATTGGCTTCGCGGAACGCCTGCGGGCATGACGGATCGCAAGGGCGGGGACAGAGACTCGGGTTTGACCGCGCGCGAGGGTTTCGACCCCTAATCTACCTCCTTCGGGCCTCGCTCTTCTAGCCGGTGAGGGGCAGGCGCGCCGGCCGGACGAGCGGAGGCATGGGCAAAAGCGCCGGAGAGCCTACCTCGCCTCGGGCTTACCTCCCGTACATCGCCGGGTCGGAGTAGCCCGGGAGCCGCCCCGGCTCCCAGACGTGCTTCCGCGCGACGGCCTCGTTCAGCTCGGCACCCCAGCCGGGGCGCGTCGGGATCAGGAGGTGGCCGTCCCGGACGACCGGGGGCGCGTCCACCAGTTCGTCCTTCCACGGCACGTCGTCCACGTCGATCTCCATGATCCGGACGTTCGGCACGGACGCGCAGAGGTGCGCCGAGTGGAGCGTCGAGAGGTGGCTGTAGTAGTTGTGGGGGGCAATGTTCAGCTCGTAGGTCTCGGCCAGCTCCGCGATCTTCCGCGACTGGGCGAAGCCGTTCCAGGGCACGTCCACCATCACGACGTCCATCGCGCGCGCCTCGAAGAAGGGCCGGTAGCCGCGGAGGCCGTAGAGGTTCTCGCCAGAGCAGATGGGGATCGAGGTCGCGTCCTTGACCTCGCGGAGCGCCCGCTCGTCGTAGAGGTCCAGCTCGAGCCACATGAGGTCGAAGGGCTCCAGCGCCCGTGCGATGCGGCGCGCCGCCTCCGGCTTGAAGTTGAAGTTGAGGTCGAGCGCGATCCCGACGTCCGGTCCCACCGCCCGCCGGAGGGTCCCGATCTGGGTCTCGATGTGGCGGAGGAGCTCGGGCGTCAGTGCCTGGTCGGTCGTGCCGGGGCCGCCGCCGAAGCCGGGGAAGTAGACGGTGGCTGGTTCCCCCGGGACGACGATGTTGGTCTTCAGCGCCGTGTAGCCCCGCCGGACGACCTCCTCGCCGAGCCGGAAGAGATCATCCATCGTCCGGATCGGTGGCGCGCCGATGAGCGCGGAGTCGCGGGCGCGGGAGGTGCCGCAGTGAGACCAGTAGACCCGCTGGCGCTCGCGCAAGGGGCCGCCGACCAGCTCGTACACGGGGACGGTGAGGGCCTTCGCCTTGAGGTCCCAGAGCGCCAGCTCGATCCCGGCGATCGCCTTGGCGGCGATCCCGCCCGGGCTCTGCCGCGCCATCCGGTACAGGTCCCAGTAGAGCATCTCGACGGGGCGCGGGTCGCGGCCGAGGAGGATCGGCTCGAAGTCGCGCACCGCCCCGACGATGCCGTAGGGATTCCGCCCGTCCGAGCACTCGCCGTAGCCGGTGAGCCCCTCGTCCGTGCGCACGGCGACGAACTGCCAGGGACGCCAGCCCGCGTCCACCACGAACGTGTCGACCTTGGTGATCTTCATCGCGCCGTCTCTCCAGTGCCCCCGCTGCCCCGGGGGAGGCCCAGGGAGCGGGCGATCAACGCGTCGCGCATCCCGTCCGGGACCAGCCGGGCGAGCGCCGCCCGCAGCCTCGCGTCCCGGCCGCCGAGGTACCGGGTCTTCGGTCGCTTCGCGGTGAGCGCGTGCTCGACGGCGTCGGCGACGGCGTCCGCGGAGATCGCGGCCTGGCTCGACCTGGCCGCCGCGGCCCGGACCCGGGCGGCCGCGGCGCCGTAGAGGGCGAGCGCGTGTGGCGGGAGGCGCCGGGCGATCTCGTCGGCGGCAGCCCGCTGAGACAGCTCGTTGACAGGATGCCGCCCCTTCTGTCGATCTTCTTCCTCCGAACGGAGGCCCGTCAGGGAATCAGGACCACCTTGCCGTAGCTCTCGCGCCCGGCGATCGCCGCCAGCGCCCCCGCGGCCTCGCGAAGCGGGAAGGTCCGCCACACGACGGGGCGGACCTGCCCCTTCTCGTAGAGCGCGAAGAGCGCCTCCATCCACCGGTCCACGAGCGGCGAGCCGCGCTGCTGGTAGAGCCCCCAGTGGACCCCGACGACGCTGAAGTTCTTGATGAGGACCCGGTTGACGGCGATCGAGGGGATCTGCCCGCCGGCGAACCCGATCGAGAGGAGCCGGCCCTCGAACGCGATGCACTTGCTCGACAGATCGAAGACCTCCCCGCCCACCGGGTCGTAGATGACGTCGGCACCCGCCCCTCCGGTCGCCTGCTTGACCCGGTCGACCCACTCCCCGGTCCGGTAATCGATCAGCACCTCGGCGCCCGCCTGCCGCGCGATCTCGAGCTTCTCCGCCGTGCTCGCCGTCGCGATGACGCGCGCCCCGAGGGCCCGGCCGACCTGCACGGCGGCAAGCCCGACGCCGCCGGCCGCGCCGTGGACGAGGAGCCACTCGCCGGGCTGGAGGGCGGCGCGGTGGACGAGCGCGCAGTACGCCGTCTGGTAGACGAGACCGAAGGCCGCCGCCTCCTCGAAGCTCATCCTCTCGGGGATCGGGTAGGCGTGCGCGACCGGCGCGATCACGGCCTCCGCGTAGCCGCCCCAGCGGAGCATCGCGAGGACGCGCTGGCCCGGGCGGACGCGCGTGACGCCGGGCCCCACCTCGCGGACGACGCCCCCCACCTCGTGGCCCGGGCTGAAGGGCAGCGGCGGCTTGACCTGGTACTTCCCCTGGACCATCAGGAGGTCGGGGAAGTTGCAGCCGATCGCCCGAACCTCGACCAGCGCCTCGCCGGGGCCCGGCCGGGGATCGGGCACGTCCCGGTACTCGAGCTCCGCCGGCTCGCACCACCGGGTCGCGACCATGGCTTTCATGGTCTTCGATCCTACCCCATCTCGCCGGGCGTGATCGCGGTCTTGATCCCGTGCCCCGCCGTGGCGTGGGCGAAGGCCTCGGTGATCCGCTCGAGCGGGAAGCGCGCCGTGAGCAGATCCTCGACCCCGAGCTTCGGGAGCAGCGCGAGGGCCCGGCGGAACGCGGTGCCGCGGCCATACGCCCCCCGGATCGTGAGCTCCCGGAAGTGGACGTCGTAGAGGTCGGCCGGGAGGCGGCTCCCCACGGGGCACACGCCGACGAGCTGGACGAAGCCGCGCGGCCGCGTCAGCGCGACGGCCTGGGCCACGAGATCCGGCACCCCGACGGCCTCGCAGGCCAGGTCCACGCCGCGGCCGTCGGTGAGTTGCGCCACGACGGCCTTGAGCTCCTCGCGCGTCGGGTCCACGACGACGTCCGCGCCGAGGCGCCGCGCCCGCTCGCGGCGGCTCGCGATCGGGTCGGAGAGGATCGCCCGCGCGGCGCCCCGCGCGCGCGCCAGGGCGAGCGTGAGGAGTCCCATCACGCCGCCGCCGATCACGAGGACCGTCGCGTTTCGCGGCATCTGGAACATCTCGAGGCCGGCCAGACAGCAGGCGGCGGGCTCGGCGAGGGCGGCGGTGGCGGGATCGAGGCCCTCGGGCAGCGGGTGGACACACCGGGCCGGCAGCACCGCGCGCTCGGCGAAGCCGCCGACGCGGACGCAGCTTGCGCACTGGCTCTGGCGGCCGTCCCGGCACTCCGCGCAGCGGCCGCAGCCGTAGTTCGGCTCGCAGGCCACCGGGCGGCCGACGAGCCGTCGCGGCGCGCCCTTGCCGACGTCCACGACGACGCCGCTGTACTCGTGGCCCATCACCCGGGGCGGCGTCACGGGGAAGAGCCCCTGGGTCGCGTGGATGTCGCTCCCGCAGATTCCCGCCGTGTGGACGGAGATCAGCACCTGGCCCGGACCCGGCGCCGGGTCCGGGACGTCGTCGAGGGTGAAGCGCGTCTCGCCGTGCCACGTCGCCACTCTCATTGCGGGGACGATCATCGCCGGTTCGGGCGCGCGGCGCAACCGCGGTCGCTTTCCCTCCCCCTTGGGGGAGAGGGCAGGGTGAGGGGGCCGGTCGGTGGTACCCTTGAAGGCCGTATGCCGCGCTCTCAGTGGGCCCGGCTCTGGCCGCTCGACCCCGCCACGACGTTCCTCAACCACGGCGCGTTCGGGGCCTGTCCCATCGCCGTCCTCGAGGCGCAGCGGCGCCTCGTCGAGCGGATGGAAGCCGAGCCCGTGCGCTTCCTCTCCCGGGAGCTGGACGGGCTTCTCGAGTCGGCGCGGGCGGCCCTCGGCGCGTTCGTCGGCGCCGACCCGGACGACCTCGCGTTCGTCCCGAACGCGACGTCCGGCGTCAACACGGTCGTGCGGTCGCTCGCGTTTCAGCCGGGGGACGACATCCTGGCGACCGACCACGCCTACAACGCCTGTCGGAACGCGTCGAAGGCCGCCGCCGGGCGGGCGGGCGCCCGCGTCGCCGTCGCCCGCGTGCCGTTCCCGATCGCCTCGCCGGACGAGGTGGTGGGGGCGGTGCTCGGTGCGGTGACGCCGCGGACCCAGCTCGCGCTCCTCGACCATGTGACCAGCCCGACCGGGATCGTCTTTCCGATCGCGCGCCTCGTCGCGGAGCTGGAGGCGCGCGGCGTGGACACGCTCGTGGACGGCGCCCACGCCCCCGGCATGGTTCCGCTGGACATCCGGGCGCTCGGCGCGGCGTACTACACCGGGAATGCCCACAAGTGGCTCTGCGCGCCGAAGGGCGCGGCGTTCCTCCACGTCCGGCGGGACCGGCAGGCCGGGATCCGGCCCCTCACGATCAGTCACGGCGCGAACTCGCCGCGGCGCGACCGGTCGCGCTTCCGGCTCGAGTTCGACTGGACCGGCACCGACGACCCCACGGCCTGCCTCGTGATCCCGGAGGCGATCCGCTACCTGGGCGGCCTCCTGCCGGGCGGCTGGCCGGAGCTCCAGACCCGGAACCGCGCGACGGCGCTCGTGGCGCGGCGGACGCTTGCCGACGCGCTCGGCATCGCGCTGCCGTGCCCCGATGCGATGATCGGCTCGCTCGCGGCGCTGTCGCTGCCGGACGCGCCCACCGCGGCGCCGATTGCCCGCGGACTCCGCGACCCGCTCCAGGACGCCCTCTTCGACCGCTTCGACATCGAGGTACCGGTGGCGGCCTGGCCCGTGCCGCCGCGGCGGCTCATCCGCGTCTCCGCCCAGCTCTACAACGCGCCCGACGACTACGACCGCCTGGCCGCCGCCCTGGAGACCCTCCTTGCCTCCTGAGGGGCGCGGGGCCTAGACTGTGAGCCCGGGGGACGCCATGGCGCTCGACTTCGAGCTGACGGAAGAGCAGAAGCTGATCCAGAAGGTGATCCGGGACATCGTCGCGCGCTTCGAGCCGCGCCGCCACGAGTTCCGCGCGCTGATGCAGCGGGAGAAGCGCTACCCGCCGGAGCTGTGGGACGCCCTCGCCGAGGCGGGGCTCATGGGAAGCCTGGTCCCCGAGGAGTACGGGGGCTCGGGGCTCGGGCTCCTGGGCCTCTGCCTCGCCCTCGAGGAGCTCGGGTCGAGCGGCATCGGATCGAACACCATGATGGTGCTCACGGGCATGGACGCCCTCTGCATCCTCCGGAACGGCTCGCCGGAGCTGAAGAAGCGCTTCCTCCCCGACATCGCCTCGGGGAAGCTGAAGTTCTGCTTCGCGATCACCGAGCCCGACGCGGGGAGCAACTCCTTCCGGATCCGGACGCTGGCGCGGCGGCTCGGGGACCACTACGAGATCACCGGCAGCAAGGTCTTCATCACGGGCGTGGACGCCGCCGATTACATGCTCCTCGTCACCCGCAGCATCCCCTACGAGGAAGTCGCGGCGAAGAAGCTCCCGAAGGCCCACGGTTTCTCGCTCTTCGTCCTGCCGACGGACTCGCCTGGTCTCGAGAAGCGCGTCCTCCCGATGCACGGCATCGAGGGGTTCAACCAGTTCCTGCTCTTCTTCGACAAGGTGCGGGTGCCCGCGGAGAACCTGGTCGGCGTGGAGCACCAGGGGATGGCGGCGCTGTTCAACTCGCTGAACCCCGAGCGGATCCTCGCGGCGGCCTCCTCCTGCGGGAGCACGGCGTACCTGATCCGGCGGGCCTGCGAGTACGCGCGGGAGCGGAAGGTCTTCGGCGACCGTCCGATCGGCACCCACCAGGGCCTCGCCCACCCCCTCGCGGAGGTGCGGATCGAGCTGGACGCGGTGCGCCTCCTGACCTACCGGGCGGCGTGGTCCTTCGACCGCGGGGACCCGCCCCAGGTCACCGGGACCTACGCGAACATGGCGAAGTACATGGCCGCCGAGGTCGGCGTGAAGGCCGCCGACCGCGCGATCGAGACACTGGGGGGTTACGGCTTCTCGGAGGAGTACGACATCATCCACGCGTGGGAAGGCGCGCGGCTCCTCCGCACCGCGCCGATCTCGCGCGAGATGATCCTCAACTTCGTCGCCGAGCACGTCCTGGAGCTGCCGCGCTCGTACTGAGGGCAGCCCCGGGAGAGCCCGGACTACTCGTAATCCCCGCTGCGGGGGTCTTGCCGCCCGACCCGACTCGCTGGCTTCGCCAGGAGTCGGATGCCCGCCCCGCTCGCCGCGCTCCGCGCCACGGTTTATCCGCGGCGTTAGACCGCAGCGGTCGGATTTGACCACGGTGTCGAATCTGGCTATATTATGGCCAGAATGCGGTACGAGGTCGTCCTGGCCCCCGAGGCGGCCAAGGCCTACAGGTCTCTGCCGGCCTACCGCCGGGCCGAAGTGCGGGACGCCCTCGAACGGCACTTGCGGCACGAGCCCACGCGGGTGAGCAAGGGCCGGATCAAACGTCTGCGGGGCTTGAGCCAGCCGCAGTATCGCCTGCGGGTTGGGGAAGTGAGGGTGTTCTATGACGTCACGCGTGAAGCCGTCGAAGTTCTCGCGATCGTCACGAAAGCCGAAGCGGCAAGCTGGCTTGCCGAGCACGGGACGCCCGGTGCGCGAGGCGGCCCTGGCTGAGGTCAAGGACGACCTGTCGCGATTTCTGCGCTTGGCCGAGTCCGAGGAGATCCTCATCACGCGGCACGGGAAGCCGGCCGGCGTGCTGATCGGCTTCGAGACCGAGGACGACTGGTTCGACTATCGGTTGGAGCACCACCCCGAGTTCCTGCGACGAATAGCGGAGGCGCGAGACGCCCTCAGGAGCGGTCGCGGTGTCCGGCTCGAGGATCTGCCGTCGTAACGGGCGGTCTAGCTCTTCGCCAGGATAGAGGGCAACTACGGGATCTACCGGACCTGGGTCCGTCTGGGTCGCCGGGGGCCTCGACTCCGGCTGCACCTGCCCGTCGGACTGGCTTGGGACCGAGGGCGGCCACCCCGGGCATCTTGACGAGCGTCGCCTCCGTGTGGGATAGATACGCAGCGCGGCTCCTGCATCCTGGCCTTCCGGCCTTCTGACGATCGTGCGGCGGACGACGCGCCGCACGGGGAGGAACCCGATATGACCGGCAAGTGCGCGCGAGCGGTTCTGGTCCTGGGTCTCGCCCTGCTGCTGGCGGCCGTCCTCGGCGCGCCGGCGGGGGCGCAGACCATCACGCTCAAGGGGGCGAGCCAGTTCGACGACAACCACTCCTTCAACCAGACGATGCTGAAGTTCGCCGAGCGGGTCCAGTACTACTACGGGAGGCCGGTGAACTTCGTCCTCCACCGCAACCGGGAGCTGGGCCTCGAGAAGGACTACTTCGCCTACATGAGCCAGGGCCTCTCGGTGGACTACGCGATCGTCGCGCCCTCGCACATGGCCACCTTCTCCAAGCAGGCGACGCTGATGGACATGCCCTTCCTGTTCCGCGACATCCCCCACTGGAACAAGGTCTTGTCGACCGGCGAGGCGCTGAAGCCGATCGCGGACGACGTCCTGGCCAAGGCCGACGTCATGCTGATCGGCTACGCGGGCGGGGGCGTCCGCAACATCGTCGGGAGGAAGCCCGTGCGGAACATGGAGGAGCTGAAGGCCCTCCCGATCCGGGTGATGGGCGCGCCGATCCAGACGCGCATGTTCCAGGCGATCACGGCCGCCCCGACGGTCATCGCCTACGACGAGGTATACAACGCCGTCCAGACGGGCGTGATCCAGGCCGGCGAGAACGAGAGCCCCGGCTGGTCCCAGATGAAGTGGCACGAGGTCGCGCCCGAGATCTCGCAGACCCAGCATGCCATCACGATCCGGCCGCTCTGCTTCTCCGGGAAGACCTTCCGCAAGCTCCCGAAGGAGCTCCAGGATGCCATCATCAAGGCCGGGAGGGACGGGGCGGCCTGGGGTCGCGACTGGGAGCGCCGGGAGGACGACAAGATCCTCGAGCGCTTCAAGGCCGAGGGCAAGATCCGCATGCACCCCTTCACCGACCGCGGAAAGCTCCTGGAGCTGGCCGCGCCCGTGAAGGAGGCGTTCGCGAAGGAGATCGGGGCGGACAAAGTGCTGGCGAACATCAACGCGGTGAAGTAGCCCTCGAGGGGCGAAGCTGACCAACCGATCAGGTCCCCGGCTCGATCGGCCGGGGACCTGATTTTTCCCCGCACCGACAGGGATCGCCCATGCCCCGACGTCGGTACCTGCACACGGTCCTGAACGGCTACTTCCGCGTCCTCCAGTTCCTCGTGACGGCGCTGATGGGCCTGATGATCGTGCCCGTCACGCTCCAGATCGTCTCCCGCTACACCGGGCTGATCCCGCGCTACATCTGGACGGAAGAGGCCGCGCGCTTCTGCTTCATCTGGATCATCCTGGTCGGGGCGATGATCGCCGTGCGCGAGGGCACCCACTTCGAGGTGGACGTCCTGCCGGCGCCGCAGAGCCCGCGCGGCGAGGCGATCATGAAGCTGATCGTCTACCTCTTCATGCTCGTCTTCGCCCTCGTGTTCGTCTGGTACGGCTGGCGCTACGCCGCGTTCGGCTACACGCAGACCTCCGAGCTGACCGGCATCAACATGGTGTTCATCCACGGGGCGTACCTCCTGGCGGGCCTCACGTGGGTCGCGTTCCTCGGGGAGCGCATCCTCGCCGCGATCGCGGTGCTGCGCGGGGACCACGAGGCCCTGGCGGTGCTGCGGGGAGATCACCTTGTCGGCCGGTGAGGTCGCGGCCATCATGTTCGGCACCTTCGGGACGCTCGTCCTCCTGCGGGTGCCGGTCGCGTTCGCCCTCGGGCTCGCCTGCCTGCCGATCTTCGCCCTCGACGAGCGCCTGACGCCGATCCTGATGCTCGGGGAGATGACGAAGGCCTACAACGCCTTCATCCTCCTCGCGGTCCCCTTCTTCGTGCTGGCTGCGAACCTAATGAACTCGGCGGGGATCACCGAGCGGCTCGTGGACCTCACCCGCTGCCTCGTCGGCCAGTTCCGCGGGGGCCTCGCCTACATCAACGTGGTCGTCAGCATGATCTTCGCGGGGATCTCCGGCTCCTCGACGGCCGACGCGGCGGGCGAGGGCTCGCTCATCATCCCGGCGATGCGCAAGCAGGGGTACGACCCGAGCTTCACCGTCGCCATCACGGCCTGCTCGTCCGTCATCGGGGTCATCATTCCGCCGAGCATCCTCATGGTGATCTGGGGCGGGGTGATGTCGGTCTCCATCGGGGCGCTGTTCCTGGCCGGCATCGTCCCCGGGATCATGGTCGGTTCCTCCCAGATGGCCGCCACGTTCGTCTACGCCCGGATCCGCAACTACCCGATCTACGCCCGGGCGACGCTCCGCGAGTTCTGGCGGGCCCTCGGGGGCGCCACGTTCGCAATCCTGACGCCGGTCATCGTCATCGGGGGCGTGGTCGGCGGCTTCGTGACGCCGACCGAGGCGTCGGTCATCGCGGTGCTGTACTGCCTGGCCGTCGGCCTGATCGTCTACCGCACCCTGGGCGTGCGGGAGATCCGCTCGGTGCTCTACCAGACGGCGCGGCTCGCCTCCATCTCGCTCTTCAACATCGGCACCGCGTCGGCCTTCGGCTGGCTCCTCGCCTACTACCAGATCCCGAAGACGATCGTCGCCTACCTGGCCCGGTGGGGCGCGGGGGTGACCAGCGTCGGGCTCATCGAGGCCGCGGCGTTCCTGTTCATCGGCTGCTTCATCGACGCGGTGCCGTCCATCATCATCATCGGGCCGTTGCTGGCGCCGGTGGCCCAGAGCGTCGGGATGCACCCGATCCACTTCGCGATCATCGGCGTCGTCTCGCTCGCGTTCGGCCTCGTCACGCCGCCCTACGGCCTCTGCCTCCTGATCGACTGCCACATCGCGGGGATCAAGGTCTCCGAGGCCTTCAGGGACGTCGTGATCATCCTCATGCCGATGCTCTTCGTCCTGTTCCTCGTGATCCTGTTCCCCGACGTGATCCTGTTCATCCCGCGCCTGCTGATGCCGAAGTTCGTGTAGGCCTCTCGGAACCCGGGGCCGGTCACTCGATGATCCTGTTGGTCCGGATTCGGATGGACTCGGGAAGGCTCAGACCGAGCGCCCGGGCAGTCTTGCCGTTGACGACGACCTCGAACTTGGTGGCCTGCTCCACAGGGATGTCGCCAGCCTTGGCCCCTCGCTCTCCCGCACTCAGCCAAGCGACTCGCGAACCTGCCGGAGGAGTTTCAGGACGCCGCGTGCCGAGGCGCGCTCGTCGAGGTCGGGATGAGGCCCGGAGCGGGTCAGGAGATCGGCCACGTCGGCGAGGTCGCCGGGGCCGCCCGCCAGGAGCTTGAGGACGATGAGGTCTTCGACGGCCACCACCGGCACTTCGGACCCACCCGGGATCCGGATGCGAGTCGCGCGCCCGAGCGCCTCGCGCTCCCAAGCCGTGGTGGCACAGACCACGTCCACCTCGGGGCCTCCGGCCGGCTGGGTCAGACGGAGCAGCAGGGGGACGGGATCGTCGGGCCCGCCGCGCCGCCACTCGGGCTCGAAGCCGGCCTGGCGGAGCGTCGTGTCGAGCTGCGGCGAGCGCGTGGCATCCGCGAGGAGGTCGATGTCCTCGGTGGCCCTGGGCGCGCCCCACGCGGCCACGGCGAGCCCGCCGATCAGCGCGTGGGCGATCCCGGTTCGGCGGAGCACCGCGAGCACCCCCTCGAGCGTCTCCTCGAACCGGGCGTCGCCGGTCATGGACGCCGTGGGGCGCGAAGCCGGAGGACGAAGGAGGAGAGGCGAAGGGCGCGCCGGAGGCGCTCCCCGGGCTCCATCGCCGCGTACCGGGCGCGGCGCTCGGCCTCCACGTCGGCCGTCGCCGCCGACGGCCGGCGACGCCGAAGGACCCAGAGGGCAGGGGCGGTGGGCCGCGTTCGCACGGCCTCAAGGTCGCACGCGCCCGCAGCCCCGTCAACGGCCGCCCCGTTGACCGCGCGCAGGGGCTCGTGTGAGGATCGGCGCGTGGGCCCGATGCCGATCCGCGATGTCCACGCCTACGCAACGTCGTTCCCTGTCCCGCCCGGCGCGAGCGTGACGCTCGGGATCGGGCGCGCGGTCAAGCGCGACGCCGTCGTGGTCCAGGTGACGACCGACGACGGCCTCGTCGGCTGGGGGGAGGCCCACCACGGGCGCGCCCCGGGCGCCGTCGCCCAGCTCGTCAACACGACGCTCCGGCAGCTCGTCGTCGGCCTGGACGCCGCCGACGTGGTCGGGGTCTGGGCGAAGGTCTACCGGATGCAGCTCGGGAGCCACGGGATGGGCGCCGCCGCGGCGATCGCGCTGAGCGGGATCGACATGGCCCTCTGGGACCTCCGCGGGAAGGCCACGGGCTGGCCGCTCTACCGCCTCCTCGGCGGCGCCTCGCGCCCGATTCCGGCGTACGCCGGCGGCGTCTCGCTCGGCTGGCAGGAGCCGGCTGCGCTCGTCGAGGAGGTGCGGGCCCTCGTCGCCGCGGGGTTCCGGGCGGTGAAGCTCCGTGTCGGGGACACGCCGGCGCGCGACCTCACGCGCGTCGCCGCCGTGCGCCAGGCCTTCCCGGACCTCGTGATCCTCACGGACGCGAACACCGGCTACTCGGTCGCCGACGCGCGCCGCGCGATGCCGGGCCTCGAGGCCCACGGCGTCGGCTGGCTCGAGGAGCCGTTCCCGGCGCACGACCACCGGAGCTACGCGATGGCCGCGACCTTCGGGCGGGTCCCCCTCGCGGCCGGCGAGAATCACTACACGCGCTTCGAGTTCACGCGGCTGATCGAGGACCGCGTCGTCTCGATCCTCCAGCCGGACCTCTCGAAGACCGGGGGCGTCACCGAGGCCCTCCGGATCGCGGCCCTCGCCTCGGCGTGGAAGCTCCCGATCCACCCGCACACCTCCATGACCGGGCTCAACATGGCGGCGAGCATCCACTTCCTCGCGGCGATCGAGAACGCCGGCTACTTCGAGGCGGACGTCTCGAAGGGGAACCTCTTCCGCGACGAGCTGACCTCGAGGCCCTGCGACCTCGACGCCGAGGGCTGCGTCCGCCCGCTCGAGAAGGCGGGTCTCGGCGTCGAGGTGGACGAGCGCTTCCTCGCCGCCCATCCCGTCATCGACGGGCCGGGGTATGTCTGACCCCCGGAGGAGGCCGAACGTGGCTGACCGCGACCTCTGCTTCGCTCCCGCGACCGCGCTCGCGCGGCTCTACCGCGCGCGGCAAGCCTCGCCGCTCGAGGTGATGGAGGCCGTCTTCGCCCGGATCGACCGGCTGAACCCGCGGCTCAACGCGTACGTGACGCTGGCGCGGGACGAGGCGCTGCGGGCGGCGCGCGCGGCGACCACGGCCCTCAAGCGCCGCGCGACGCTCCCGCCGCTCCACGGGGTCCCGGTCTCGATCAAGGACCTCGTGGCGACCCGGGGGATCCGGACGACCTGGGGCTCGAAGATCTTCGCCGACCACGTCCCCGACGAGGACGCCCTGATCGTCGAGCGCCTGAAGGCGGCGGGCGCCATCGTCGTCGGGAAGACCAACACGCCCGAGTTCGGGGCGGGCGGGAACACCTTCAACGCCGTCTTCGGACCGACGCGGAACCCCTGGAACCTCGCGCTGACCTGCGGGGGCTCCTCAGGGGGCGCGGCGGTCGCCCTGGCGACGGGGATGGGCCCGCTCGCGCAGGGCTCCGACCTCGGGGGCTCGCTCCGCCTCCCCGCCGCCTTCTGCGGGGTCGTCGGCTTCCGGACCACGGCGGGGCTCGTCCCCGTTTATCCGAAGGAGCTCGGCTGGGACACGCTCTCCGTCCAGGGGCCCATGGCGCGGAGTGTGGCGGACACGGCGCTCATGCTCTCGGTCATCGCGGGTCCCGACGACCGCGCGCCGATCTCCTACGCCGCGGACCCCCGGGAGTTCCTGCGCGCGGTCCGGGCGCCGTCCATCCGGGGCTCGCGGATCGCGTGGACGCCGGACCTCAATGGTCTCCTCCCCATCGAACCCGAGGTCGTGCGGGTCTGCGAGGGCGCGACGCGCGTCTTCCGCTCCCTCGGGGCCCGCGTCGAGGCGGCCTGTCCCGACTTCGGGGAGGTCCCGGAGATCGTGGCCGGGACGCGCGGGCTCAGCATGGTCGCGCTCCACGCGGACAAGCTCCCCCGCTGGCGCGAGGAGCTGCAGAAAGGCCTCGTCTGGAACATCGAGCAGGGGCTCGGCCTCACCCCTCAGGCGATCGCCCGCGGCGAGAAACTCCGAACGGTCCTCTGGCACCGGGTGCGGGCGTTCATGGAGCGCTTCGACCTCCTGATCCTGCCGACGGCGCCGGTCGAGCCGTTCCCCGTGGAGCAGCCGTACCCGACCGAGATCAACGGGAAGCCGCTCGACCACTACATCCAGTGGGCGTACCTCACCTACGCGATCACGGTCACCGGGCTCCCGGCGATCTCGGTGCCGTGCGGGTTCAGCCGGAACGGGCTGCCCGTGGGTCTCCAGATCGTCGGCCGGCGGCGCCACGAGGCGGCCGTGCTGCGGGCAGCCGCAGCCTTCGAGGCCGCGGCGCCGTGGGCCGAGCGGGTCCCGCCGGTGGTCCGGGGAGGGGAGTGATGGCGGGAACACATCACCTCGACGCGAGCCTGGTCCACTACGAGTGGAACAACGGGATTCCGCCGCGGCTCACCATCGCGCCGGGGGACACGGTCGTCTTCGACACGCGCGACGCGGCCGACGGCTACTACACGGCGGCCTCGACGGCCGCCGACGTCGCGGCCCGCGGGCCGTTCCGCGGGCACCCCCTGACGGGGCCGGTCCGCGTCGCGGGCGCGCGCCCGGGCGACGTCCTGGTCGTCGAGATCCTGGACGTGCGACCGGCGGCGGCGTTCGGCTGGACGCACGTCCGCCCGGGACGCGGGCTCCTGCCGGAGGAGGAGTTTCCGAAGCCCTACCTCCAGATCTGGGATCTCTCGGACGGGACCCACGCCCGCACAGGGCGCGGGATCGCCGTGCCGCTGGCCCCCTTCCCGGGCGTCATGGGGGTCGCGCTGGACGAGCCCGGGACCTTCAGCACGATGCCCCCCCGGAAGAACGGCGGCAACATGGACATCCGGCAGCTCACGGCCGGGACGACGCTCTACCTCCCCGTCTGGGTGGAGGGGGCGCTCTTCAGCGTCGGCGACGGCCACGGGGCGCAGGGTGACGGCGAGGTCTGCATCAGCGCCGTCGAGATGGCGGCGCGGGTGACGCTCCGCTTCGACCTCCGCCGCGGCCGGGCGCTCTACGAGCCCCAGTTCCGGCTCCCCGCGCGGCCCGCGTCGGCCCTCGAGCTGGGGCCGCACTACGTCACGACCGCCCACGGTCCCGACCTCTTCGCGGCGGCCCAGCAGGCGGTCCGCCACATGCTCGACCATATCACCACCGAGCGGGGGCTCACGCGGGAGGAAGCCTACGTGCTCGCCAGCGTCGCGGTGGACCTCAAGATCAGCGAGATCGTGGACGCCCCGAACTGGATCGTCTCCGCGTTCCTGCCGGAGCTGATCTTCACCACCGGCTGAGGCCGTGGAAACGGCGGCCGTCGTCGTCATCGGCGCGGGGGCGTTCGGCGCCGCCACCGCCTACCACCTCGCGCGGCGCGGGACAGACGTCCTCCTCCTCGACCAGCACGCCCTCGGCTCCCAGACCTCGCCGCGCGCGGCGGGGCTCACGAGCAAGGCGGCCGCGACCCCGCTCATGGCGCGGCTCCGCCACGAGGCGGTGGACGCCCTCGAGCGCTTCGAGAGCGAGATCGGCCGCCCGATCGGGTTCCACCGCTCCGGGAGCCTCAAGGCGGCCTACACCGCGACCGGGGAGGCGCGGCTCCACGCCGACCTCGCGGTGGCCCGCGGACTCGGGATCGAGGCCGAGCTGATCCCGCCGGCCGAGGCCGCCCGGCTCGCGCCCCACTTCGTGCCGGGCCCGGCGCGCGCGATCGGCTACGTCCCGAGCGACGGCTGGCTCGATCCCTCGGGCGTCGCCCTGGGCTTCGCCGAGCGCGCGGCGGAGCTGGGAGCGCGCGCGTGGCCGCACACGCGTGTCACGGAGATCCTGCGCGAGGGCGGCCGGGTCGCTGGCGTCGTGACGACGCGTGGGGAGATCCGTGCGCCCGCCGTCGTGGACGCGGCCGGCGCCTGGGCACCGCGGATCGCGGCGGAATCGGGAATCCACCTCCCGCTCGTTCCGGTCCGCCACCAGCTCTTCGTGACCGAGCCGATCGCGGGCGTCGAGCCCCTCCAGCCGGTCGTGCGGCTCCTCGAGGCGAGCGTGTACGTCCGCCACGACCGGGGCGGGCTCCTCTTCGGCGGCTACGAGGACGCGCCGCGCGTCGTCGAGCCGGGGAGCCTCAAGCCCGGCTTTGCGATCGACGACCTCGAGCTGGACCTCGGGGTCCTCCGGTCGCTCGTGGACGAGGTCGCGGTGCGCTTCCCGGTCCTCCGCACGGCGCGGGTGCGGGAGCTTCGCGGAGGCCTGCCGACGATGACGCCGGACGGCTACCCGCTCCTCGGCGTCGTTCCTGGCCTCGAAGGGTTCTACGTCGCCTCAGGGTGCTGCGTCGGTGGGCTCACGCTCTCGCCCGCGGCGGGACGCGCGCTCGCCGACCTCATCCTCGACGGCCGGAGCGACCCCGACCTCGGTCCGCTCTCGCCGGCGCGCTTCGCCGGGCGCTGGGCCGATCCCGCCGAGCTGGAGGCGGCCTGTGTCGCCCGGTACGCCCGGAAGTACCTGAAGTAGCCACGAGGCGCGCGACGAACTCGTGGGGCGCGTAGGATTGACCCGTACGGACCCGCATGCCATAGTGTCCGCACGGGGGCTTCACCCATGGTGAAGAAGCTGACCAAGACGGGCAACAGCCTGGCGCTCGTGCTGGACAAGCCCATCCTCGATCGCCTCGAGATCGATGCCGGGACGCCGCTCGAGGTGTCGACGGACGGGGACGTCATCGTGATCTCTCCGGTCCGTGACAGGCGGCGGACCGCCAGGCTCAAGCGGATTGTCGAAGAGGCCCACCGGCAGTACGGAGGCGTCTTCCGACGACTGGCTGAGGAGTGAAGGTCGGCTTCCTCACGCTCGACGAGGTCCTGGCGCTCCACGCGGACCAGATCGAGCGGTATGGCGGCCGGCCGGGCATCCGCGACATTGGTCTGCTGCAGTCGGCGCTCGGCGCACCCCGGGCGACATTCGGGGGGCAGTTTCTCCATGGCAGCCTGCACGAGATGGCCGCTGCCTGGCCGAGAGGCTAACCCGCGCTGAGCCGGAGGTCAGCCTCTCCTCGCGGAAGTCATAATGTCTGAGTTGCTTATCCGGTTGACTCCACATCATACAACTGGCGGTAGGTGGTCGGCGC